>NZ_JBGFCD010000030.1:0-20153 GCF_041205405.1 Falsihalocynthiibacter sp. S25ZX9
AAGTTGTCCGAAAACTGCTTCGTAATCGCAGCTGTCAAAGTCGTCTTACCGTGGTCAACGTGGCCGATTGTACCAATGTTACAATGCGGTTTGTTACGTTGGAATTTTTCCTTACCCATGAGGCTCTCCTAGTGGTTAGTGAGCGGGTCAGAATAAAATCTGACCCGCAATTACGATTAGGCGAATTTCGCCTGAATTTCTTCCGAGATATTCGACGGTACTGGTTCGTAATGGTCAAACTGCATCGAGAAGTTTGCGCGGCCCGAAGACATTGAGCGCAAATTGTTGATGTAGCCGAACATGTTAGCCAATGGGACGAAAGCATCGATAGCGATCGCGTTACCGCGTGTATCTTGCCCTTGAATATGACCACGACGCGATGTCAGATCGCCAATAACACTACCAGTGTATTCATCTGGAGTGATGACTTCGACCTTCATGATTGGCTCAAGCAATTTCGCGCCAGCTTTCCGCATACCTTCCCGCATACACATACGTGCAGCGATTTCGAATGCGAGGATGCTGGAGTCAACATCGTGGTACTTACCCTCGATAAGAATGACTTTAAAGTCGATCACGGGGAAGCCAGCAAGGGGGCCACTATCCATAACCGATTTAATGCCTTTTTCAACACCCGGTACGTATTCTTTCGGAACAGACCCACCAACGACTTTGCTTTCGAAGGAGTAACCCTCGCCCGGCTCAGTTGGGATGATCTGTAGTTTAACTTCAGCGTATTGACCCGAACCACCCGACTGTTTCTTGTGGGTGTAAACGTGCTCAACTTCGTGGCCAATGGTCTCGCGGTAGGCAACTTGTGGAGCACCGATATTCGCTTCAACCTTAAACTCACGCTTAAGACGGTCCACGAGGATATCGAGGTGAAGCTCGCCCATGCCGCGCATAATTGTTTGACCGGACTCAAGGTCAGTCTCAACGCGGAAGGAAGGATCCTCAGCTGCCAAACGGCCAAGGCCAGTCGACATTTTTTCTTGGTCAGCCTTTGTTTTAGGCTCAATCGCGATCTCGATAACAGGCTCTGGGAACGTCATCGTTTCCAAAACTACTGGATCAGCAACGGAACACAGAGTGTCACCCGTTGTTGTATCTTTGAGGCCTGCAAGCGCGATAATGTCGCCCGCAAATGCTTCTTGGATCTCTTCGCGATCGTTGGAGTGCATCATCATCATACGACCGACGCGCTCTTTGCGGCCTTTCGTAGAGTTCAGAAGGTTGTCACCTTTGTTCAACACACCAGAGTAGATGCGTGTGAACGTCAGTGTACCAACGAAGGGGTCGTTCATGATTTTGAACGCAAGTCCCGAGAACGCCATATTATCATCCGCGCGACGCGGGATATTACGGGTTTCTGTCTCGTCACCTGGTCTAAAGCCCATGTAATCCACAACGTCCATCGGGGATGGAAGATAGTCGATCACAGCATTCAACAGAGGCTGAACGCCTTTGTTTTTGAACGCAGAACCACAAAGAACGGGAATGAATTTGATGGCCAAAGTCCCTGCGCGAATAAGGCGACGCAAGGTTGGAACATCAGGCTCATTGCCTTCGAGGTAAGCTTCCATTGCCGCGTCATCCATGTCGACAGCAATCTCAATCAGTTTGCCGCGCCATTCAGTCGCCAACTCAAGAAGTTCAGCACGGATTGGGCGTTTTTCCCAAGATGCGCCAAGGTCTTCACCTTCCCAAACCCACTCTTCCATGGTCACAAGATCGACCAAGCCTTCGAGTTCGGTTTCTGAACCGATTGGGATTTGGATTGGAGCCGCAACAGCGCCCGTACGATCTTCGATCATATGAACACAGTTGAAGAAGTCCGCGCCGATTTTGTCCATTTTGTTGACAAAAACAATGCGCGGAACTTTATAACGGTCAGCCTGACGCCAAACAGTTTCAGTCTGTGGTTCAACACCCGCATTCGCGTCCAGAACCGCAACAGCACCATCGAGAACAGCCAAGGAACGCTCAACTTCGATTGTGAAGTCAACGTGACCTGGTGTGTCGATAATGTTCATCCGGTGCTTTTCGCCGTCTGGGTTGTCACCGTCTTCGGTGCGCTCCCAGAACGTCGTTGTTGCAGCCGAAGTAATAGTAATACCGCGCTCTTGCTCTTGCTCCATCCAGTCCATAGTGGCCGCACCATCGTGCACCTCACCAATATTGTGGGACTTGCCTGTATAAAACAGGATGCGCTCGGAACAGGTTGTTTTACCTGCGTCGATGTGCGCCATGATGCCGAAGTTGCGGTATCTGTCGAGGGGATAATCGCGTGCCATTATGTTGGTCCTAAGCCCTAAGGGTTTACCAGCGGTAATGGCTGAAAGCTTTGTTCGCTTCGGCCATTTTGTGGGTATCTTCGCGCTTTTTGACGGCTGTGCCACGGTTATTAACCGCATCCAACAACTCACCAGCAAGACGCTCTTCCATTGTGTTCTCGTTACGCTTGCGCGCAGACGTGATCAACCAACGGATCGCAAGTGCTTCGCGGCGCTCAGGGCGCACATCAACAGGCACCTGATACGTCGCACCACCCACGCGGCGCGAACGCACTTCGAGGGAAGGTTTGATGTTTTCGAGTGCTTCATGGAACACTTCTACAGGTGCGCGTTTGATCTTGTCTTCAACGCGATCAAACGCGTTGTAAACAATGCTCTCAGCAACGGATTTTTTACCATCGATCATGAGGTTATTCATGAACTTGGTAAGAACTTTATCCCCAAACTTAGCGTCTGGAAGAACTTCGCGCTTTTCAGCGGCGTGACGACGGGACATCTCAGTCTCCCTTTATTTAGGACGCTTAGCGCCGTATTTCGAACGACGTTGCTTACGATCTTTAACACCTTGGGTATCCAGCACACCGCGCAGAACGTGGTAGCGAACACCCGGAAGGTCTTTTACACGACCGCCGCGGATAAGAACAACAGAGTGCTCCTGAAGGTTGTGACCTTCACCCGGGATGTAGCTAATGACCTCAAAACCATTTGTCAGACGCACTTTGGCGACGCGACGCATAGCAGAGTTTGGTTTCTTTGGTGTCGTTGTATAGACACGTGTGCAGACGCCACGCTTCTGAGGACAAGCCTGCAGGTGCATGGATTTCTGACGCTTTACTTTCGGCTGGCGCGGCTTGCGGATCAGCTGTTGTATAGTTGGCATTCCGGTTATTTCCCCGTGTTGCAACACAAAATTTCAAAACGGGACGACGCCCCGTATGGCTCATAGGCACATCCCGTGCACAAAACGCAAAAAAACCACATCCATCCCCAGTGTGGGAACGACGCGGTGGGCATTCAGAGGATCGGAGCAATAAGGCCCGGATCGTGACCACTTCGGTTTTGAATACGGCAAATCGGGAATACACCCATGCCAAGTAGGCGCTATTTATGGGGAGTCGCCGCCATTGTCAACACAGGTCAGCGCGATTCCTACCCAATGCGAAAACGAGGCCAATTTTTCGCCGAGATCGTGGGATGCACGTAATTTGCCCCACGATTTTTCTGTTCGCAAACGCGCATTCCCACCGGATCGAATTCTCATCGGTTTAAGGCCAAGCGCGCCCGCTTCGCGGCAAGTTGTTCCCTGAACAATGTCACCAGCCCAGATAACACAACGATTCCCGCCCCAATAAGCGTGAACGTATCTGGCCAGTCATCAAACACCACAAACCCAAGGATAAGCGCAAAGAGGATCGCCGTATAGCGAAAAGGTGTCACAACCGCGAGGGCTCCTACCCGCATCGAACTCACGGAAAACGCATACCCGACAACCAAGAATGCCGACGCTCCTACGAGCAAGAAAACCTGTTGGGCTCCGATGTCCTGCCAAGGCTCCGAGGCACCTCCCCCTAGAACAAACAGAGCGAATCCTAAGCCCGCATTCCCGATGGTCGCAAAAAATATAACGGGCAAGGTCCTAACGGTGGGGGAAAGTTGGCGTGACGCAAGATCGCGTAACGTCACGGCAAAGACCGCCCCCAAGGCATAGAGCGCATAGAAATTGAAATCAGTCCCGGGCCGGACAATGAGCATCACCCCGCAGAACCCAGCAAAAATCGCAGTCAGTCTACGCCAACCAAGCGGCTCCCTGAAAAAGAGGGCCCCTGCGAGGGCGACAGTTAAGGGGAGCGATTGCATAATAGCCGTGGTGTTGGCCAGAGGCATATGCATGAGGGCCGTTATGAAAAGGAAAGAAGCAGAAACTTCACCGACGGTCCGCCAAAAAACGATCCAGCTATCGCGGCGGGTCAAACGAAGGTCTAGTCCTCCTGTGAACTTTGCAAATGCGACAATCATCACCCCGACAATCACAGCTCGAATCAACAAGCCTTGATAAAATGGCATATCCTCTAGCAGGACTTTCATGAACGCATCGTTCACCGTAAAGCCCGCCATCGAAGCGCTCATCATCGCGGCGCCGCGTAAATTTTCACCCTGCGTAGACTCGTACATTAGAGGTCCTGTAATGTGTCAAAAGGGATCGGAAAATGCGTATCGATACCCGTCTTGATCTCCGCGTTGGAGAGCTTGTTTGAATGTCCGACAATCACCGGATCGCTGTCATTGTCCCGATGGATTGCGCGAATGAAATTTGGTTCCGAGACATCGGAATAAAGATTAAAGAATTGACCGAGAAAACGATGATTGCGGGCATAGACATTTTCGGGGTGCCCCGCTTGGGCGAAAAGTGCCGAGCCAACCGATAAAGGTGTGCGTTCGCAGGCGTCAAAAATGCGATTTTCGCCGTTTTTAATCTGAACGTAAAACCCTCGATTGAAGGAAAGCGCAATAGGTTGCTTCGGTTTGCAAAGGGGTTCTAACTTCCGCGCCGTTCGCTTTAGGCGTTTGATATAATCATTGGAGACCGCATCATCATCATCCAGCCGAAAACTCGTCCGGTGGCTAAAACCGTCTTGAGGGATGCTGTCATAGACTTTGCGAATGGCCGCATAATTGTGTTCACTCTCACGCGCAACGATCCGTGCGTTCGAGAGCGGAGCAAGTAGCGCCTTAAGGTTGTCTTTTGCCGCTAGCGGGAGGCTGTTCCCCACAAGGAAGACGCACGTAAAATCGGGGTCGGTTTGCGCAAGTAAAGACGGCAGGCAAAGCTTTTCGAACAAATAAAACCGGCGTTCAAGCCTCTCAGGATCATAGAGAAACGCCTCAAGTTCGTTGAGATCATCACCGCCCTTAGAAAAGCCCGACAGCGCCGGAAACGAGAACCGAACAAGACCGATCACTTGATTGTTGTAGTCCTGAGCCATGGGCGATCTCGCGGTTGTTTTTTGACAACCTAGGCCTGCCTTTTCGATTTTCCCAGCCCAAAGTTAGCACCAAGCGGCGATAAACGGAAAAGGCCCCCGCGTTGGTAAACGCAGGGGCCCAATTTAATTTGCTAGTCGGACTTTATTAAGAGTCGCGGCTTTCTTCGGTCTCGGAAGCGGGTGTTGAGAACACATCGCCGCCGATCACGTCCTTGGGCACCACAGGGGCAGCAATTGCGGCTGCCTGCTCGGCTTCCGCGCGGCGGGCTTCCAGAACCACGTTGTCACGCTGAACAGCAATGGCACGCGCTTGTTGCGTGGCACCACCGGTGCCAGCAGGGATCAAGCGGCCCACGATGACGTTCTCTTTGAGGCCAACCAGTTTGTCGCGCTTGCCTTGGACCGAAGCCTCGGTGAGCACGCGGGTTGTCTCTTGGAAGGACGCCGCCGAGATGAACGAACGCGTTTGAAGCGACGCTTTGGTGATACCAAGAAGGATGGGTTCCCCAGATGCAAGACGGCGACCAGCGGCCTCCGCTTTGGCATTTGCGGCATCAAACTCGGCTTTATCCACGTGCTCGCCTTTGAGCAATGTGGTTTCACCGCTGTCCAGAATTTCCCATTTCTGGAGCATCTGACGAACGATAACCTCGATGTGTTTATCGTTAATCTTCACGCCCTGGAGACGGTAAACTTCTTGAACTTCCTCGACCATATAGTTGGCAAGAGCTTCAACACCCATAACTGCAAGAATGTCATGCGGCGCAGGGTTGCCATCCATGATGTAGTCGCCTTTTTGGACGAAATCGCCCTCGGCTACTGGGATGTGCTTCCCTTTTGGAACCATGTATTCCACTGGCTCCAGACTCTCGTCTTTTGGCTCAATCGAGATCCGACGCTTGTTTTTGTAGTCGCGACCGAAACGAACAAAGCCGTCGATTTCTGCGATGATCGCGTGGTCTTTGGGACGACGTGCCTCAAAGAGTTCCGCAACCCGTGGCAGACCACCGGTAATGTCCTTGGTTTTCGCACCCTCACGTGGAATGCGCGCAATCACATCACCCGCTTGAACTTCCGAGCTCTCTTCGATCGAGAGAACAGCGTCAACCGACATTGGATAGGAAACAAGGTTGCCCACATCATTGCGCAACGGTTCACCATCTTCACCAATGATGAAAATCTCAGGCTTGAGTTCGTTGCCTTTAGGTGCAGCACGCCAATCGATAACGATTTTCTGTGTCATGCCTGTTGCGTCATCGGTCTCGTCGCGCACGGAAATACCGCTTACGAGGTCAACAAATTTCGCAGTACCCGCTTTTTCGGCAATGATTGGGAGCGTATAGGGATCCCATTCAAACAGCTTATCGCCACGGGTAACATTCGAACCCGCTTTAACGTGGATTTTCGAACCGTAACTGATCTTGTGACTTACAAGCTCAACGCCGCTTTCATCCTCGATTGTGAGAAGCATGTTGCGGCCCATAACAATCGATTCACCCGAGGAGTTCTTAAGCAGAAGCTCGTTCTTGAACCCGACTTTGCCTGTGTGGCTGGCTTCTTGGAACGACTGTTGACCACCCTGTGCAACGCCACCAATGTGGAACGTCCGCATTGTTAGCTGTGTACCAGGCTCACCAATGGATTGCGCCGCAATAATACCAACCGCTTCGCCTTGGTTCACCAAGGTACCGCGTGCAAGGTCACGACCGTAACACATGGCGCAGACGCCTTCTTCAGCCTCACAAGTCAACGGGCTGCGCATCCGCATCGTTGCCACACCAGCAGCTTCGATAAGGTCGGATTTACGCTCGTCGATGACTTCGTTTTTGGAAACGATCACTTCGTCGGTGCCTGGTTTCAGGACATCCTCCGCAGCAACGCGCCCAAGAACAATCTCAGCGATGCTTGCAACAACTTCACCGTCTTTTACAGCCGCTTCAGCCGTAATAGACAATTCCGTTCCACAGTCATGTTCGCGAACGATACAATCCTGTGCAACATCCACCAAACGACGTGTCAGATAACCCGAGTTCGCCGTTTTAAGCGCGGTATCAGACAGACCTTTACGCGCACCGTGGGTAGAGTTGAAGTACTCAAGAACCGAGAGGCCCTCTTTAAAGTTCGAGATAATCGGTGTCTCGATGATGTCGCCGTTCGGCTTGGCCATAAGACCACGCATCCCGCCGAGCTGTTTCATCTGAGTGACCGAACCACGCGCACCAGAGTGGGCCATCATGTAAACCGAGTTCGGCTCCATTTCAGCGCCATTTTCGTCAATTTTCAGAGCGGAAATGGTGTTCATCATCGCATCAGTGACTTTGTCGTTACACTTGGACCAAGCATCGACAACTTTGTTATACTTCTCGCCCTGAGTAATCAGGCCGTCCATATATTGAAGTTCAAAGTCACGCACTTGATCGCGTGTTTCGTCAACGGTTGCCCATTTTGTATCTGGGATAACCATGTCGTCTTTACCAAAGGAAATGCCCGCTTTAAACGCTTCGCGGAAACCCATGGTCATGATGTGGTCACAGAAGATAACTGACTCTTTCTGACCGCAATAACGGTAGACCGTGTCGATGACTTTCTGAACGTCTTTCTTCCTCAGCAAGTTGTTCACCAACTCAAACGGTGCTTTTGCATTCTTCGGCAAAAGCGCACCGAGGCGAACACGACCAGGTGTGGTTTCAAACCGCACCATGATCTCGTTGCCTTCTTCATCGATTTGCGGAACCCGCGCGATGATTTTGGAGTGCAAGTGAACGACACCAGCATCAAGAGCGTGTTGAACCTCATCCACATCCGCGAAGGCCATGCCTTCACCAATCATGCCTTGACGCATGAGAGTGATGTAATAAAGGCCCAAGATCATGTCCTGCGATGGAACGATAATTGGCGCACCGTTGGCGGGCGACAAAACGTTGTTCGTGGACATCATCAAAACACGTGCTTCAAGCTGTGCTTCAAGGCTCAAAGGAACGTGAACCGCCATTTGGTCGCCGTCAAAGTCAGCGTTAAAGGCCGAACAAACGAGGGGGTGAAGCTGAATAGCTTTCCCTTCGATCAGGATCGGTTCAAACGCTTGGATACCAAGACGGTGAAGCGTAGGCGCGCGGTTGAGCATGACGGGGTGTTCCCGAATAACCTCATCCAAGATGTCCCAAACTTCGGGACGTTCTTTTTCCACGAGTTTCTTGGCTTGCTTCACAGTGGAAGACAGGCCTTTGGCTTCAAGACGCGAATAGATAAACGGTTTAAACAGCTCCAACGCCATCTTCTTGGGAAGACCACATTGATGCAGTTTCAACTCAGGACCGGTCACAATTACCGAACGGCCAGAGAAGTCGACGCGTTTACCCAAAAGGTTTTGACGGAAACGACCTTGCTTACCTTTGAGCATGTCAGACAATGATTTCAAAGGACGCTTGTTGGCCCCAGTAATCACACGACCACGACGGCCGTTGTCAAACAACGCATCAACGGATTCTTGCAACATACGTTTTTCGTTACGCACAATAATATCGGGCGCACGCAGCTCAAGAAGGCGTTTCAAACGGTTGTTACGGTTGATCACACGACGATACAGATCGTTGAGGTCGGACGTCGCAAAACGGCCACCATCAAGCGGAACCAAGGGGCGCAACTCTGGCGGGATCACTGGGATCACCGTCATAACCATCCACTCAGGACGGTTGCCGGACTCAAGGAAGCTCTCAACGATTTTAAGGCGTTTGATGATCTTCTTTGGCTTCAACTCACCCGTTGCTTCGGCCAAGTCAGCACGAAGTGTTTCGGCCTCGGATTCAAGGTCGATCAAGGAGAGCATTTCACGGATCGCTTCAGCGCCAATACCGGCAGTGAAGGCATCCATACCGAACGCGTCTTGGGCGTCCATATACTCTTCTTCGGACATCAATTGACCATAAGTGAGGTCGGTGAGGCCCGGCTCGATCACAACGTAGTTTTCAAAGTAGAGAATACGTTCAAGATCGCGCAGTGTCATATCCAGCATCAGGCCGATGCGCGATGGCAACGACTTGAGGAACCAGATGTGCGCAACGGGTGCTGCAAGTTCGATGTGGCCCATGCGCTCACGGCGCACTTTTTGAAGCGTAACTTCAACACCACATTTCTCGCAGACAACGCCGCGATATTTCATGCGCTTATATTTGCCGCAAAGACATTCGTAGTCTTTGATCGGGCCAAAAATACGCGCACAGAAAAGACCGTCACGTTCTGGTTTGAACGTGCGATAGTTGATGGTCTCAGGCTTTTTAATTTCGCCGTAAGACCACGAGAGAATCCGTTCCGGGCTCGCCAAAGAAACTTTGATCTCGTCAAAAGTCTTTTGGGGTGTGAGCGGGTTAAACGGGTTATTTGTAAGTTCCTGGTTCATTTTGCGTTCCTTATAATCAGGGGAAGGTGGGAGGAGTAAGGCACGGGGCCCTACTCATCCTCCTCCGCATCCAGGAGTTCCATGTTGAGGCCGAGGCCCCGGACTTCTTTGACAAGCACGTTGAAGCTTTCGGGCACACCGGCCTCGTAATTATCTTCACCTTTGACAATGCTTTCATAGACTTTCGTCCGTCCGGCAACGTCATCGGATTTCACGGTCAGCATCTCTTGCAGCGTGTAAGCCGCGCCATATGCTTCGAGTGCCCAGACTTCCATCTCCCCGAAACGCTGGCCACCGAACTGAGCTTTACCGCCCAGAGGTTGCTGCGTGACAAGACTGTAAGGCCCAGTTGAACGTGCGTGGATTTTGTCGTCCACGAGGTGATGCAGTTTGAGCAGGTATTTCATACCCACGGTCACTTTACGGGCGAATTGCTCGCCTGTACGACCATCAAACAGAACCGATTGACCAGAAGTGTCAAAGCCAGCCCGCGTCAACGCGTCGTTAACATCCGCCTCTTTGGCGCCGTCAAAAACCGGTGTCGCGATTGGCACACCGCCGGTAACGTTACCCGCAGCTTCCAACAATTGCTTTTCAGTCATGTCGGCGATGCCTTCGTCATAGACATCATCGCCATAAGCAAACTTCATCGCGTCCCGAACAGGAGTCATATCGCCAGAACGACGATATTCACCAAGCGCTTCGTCGATTTGGATACCCAAACCACGGCTCGCCCAACCCATGTGGGTTTCAAGGATCTGACCAACGTTCATCCGCGAAGGCACACCCAGTGGGTTCAAACAGAAGTCAACTGGCGTACCATCCGCGAGGAACGGCATGTCTTCCATAGGGACAACCTTGGAAATAACACCTTTGTTCCCGTGACGACCCGCCATTTTATCACCTGGCTGAAGCTTACGCTTCACAGCAATAAAGACTTTAACCATCTTCATCACACCCGGAGGCAAATCATCGCCGCGGCGCACTTTCTCGACTTTATCCTCGAAGCGCGCTTCCATCATCTTTTTCTGCACGTCGTATTGCGCGTTCAGAGCTTCGATGATTTTTGCTGCTTCTTCATCTTCAAGTGCGAGCTGCCACCATAGACCCTTGGACAACATGCCCAATAGATCTTCGGTTACTTCGGACCCAGGCTTAACGCCCTTCGGACCCTTGGCAACGGTTTTACCCAGAACCATAGATTTAAGACGCTGATAGATGTTGCGATCAAGAATTGTCAGCTCGTCGTCGCGGTCACGCGCCAAACGTTCGACTTCTTCACGCTCGATTTGCAACGCACGTTCGTCTTTTTCAACGCCGTGGCGGTTGAAAACACGCACTTCAACAACAGTCCCGAAATCACCCGGCTTCACACGCAACGAAGTGTCACGTACGTCAGAGGCTTTTTCACCGAAGATCGCGCGAAGAAGCTTTTCTTCAGGCGTCATTGGGCTTTCGCCCTTCGGCGTGATTTTACCCACGAGGATGTCACCGGGATGAACTTCTGCGCCGATGTAAACAATGCCAGCCTCGTCGAGGTTGCGCAGCGCTTCTTCACCAACGTTTGGAATATCGCGTGTGATTTCCTCAGGACCAAGCTTTGTATCACGTGCGGCAACTTCGAATTCTTCGATGTGAACCGAAGTAAACACGTCGTCGCGAACGATACGCTCTGAGATCAGGATGGAGTCTTCGTAGTTGTAGCCATTCCAAGGCATAAACGCGACAATCACGTTTTTACCCAAAGCCAATTCGCCAATATCCGTGGACGGGCCGTCAGCAATAACTTCGTTTTTGCCGACAATATCGCCTACTTTTACCAACGGGCGTTGGTTAATACAGGTGTTTTGGTTTGAGCGTTGGAACTTACGCAGACGATAGATGTCTACGCCAGCATCGCCGAGTTCAAGATCATGCGTCGCACGAACAACGATACGCTGCGCATCAACTTGGTCAACGATACCTTGGCGTTTCGCCATGATCGAAGCACCGGAGTCGCGTGCAACCACTTCCTCAATACCGGTCCCAACCAAAGGCGCTTCAGCCTGTAGCAAAGGAACGGCTTGACGCATCATGTTCGAGCCCATCAAGGCACGGTTGGCGTCATCGTTTTCGAGGAACGGAATAAGCGAAGCCGCAACCGAGACCAGCTGTTTTGGCGAAACGTCGATCAAGTCGATGTTTGCCGCTGGGCTCAATGTATACTCGCCAGATTGACGTGCCGACACGAGGTCGTTTTTGAACTTGCCTTCGTCATCGAGCTGCGCGTTTGCTTGCGCAACTGTGTGACGCATCTCTTCGGTAGCCGACATGTACTGAACTTCGTCAGTCACTTTGGTGTCGACAACCTTGCGATAAGGCGTTTCGATAAAGCCGTATTTGTTCACGCGGGCAAAAGTCGCCAGCGAGTTGATCAGACCAATATTCGGACCCTCTGGAGTCTCAATTGGACACATACGACCATAGTGTGTTGGGTGAACGTCACGAACCTCAAAGCCCGCACGTTCGCGCGTCAAGCCGCCAGGCCCAAGCGCAGAAAGACGACGCTTGTGCGTGACTTCCGAGAGCGGGTTGGTTTGGTCCATGAACTGCGACAGCTGCGAAGAGCCGAAGAATTCACGCACCGCAGCAGCCGCTGGTTTCGCATTGATCAGGTCTTGTGGCATGACAGTGTCGATCTCAACGGAAGACATCCGCTCTTTGATCGCACGTTCCATGCGCAACAGGCCAACACGGTATTGGTTTTCCATCAATTCGCCAACAGAACGCACACGACGGTTGCCGAGGTGGTCAATGTCGTCGATGTCGCCTTTGCCATCGCGCAATTGAACAAGCGCTTTGATACAGGAAACGATGTCTTCTTTGCGCAGGGTACGAATGGAATCATCCGCATCCAGATCAAGACGCATGTTCATTTTCACACGACCAACGGCCGAGAGATCATAACGTTCGCTATCAAAGAACAATGTGTCAAACAACGCGCTCGCGCTTTCAACGGTGGGTGGCTCGCCAGGACGCATCACACGGTAGATATCCATGAGCGCTGTGTCGCGACCCATGTTTTTATCTGCCGCCATTGTGTTGCGGATGTAAGGCCCAACATTGACGTTATCGATGTCAAGAACGGGGATCTCGGTGATGCCCGCATCAAGAAGTTCCTGCAAAGAACCGCCCGTGATTTCGCCAGCTTTATCGTACTCGAACGCCAACTCATCGCCAGCTTCGGCATAGATCGCGCCAGTTTCTTCATTGATCATGTCTCGTGCAACAAACTTGCCCAGGATTTGCTCGAACGGCAAAAGAAGCTGAGTAACGGCAGCGTCTTCAACAAGTTTCTTCACGGCGCGAGGCGTGATCTTCTTGCCAGCTTCGGCAATCACTTCACCGGTTTTCGCGTCAACCAGATCATAAGTCGGACGTGTGCCACGTACGCGCTCTGGGAAGAACTTGGTTGCCCAACCTTTGTTCTTCTTAAGCGTGTAGTTCACAGTATCATAATACGCGTTGCAAATGTCTTCTTGATCCATGCCCAAAGCATAAAGCAATGTGGTCACAGGCAATTTGCGACGACGGTCAATCCGTGAGAACACGATATCTTTGGCGTCGAATTCGAAATCCAACCAAGACCCACGGTAAGGAATGATCCGGCACGCGAACAAAAGTTTACCCGAGGAGTGGGTTTTGCCTTTGTCGTGGTCAAAGAACACGCCGGGTGAGCGGTGCATTTGCGAAACGATTACGCGCTCGGTACCGTTGACAACAAAGGTACCATTCGGTGTCATCAAAGGCATATCGCCCATGAACACGTCTTGTTCTTTGATGTCTTTAACCGATTTCGCGCCTGTATCTTCGTCGATATCAAACACGATGAGGCGGAGCGTCACCTTCAAAGGCGCGCTGTAAGTCATGTCACGTTGCTGACATTCTTCTACATCGTATTTCGGCTTTTCGAGCTCGTACTTTACGAACTCAAGAATGGATGTTTCGTTGAAATCTTTGATCGGGAAAACCGACTGAAATACGCCGTTGATGCCTTCGCCGTCGAGGGGCGTAAGCTGATCACCAGATTTCAAGAACAAGTCGTACGAGGATTTCTGAACCTCGATAAGATTCGGCATCTCGAGAACTTCGCGGATTTTACCGAAGTATTTGCGAAGCCGTTTTTGGCCAAGGTAAGATTGAGCCATGTGCGTGGTCACCTTTCAGATTTTTCGCAGAGACATCCAAGCTGGGCAACAAGGACGTATCGCAAAACAAAACAATTCGGATCTATTCTCGAAACCGGCCCACCGGCTCCGCCCGATCCATTGAACCGCCTCTTAGGAAATGCCCGCGTGCCGCAGACCGTTTCTAAGACGCGATAAGCTGGACCCGGAATAACCCCGGATCCAGCCAATTTTTGCAATCACTCGGGCGCAATGCCCGACGTAATTACTTAACTTCGACTTCTGCGCCAGCTGCTTCGAGCTTAGCTTTGATGTCTTCAGCTTCTTCTTTCGAAACGCCTTCTTTGACAGCTTTGCCGCCAGCGTCTACGAGGTCTTTAGCTTCTTTCAGGCCAAGACCTGTGATGCCGCGGACTTCTTTGATGACGCCGATTTTGGACGCACCAGCAGATTTCAGAATTACTGTGAATTCTGTTTGCTCTTCTGCGTCTGCACCAGCATCTGCTGGGCCAGCCATCATAACAGCTCCGCCAGCAGCAGGCTCAATGCCATACTCGTCTTTAAGGATAGTTTTCAGTTCTTGTGCTTCGAGAAGGGTAAGACCAACGATCTCTTCAGCAAGTTTTTTCAGATCAGCCATTATACTGTTTCCGTTCGTTTAAGTTGTGTTCCAACGTGTAAGGACAATCCCCACGAAGGCTCATGTTGCTTAAGCAGCAAGCTTGTCTTCAATTGTAGACAAGATGCTCGCGATATTGCTTGCAGGCGCGCCAATGGCCCCGGCGATGTTGGAAGCAGGTGCCCCAATGCAGCCAACGATAGAAGCGATAAGCTCCTCGCGTGACGGCATCGCTGCAACGGCTATAACACCAGCGACGTCCAGTGCCGTCTCACCCATAGCACCACCGAGAATTTCCAGTTTGGAATTCCCTTTGGAGTATGCCTGAACAACCTTGGCCGCGGCCACAGGATCTTCAGAGTAGGCGAGAACAGTCATGCCATTGAGGAGGCTCGCAATGCTTGCGCATGGCTTACCCTCAAGGGCGATCTTGGCGAGCTTGTTTTTGGCAACGCGAACAGACCCATCGACTTCGCTCATTTGAGCGCGAAGGTCTTGCATTTCAGCAACCGTGAGGCCTTCGTAGCGGCAAACCACTACAACGCCAGAGCTGTCAAAGATTTGGCCGAGTTCGTCGACCAACTGTTCTTTTTGTGCTCTATCCACAGTTTTCTCCAAATTTGGGGGTTGCCCCCCGGCTCAGTTTGACCCGCCCCCAGTGTGGGATTGGGCCGTTCGGGTCCAATTTCAGGGTCCCGAGGCCAGATCACCCGAGGGTTGCCCCTCGAAAAATTGTCTCGTTCCCCATCTCAGGAAGGATTTATGGCCGAAGCCACCCTCCGTCTCGGACAGGATGGGGCCAAATCGGCGGCCCCACCATTCTGCGGGTTGCCCCGCGGAATTCTTTAGACTGGCCTAGTTGCCAGTTGCGCTTTCAACATTCAAAGTCACGCCTGGGCCCATTGTGGAGCTGACAGCGATCGATTTCATGTAGGTTCCTTTGCTGCCCGACGGGCGCAATTTGGCAACCGCATCAACGAAAGCACGAATGTTTTCAATCAGTTGCGCTTCAGTGAAGGACACTTTGCCAACACCAGCATGGATCACACCAGCTTTTTCAACTTTGAACTGAACTTCGCCGCCTTTGGCCGCTTTAACAGCAGCTTCAACGTCCATAGTCACAGTACCAACGCGTGGGTTTGGCATCAGGTTACGTGGGCCTAGGATCTTACCAAGACGACCAACAACACCCATCATGTCTGGTGTCGCAATGCAGCGATCGAATTCGATCTTGCCGCTTTGCACGATTTCCATAAGGTCCTCGGCACCAACGATGTCTGCACCAGCAGCCGTTGCTTCGTCAGCCTTAGGGCCACGTGCGAAAACAGCAACACGTACTGTTTTGCCAGTGCCGTTTGGCAAGCCAACAACACCGCGAACCATTTGGTCAGCGTGACGTGGGTCAACACCAAGGTTCATCGCGATTTCAACTGTTTCGTCGAATTTTGCAACGGCACTGGCTTTCACCAATGCAACAGCATCTTCAACTGTGAGGTTTGCTTTACCAGCAAATGCCGCGCGTGCCGCGGTTGTGCGTTTTCCGAGCTTTGCCATGATTATTTTACCTCGATACCCATAGAACGCGCAGAACCCATGATGATCAGCATAGCTGACTCAATGTCGTTTGCGTTCAGGTCTTTCATTTTTGCTTCTGCGATTTCTTTGACTTGCTTCGCAGTCACAGTACCCACAGTTTCACGGCTAGGTGTTTTCGCACCCGACGTGATGTTTGCAGCTTTTTTCAAGAAATAAGACGCCGGAGGAGTCTTAACTTCCATCGAGAAAGATTTGTCTTGGTAATACGTGATCACGGTCGGGCAAGGGGCGCCAACTTCAAGGTCCGCTGTTTTCGCGTTAAACGCTTTACAGAATTCCATGATGTTGATGCCGCGCTGACCCAGCGCGGGTCCCACGGGGGGGCTTGGGTTGGCTTTGCCTGCAGGAACCTGCAGCTTCATAGTGCCAGCAATCTTCTTGGCCATCGGGCCTCTCCTTCTTCAACTCACCGCAAACGCGTTTGCGGGACTATGGTTGTGTGGTTCGGATTTCTGAGCGCGCTCAGGTCCCCTCCCACAATTTCGTGCACCCGAAGGCCCACACCACACACTAGATATCTTTTGTTACCTGTGTGAATTCCAACTCGACCGGTGTCGCGCGGCCAAAAATACTTACGGTCACTTTCAGGCGACCATTTGCTTCGTCCACGTCCTCGACCATGCCGTCGAAACCTTCGAACGGACCGTCGGTAACCTGAACTTTTTCGCCGGTTTCGAAATGGATCAAGGTACGTGGCGCCTCTAGACCCTCTTCAACGCGGTTCAAAATCTGATTCACTTCTGCGTCGCGCATCGGCATCGGACGCCCCTGCGGACCCAAAAATCCTGTGACGCGATTGATCGAGGTTACAAGGTGGTAGCCCTCATCGCTCATCTCCATGCGAATCAAAACGTAACCCGGCATAAAGCGACGCTCGGCGGTCACTTTTTTTCCACGGCGGATCTCAATGATCTCTTCCGTCGGTACCAGTACTTCTTCGATCTCTTCCTCAAGACCGGCTTCCGCAGCAGCAAGTTTAATTGCTTCGGCGATCTTTTTCTCGAAATTCGAGAGGACGCTCACCGAATACCAACGCTTAGCCATTTTGCCACAGTCCTTGTCTCAATTTTTGGGAAAACCCCAAAAGATGTATAAATTCTAAAGGGTTAGTGCGATCCAACCCTGAACAAAAAACAGCGCGCAGCCCGAATCGCTGCACGCCTGCCATGATGTTGATGCCTCAAGTATCCCTGAAACCAAGTGAATTCAAGCCAATTGAGGCGATTTTTTTATGCGAAGAACCCAAGGCCAAATTGCAGACCCGAGCGGATCGCCATATCAACCAAGGAAAAGAAGATTCCCATGAGCGTTGCCATCACCATAACCATCGCCGTGGTCAAAACGACCTCACGACGTGTTGGCCATGTGATTTTCGCCCCTTCGCCGCGCACTTCTTGAATGAACTGAAGCGGATTTGTGCGTTTTGCTGCCATGATGCTGCCCTTTATGCCGTCGCCACATGCGACGAAAGCGATATATGCCATGGTGAGGCGCTTGGCAAGACACGCGAGGAGGTTTGCGTTACTTGCGCGGCTGCCACGCCCCTATCACTTTGACCTTCTCCATCTTCGAGACATCTTCAAAGTCCGAACGATAGGCAGAGGCCGCCACTTCAATCTCATTTTGCGACCAAGGAGAGTATCGTGGATTTTCAGGCGCTGTCGGAAACAGGGATCGTGCCGCAATTGCCATCTCGCGTTGCTGGGCGCGGCTGTCCGTCGGCGACGCCTGTTGCAAGACCTGCTCGACCGCGCGTTGCGACATCCCTGAATGAACTCGACGGGCAATTGGTTCAACATGCTGGCCGAGTTTCCATCCAACCAATTTACGCATGATACGTACAAAGTTGGCCGGGTAATCCTCATAGCGCCAAACATAAATCTCGGCCACTTCTGGAACAAGACTAAGACGCCGTACAACGTTTGACCAGCGCACGTCGTGAAATGTCATCCCTTCGGAAAAATCTTTGAAAGGTTCGGCCTTCCCGCCAACGAGCGATTGCGAATACGCTGAGGCGATCAAATCGGCGGGATTGCGGACGGCAAGAAAAAGTGACAACGGGCGGCCGCCGAAATAAGGAATAAGCTTTTCCAACTGGGAGTCGGAATTCGGATAAAGGGGGGGAACGCGCCTCCCCTTTTTGATCCGCCACATTGGACCAAGAAAATTTTCTTCGGAGAGCACCAAACGATTGGCCCCGCCCGCCAAGGCCCAAAGTTCTTGTTCGGCCAATTCCTTAGATTTTGGGGGTGTGTTTGTAAGCAGCCCAAACCGACTCTGGAGCGATTTTTTCGGCCCGCGCAGATCTAAAGGCCCTCTGAATATCACCTTGGATTGCGCCAAGAGGTCCGCATTTGCTTCCAGCGAGTGCTGAAGATGCGTTGTTGCGGTTTTATGCGCGCCCAAATGCATGGAAATCCGGAGTTTTTGTGAAGGGATGTCAGGCAATGGGATGTGATCCAAATAGGCGCCATGTCGGCGGTACGGGGTTCAACGAGTTAAAAATCATGCTGCCGCCTTCAGGATACCTGCCCCACCTTAGCCGACTTCGCTAAAGTTTCAACGGGAACACCGTACGAATAATCTGAAGGGCACTGGGAAGGACATAAATCCATTCACCGTTCTGACTTTCTTCAGGCCAAAATGCGTAAGACGCAAGGTGACCTGGCAGGGGCTGAGGGGCTCGAACCCACGACCCTCGGTTTTGGAGACCGATGCTCTACCAACTGAGCTAAACCCCTAAAGTCGTCGCAGGAAGTACGGCACCCAGCGATTGGAATCAAGAGCGATTTACAACAATCGAGCAATCTCCGGCCCGTGTGGTCAAATTTATCTTTCAAGACGGATTATTTCGCAGCCTTAGAAACGGAAACCGCCCTCAAAGCGCCAATATCCGCGCCGACAATGAGAGGAAGGTGACGTTGAATGTCCTCAATCGGCCAATCCCACCATTTAATCTCCAACAGGGAATCAATCACGTCAGATTCAAAACGGGCGCGGATGGGCTTTGCTGGATTGCCGCCAACAATCATATAGGGGCCAACGTCATTCGTGACCACCGAGCCAGTGGCGATAATTGCCCCGTCTGCAATACTCACGCCAGGCATGATTTTGGCGTCATGCCCGACCCAAACGTCATTGCCAATATGCGTATCCTGAAATGCCTCCGTGTTTTGTGCGTAAACGCCCATGGTTTCAGGATTAAAGATCGCAAATGGATAGGTTGCAAAACCCCCCATCGGATGGTTCGCCGAGCTCGTAATAAACAGCACACCCTGTGCAAACTGGCAGAACTTACCAATCGTCAGGCGCTCAGGCGCACCCGCATAAAGATAGGGTGCAATGCCGCTCGCCCAATCCTCAACGGGGTGGAATGAGTTGAAATAACTGTAATCCCCGATCTCAATATTGGGGTGATCAATGACCTGATTGAGATAAACGAGGTTTTCCAGAACCGTTCCATCGGGGAGGGTTACAGGGTTCGCCGCTTCGGGACGCAAAAAAGAAGAGGGCATGAAAAGCCTTTAGTTGGGTAAATCGTCAAACAAGAAATGCCGTATGTTCGCCCATCTTGTCACGCCGAAAATTTTTGTTTCTCTAACTGAAGGTCGCTTTTGAGTTGCTCTAAACGAAAAAGGGCCGCCCGAAGGCGACCCTTTCAAACTCAAGCAGCTAATGCTTACTCGATGATTTTAGAGACAACACCGGAACCAACAGTGCGGCCGCCTTCGCGGATCGCAAAGCGGAGGCCAGCTTCCATGGCGATGGGCGCGATCAGTTCAACTGTGAACTTCAAGTTGTCGCCTGGCATAACCATTTCTGTGCCTTCAGGAAGCGTAACTGTGCCCGTTACGTCCGTTGTACGGAAGTAAAACTGTGGACGGTAGTTCGCAAAGAACGGCGTGTGACGGCCACCCTCTTCTTTGGTCAAAATATAGACCTCAGCTTCAAACTTCGTGTGTGGCTTAACGGAACCTGGCTTACAAAGGATCTGACCACGCTCAACACCTTCACGGTCAACACCGCGAAGAAGCGCACCAATGTTGTCACCAGCTTCACCGCGATCAAGCAGTTTGCGGAACATTTCAACACCAGTAC
>NZ_JBGFCD010000031.1:0-20073 GCF_041205405.1 Falsihalocynthiibacter sp. S25ZX9
TCAATGGGTTCTACAATCCGCGACGGCGCCATTCAGCACTGGGATGGAAAAGTCCCGTCGCTTTCGAACGGAAAGTGGCTTAAACGAGCACTTGGGGCGGCACTAAAGCGCGACAGCTCCAAACTGGATCGGCGCGTTAAGAGGGCCGCCAGTCAAGATGATGTCTGCATAAAATTGATGACTATTCCTGGCGTCGGTCCAATCGCAGCGTTGAGCTTTAAATCGGCGGTTGATAAACCAACCCGTTTTAAAAGATTCCGCACCGTTGGCGCACACTTTGGACTTACACCGCGAAGATATCAGTCAGGGGAGCATGACAATCCAGGGCGGATATCCAAGGCTGGTGATCGAGATGTTCGGGCTGTTCTATATGCAGCGGCGAATGCGCTACTTATGCGAACGATGGCAAACTCCCAGATTAAATCTTGGGGTATGCGATTGATGCGCACCAAAGGGCGTCGCCGCGCCGTCGTCGCTGTCGCACGTAAGTTGGCCGTCCTAATGCACCGCATGTGGATCGATGGCACAGAATTTCGTCAGGACCAAGTGGGAGGCATGGCATGATCTAGAACGCCAACCCACAATCCTAACGGGGTCGTCCCTCACCGGACGAGGTTCGTGCCTTCTCAGGCATGTAAACATGCCCTGTCAGGTAATAGAAGAAGCCGAAAATGTCTGCTGCGCATCTTGAAGCGCGCCGGAAAACGGGGCTCTCCACTGCCGATCCGACATATGCTTGCAGCGATGCCATTCGAACATCAAAAAAGACTGCGAAGAGAAGCGTGACCCGGATGAGTGACAAAGACCCAAAACAACAAGGAAAAAGAGCTTGACCTAAATACCCAATGAGAGAAGCGGTCAATCGCTGCCCCAAGCGGTCGCTCGTTGAGGCCGCCTCTTTCTATGCGCTTGATCGGCGTGTTTGCGGAGAATATTCAGTAGAGGGAAATCTAATGGGATATTTGACACGTGCTTATCAAAACTCAGATTTGCTGCGGATATGATGTCGGTGGGCTTCTTTGCGCCGGCCTTTTACACTCACGGCACCACTCCGGCAGAAGCGTTCAATGGAGGTTGGAAGTCACCAGCCTCTGAGTAAGTGACTAACTGACCATGTGGAACAACGCTCCGCCACGTTGCATTAATAACATTCAGCCAAAGGTTATTCACAATGAAAATTCTCCTGACATCCGCCGTACTCGCTGCAATTTCCAGCGCCGCAGCCGCAGAAATTCCAGATATCGACAGCTCGAAATGGGCAACCAATCCAAGGGATTACGGCATGAGCCCCGCCGAATACATCAACGCGGAAAGCAACTCGTTCTTTGCGGACTTCCTTGGCCGCGCGAGCATGAACGAATTTTTCAACTTTCAGGGCCTAACCAAGGCCGCCGACCACTGGGTCGTGTCGCCTAACCTCGATACGGTCTATTCAATCGCCGTGGTGAATGCCAAAGATGGCTTTACGCTGGAATTGCCGGAGGTGGGGGACCGTTTCATTGCGACCCAGATCATCACCGAAGATCACATGACGCCATTCTACGTCTATGGCGGTGGCACACAGACCTATAAGGCCAGTGACTTTGCCACAGATTTTGTTGCGGTTGGTGTCCGGATGGGAACCGACGGCACAGCGGAAGACGTTGCAAAGATAACGAAAGAGTATCAGCCGAAATACAAGATCACCGGCGCGGCGACAGGCGGTAAGCTGCCCGATGTTGACAAGAAAACGCTCACGACAGTGCGCAATGCCCTATTGGTTCAGTATTCCAAACTCCCGAACTCATTCGGTGCGATGGCGAAACGTGTGGAGGACGTCAAGGATTGGCAATTCTTCACCTATGTCACGGCTGGCGCATGGGGCCTTTCGGCCAACGAGAACGCCATGTACGCCAGTGGCGGTCCCAAGGACGCCAAAGGCAATACGTGCTACACGGCGACTTTTCCCAAAGTTGAAGTCAAAGCCTTTTATTCGATCACGATGTATGGACCCGAAAAATATCTGATGACCAATACAGATAACATCGTGAGTTCCAGCCGCGGTGTCACCACCAACGATGATGGTTCTTTCAAGGTTGCCTTTGGCGCCGAAGATTGCCGGAAGTTGGCCCCCAATTACGTCGCAACCCCTGACGATGGCTGGAGTTTTCTACTTCGCGCCTACCGCCCTGACGTCGAAGCGTTCAAGGCCTACGAGATGCCGAGTATCGTGCCCGCCAACTAGGGCCTGCCGGTATCGGTAGAGGGGCAATGGAAACGATATTAAACTGATCAGCTTTCATAGAACGCTTAGCAGACATTTGTACAACGCGCAGCATCAGTCAAAGTGGGCTCGGAGGGTCCATTCGCTGCGGTGAACACCAACGTCAACTACGCAGAACGAAGCTACCTTTGGGCTACATGCGGCTTGCCTTAATGAGCATTATAAATATGAGGGCATCTCATGCCCGCTCAGGAGAATTGCAATAACAACAGGTCATATGTTTATGGCGAGGAGTCTCGATGGGTTTGTTGCACGCGCGCACCGGCAACTCATGGTGTCCCTGGCTGGAAACGTGCCTATATCGACGGTGGTACAATCATCCAAAGCCTCATGCGCAAAGGATTGATCGCAGATATGACCCTGACTGTTATTCCGATCCTTATCGGTGAAGGCAAACGGATGTTCGGCGCTTTGGATTCCGATATTGACCTGCACCTTTTAGAGTCGACGTCATTTCCATCGGGCTTGGTTACCTCAAGATACGAGATAGCTTAGGGCTCAAACGGAGCCATCGCTACAGCTCGGACCAATGTTGGTCGTCCTGCCAGTGGACAATTCACCCAGATGTTTCGGGTGACTGTGGAGGGCAATAGTAAACATTGCCCTCCACACGACTGTTACGAGGTCGGCATCGCCATCTTGAAAGTTTCATCACCGGAGGCATCAAAAGCGCCTTCGCCGACCACTTCAAAACCATAACGTTTGTAAAACGGCAGCCCTATTTTGTTGTCCTTGAACACTTCCACTGTAAGCGGTCCCTTCAAAGACACCACATGATCGACCATCTGGCGGCCCATGCCCTTGCCTTGTTGAGATGGGTCAAGAAACAGTCCGCCGATTTCTTTGTCGATCATAGCAATAAAACCAACGGGCGCTCCGCCGTTTTCCAATACCCAAGTTTCGGCATTTGGCAGATAAATATTACGCATGTCTTCACGCACTTGCCCCCTGACGTCAGCCGATAAAAACGGATGGGCGAGTGGTTCCGCATGATCCCAGATGGTGATCAAGGCCTCGGTGTCTTCGGTTTTGTATTTACGGATCATTGTCTTCCTTTCTGGTTTTTGCTGAATCGAGTTGATCATTTTGTGAAGCAATTTGTCGGCGCTTTTACGTTCGGCCAATGCGGGAGAGTTAAAACGCCCTTCCGCAGCCAATTTGTTCCATCACGCAAGTCTAGCAGAATCAATCTCTCCGCGCCCCAAAGCACGTTGAATGGCCGCCGTATCAGCAACACCAACCATAAAGAGGGCATTGAGCAATGTGGATTTCCCGACACCAGACGAGCCAAGAAACGCAACCGTTTGCCCCGACTTGCACCATGGAGCAAGCTTGACAATTGGCGCCGCGCTCAACGCATCAAGCGCTTAGACCAGCACGCGGTTTGAAATTGCGCTTGCCTCGGCCACGTAGGGGGGTGGGTCATCACAAAGATCAGCTTTCTTGAGCAATATCAAGGGTGTAACCTCTGGGTCGAACTCCAAGGCAACATGGCGCTCAAGCCGCGCGATGTCAAAAATCCCTATTGCAGGACGACACAATGAAAACCGTATCCACATTGGCAGCAATCAATTGCAGTTAACGATCTGATCCGACCGCACGACGTTCAAGCACGCTGGTGCAGTCCAAGGCCTTGCTATCCGATGGGTGATGCTGATCATAAAGCAACCAATCACCTACCGTTGCCTCAGGTCGGGGTCGGATAACAGTATCAAGGCATTCACCCAATACATAGAGGCCGGTTCTGTGGACTTCTACCACCCGAACGGGCGGCATATCGGTCATGTCGTCAATGCCTTTTTGCTGGCTAAAGAAAGATTTACAGCCAAGTTTTTCCGTTGGCGAAGGCTCGCGTTTTGGAAGTTTATCGGCACCCGAAGGTGACAGAAATTGGGTATAGTCCCGTGTCATTGTTTTAACCTTCATGCTCTGGGCACGGGCAAAGCTCGCGCCACAATGTGTAGATTAACAAATTTGCAAAATACAATTCGCCTGCGACAATTAAGCGGGGCGTTAGCTTGATTCGAATTTGCACTGGGAGGGCGCTTTGCCTCCCCACATTATCGGGACATAAAATCTCCATGAACACGTTAGACAACGTTACCCTCCTGGGTAATCTTCGCAAGCTATTCATCCATGCAGAAAGTTAATCGCGGACAGTCGTGCGCTGCGCAGCATCGGTCAATTTGAGCTCGAAGCGGACCTCGGATGCAGTGCCGCATTTTGTGATACGATGCCGTGTCAACTTCGGGTTGTCGGCGTGGGTGGGAAGTAACCACCTACGGCACCCATTCAATGCGGCGCAGGAAGGTCACCCAAATTTACCAGAAAACGGGCAACTTGCGCGCCGTTCAACTCCTGTTGGGGCATACAAAGATGGACAGTACCGTCAGATATTTGGGTAACGAACTTGATGATACTCTGGCTATCGCCGAAGCCATTGAAATTTAGACGTTTGGGCCGTTCGACGCGGACGGCCCAAAGCCGCCGTTAGCGAGAATCCCATATGTTGCGGCGCAGTCCGTCATTGCAGGCATTGACGCTTTGCCGCAACGCTATTTTGGCATTAGGTATGCTTTGCGGAGATGCCTCGATTTATCGACCCGACACACTCAGCGCGCTTCTCAGCGGGGATTTTCTGCAGACGGAATTTGACTGGAGAGCGCAAAGTTTTTTATCCCAAAAAGCTTGCTTATTGACTTGGCTTCGCTTCAACCTGAAACAGATGCCCGTTTTTTAAAAGCGAGGACTATTGATGTATTCAGAACCAGACCCCTTCATTCACCACCCCGAATTGCGCGATAAGGTTGGTGATCCGCTGAAATCTTTCTTTCGGAATTTCAAACCGGAAGAAGTTTTTACGAAGTATCCAGAACTTATTTGGGTCCTCGACAAGCTCTACACCGACGAATATCGCACAGCTTCACGCAACGCAGTTCTTGATTTACAGGGTGATTCTGATCTCTGGGTTTTCGCGTATGGGTCGCTCATGTGGGATCCTGCGTTCATATTCGATGAGGTGCGTCGCGCGCGGGTTACAGAATATGCGCGTCGCTTTGTCCTTAAGGATGTCTGGGGCGCACGCGGAACCGTGGAAACGCCGGGCCTGTTTGCCGCCCTCGACACAGGAGATGGGTGTGAAGGCCTCGTTTACCACATTGCCCGGGAAAAGGTTGACGCCGAAATAGAAATCCTATGGAGGCGGGAAATGGTCGGACCGGGATATTTGCCAAAGTTTGTGACGGCAATGGTTGACGGCAGACCCCTCCGTGTACTCGCCTTCATCGCGGACCATAGCGCCGAGAATATCCAGCCAAACCTTTGCCGCTCAGAGCAGATAGAATTCATCAGTACCGGGACTGGGATTTTGGGGACAAGCCTTGAGTATTTACAAAACATTGTCGGGCAATTCTCAGCGCTTGGCATCGTCGACGAAGAGTGCACAACACTTCTCGATGATGTTCAGAACCACATGAAAACACAGTAATCCATTTCAAACGGAGACAATTCATGCGCGACATCATACCCTTTTTTGACGGACACAACGATTTCCTTCTTCGCTTGATGTTTACACCAGAACCGCGTGAAGACACTTGGCTGGGCAATACTGGAAAAGGACACCTTGATCTTCAGAGGATGAAAGAGGCCGGGTTTTCAGGCGGTCTATTTGCAATATTCGTCCCCCCTATTTCAGCCGGGCCACCTCCGGACTTTGCGGCCCTCATGGCAAACCCACCCTATGAGTTGCCCATGCCCCCCTTGATGTCACACGACCAAGCCCAGCCGATGGCTCTAACCATGGCGGGCCTTTTGCATCGGATGGAACGCGCAGCACCCGACGACTTCAAAGTTTGCCGTACCGCCTCTGAAATACGCGCGGCGATGTCAAAGGATGTCATCGCGGGCGTCATGCATATGGAAGGTGCGGAGGCAATCGGCCCCGACCTCGACGCGCTCTATTTATTCCACGATATGGGGCTGCGGTCGCTTGGTCCCGTTTGGAGTCGCCCGACCATTTTTGGAGAAGGGGTTCCCATGAAATTCCCGGGCTCGCCAGATATTGGCGGCGGGTTGACCGAAAAAGGCAAAGACCTCGTGCGTCTGTGCAACCAGCTTGGCATCATGATCGACCTTTCACACATGAACCAAGCTGGGTTTGAAGACGTGGCAAAGGTTTCACAACGCCCCTTGGTCGCCACACATTCCAACGCCTATGCGTGTTGTGAATCTCCGCGCAATTTGACGGATCGGCAATTGGCGCAAATTCGCGAGACTGGCGGAATGGTCGGCTTCAATTACGCCACTTTCTATATTCGTGAAGACGGAAAGGCCTCGCCCGAAATGGATTGGCAACCGATGATCCGACACATGGATTATCTGATCGAACATTTGGGAGAAGACCATGTTGGCCTTGGGTCAGATTTTGACGGTTGTATCGTACCTAAGCTCATTGGGGACGTTACTGGCGTTCCAAACTTTCTCTCGGCCCTAAGTGCACATGGCTATGGCAAAGCCCTGATCACTAAACTTGCCACTTCAAATTGGCTCAATTGTCTTGAACGCTGCCTTTGAGCTAAAAACTGGAAAGTGAAATGGTATTATCAGACACGCCTCCACGAAAGACGAGATCAAAAACGTTCAAAATCTAATCCGAGAATTTACCGATTGGGCATTCGCGAAATCTGAGGATGCCCGCAATGCCGCTACTTTCAGGGGTCTGGAGAAGGAGATTTCTACACTTCCCGGCAATTACGCCCCCCTCAACGGGTTGCCTGCTGTTGGCCACCCTTAAAGATGACGCGGGTGTGTCGGTTTGCGTCGATTTAACACCGAAACTAGCGAAATCAAACGCATGTACGTGCAAACTACGGCGCGGGGTCAGGGCGTTGGGGGCGCATTGCTTACTGAACTCATCGCAACTGCGCGCAAATTGGGCTATCGCAGGTTGGTTCTATCAACCCATCCCTCGTTGACGAGCGCGCAAAGTATCTACCGCAGCGCGGGATTTGTCGTTGTGGAAAATCCATTGGATTTTCCCGAATATGGGGAGATTGAAGTCTGTATGGAGACGAACCTTAGGTAACGTTTCTTAGCGGTACGGTAATATAATCTGGAAGAGATGAAATATGCGCCGCAAGCTAAGATTAAGCCGCGAACTTGTCGATAAATAGCCCTCGCGCGTGGAAGAGCGCGGCCCTGTGCGCATATCGGATCCGAAAGAGGGCTATTATCACAAAACCGCAGCGCAGATTTAATCTCAGATGCACCAGCCAGATGAACTTTGGGTTTTTGCCGTTGGATCGCTGATCTGGAGGTCGCGGATCAGCGAACAAGCTTGGTGCAGGGCTGGCGCCGTTCATTTTGTCTTGGCCCAGACACGAGATGCCGTGGGAACCCGGCCGCCATTGCCTTCGCGGCGTGCAGGGATTTTCTGTTGTATCAAGAAGAGCCGCCTGAAGATGAACTCGCGCGCATTCTCGCAACGGCTGTCGGATATGTGGGTTCAATGGCTGACTATGTGCTCAATACGGTCACCGAACGTGAAAAGGCAGGAATCCATGCCCCTCACTTAGGGCGCATTCAAGCGATTATTGCAGAGCGCCTCTAGGATCACGAACAAGTTAGCTGGGAACACTGATTAGTTTCCTTCACCATTAAGAATATCACGAGAGATGGCGTCATCCGTGCAGGTCCCCAGGTCCGCAAGGATTTCCAGCCCTTGGTAACTATTTTTTCTTCCGGACCAATCCAATAATTCCAATCCGCTCCATGAATATTTTCCTTCCTAGAACGCAACTTCAAATGGCAACCCAAGGACCAATAGTTGCCCCAAGATGTTTCTTAGGTGAGCAGTCAGTTGCAGGCCTGTTCTTTCACAAATGTTTTCCAAAGGAGCTTTTTATCGATCCAAATTTGACTTCTGAGTATCTAGTCGCAACGGGCCGTTCTGCGCCCAAACTTACCACCTGTCTTATTAGAAGATCGTAAGCAGGCTTTGTGCCACGCTCCGCTGTATCCATTTGAATCGATGTATATTAGTCCAAGGGCGAAGCGGAACTGACGCGCTTAAAGCCCCCTAACGTCACCATACTGGCAACGATCAACGCAGCTCCCAGAACGAATACTATTCCTACACTGCCAACTTTGTCGGCAAGTGCACCAGCCAATGGCGGGGCCGCCATCATTGCTGCATAATAAAAGGTGTAGTAAACGCCCATTCCGAACGCTCTAACGGGTGGTAAAAGGACCGTTGAGGGTAAGCTGATAATCGGCCCTGCGCCGAGGCCAAAGAAAAAGCCAACAATCAGAAAACTGGCGGGCACTGTTGCAACGGGCAAGAAAAGTATCATCGGCACCAGAACTATGTAGCTTAGGAGGCTGATCATTATCACTGTATTTGGCCGGCCCGTTCGATCGGCCACGAACCCTCCTATAGGAATCGACACTGCAATGACGACCATGAATAAGCTCGTCATCGAGCTGGCTGAGGTGAGAGGTAAACCTCTCTCGCTTAGAAGAGCTGGTCCAAAGCTAAAGACCATAGCCAGCGCCGTGTTGTAGAATGCCCAGACCGAACCTGCCAACAGTAGTGCATAGAGTGGTAGTTTTTTCAGTTTGATGCTTGTGGGCGCAACCGGAGCCTCTTCCGGTGAGCTGTAAAATACGAGAAACAGGGCAAGGGAAATTGCAGTCGTGGTCAACACCAATATCCATGCAAGCTCTAGTCCGCCCGAAGCCGCAACTCTTGGTAAAGTTAGGAGGGCCAGCGCGATACCGACGGGCCATGAATTAATGAAAATACCCATGGCTGTTGAAATCTCGCGGCCGACGAACCAGTCTACCACCATTTTGGTCATCACCACATTCAAAGCAACGCCACCTATTCCGGCGATAAGCCGGCCAGAGATCAACGATTCCCAACCGGCTCCCCAGCTGATCAACGCACTGCCGATCAGCATCAGAACCATACTGAGGCCAACGATGCGTTTGTCTCCAAACCGCCCTGCGATTGCGCCTCCTGGGATCGCAACGACCACGCCCGGGGCTAAGTAAAGACCAATCAGAAGACCTATATCAGCAAGGCTGATGCCGTACTCTTCAATAATGAGAGGCGAAAGCGCCCCCACAGATTGAAATTGAAAGGCCATCGCCGTTCTTGCGAAAAACAGTACAGCAAGGATCAACCAACGATTTGAAATGATAACATCTCCCAAGTCTTCTGATTAAGTAGTTTTCGTGGAAAATCCAAACTGTCGTGGTCACATTTGGAGGTCGCTACTGATACTTGAACTTGTCCACTTCACCTTGGCATTCCAAGCCTTCCGGCGCTTCATTTCCAAAATCCTTTTTTCAGAGCCGGCTTTTTCTACTTGTAGACCATGCATCGAGCACGAAAGTAGATTCGCCTTAATCGCCACCTTCAATCTCGACAAAAACGTCTATCGGGTCGACCACGGTGTCCGCTTCCTTGGCTTTGGTTGCTTCAGCGCTGCCAAGCACCTGTTTCATCGTCGCAATATCTGCACCTTCACATACGATAGAAACCCGATCATCCTCTGTGTGTTTGAAGACCTTGTAGCTTTTGCAAAATTTGTCGAAGGCGGGTTTCCGGTTGTGTCCACCCTTGAGCCAGGTCTCCATATTTCCAACGTTGTGCGTCATAATAACTGTCGTCATTCTAATTCTCCCTATTGACTAAATGCCGTGACCGACGAAAGTCAGAAAATCGATCCTACCCCATTTTTTGAAACGCTATCACGAAATCTGGGCTGGCACGGCAGCTTGCCTGAAGAACCAATAGAGAGTGGTCTGCCTGTTGATAATTATTCGTCTGCTGGTAAGCACCAAAACCAATAGCAGACTTGCTGCAAGTTGCAGCGAACTTCCGCTTTCCGCCCTTCCTGACGAGTTTTTGCGACCGCAGCATTCGAGCCACTTCCCTTTCCTATCACCATCACGAACGGCCCAGAGCCGCCGTTCAACAGCACAATAAATTCTGCGTTGCGGCATGTTGGATCTTAGCGATAGGTCGCCGAAAAGTTAAACTTTTTGAAGTGTCCCATTGTCTTGTTCGCAATGACACCTTGGCAGAGTCACGTGGCTTCTCTTTCGAAGATAATGCAATTTTTCCCTTGCCGAAACCGGTTTCGTAAATCAGCTTGATTCGTGGGAGGACAAATTTATGGTACACTTATTGAGTGACCGTGCCGCGAAGCACATCACCATTTCCGACATGGCAAACGCGCTTGGCGTGACCAAGTCCACCGTGTCTCGGGCTATGAATGGATACCCTGATATCTCTGAGGCCACCCAATTGCGCGTGAAAAGCATGGCCAAAAAGATGAACTACCAACCGTTAAGTCATGCGCAGGCAATTAAGACGGGGCGCACGCGTTCGCTCGGATTGGTTCTGCAGTTTTCTGACCATGATGCACAGCGACCCTTCTTGGCGGAGTTTCTTGCGGGGCTTTCTCACGGGGCGAGCGCGGAAGGTTGGACGTTGACGGTGGCAACCGCAGACAGCAACGCGCAAATGATTGAAAAATTCCGCGCCCTGTTGCGAGACGGCAAGTCAGATGGATTTGTTTTGCCGCGTGCAATGTCTCGCGATCCGCGCGTAAAACTGCTTCGGGATTCTGGTGTGCCTTTCATCTTATATGGCCGCCAAGAAAATCCGGATGGCTGTTGTTGGTTTGATGTCCGTGGGGAAGACGCAATGCACGACGCGGTGCGCCATCTTGCGGCGCTCGGTCATCAACGGATCGCGTTTATAAACGGCGGCACTCAATATGCCTATGCGCCTCTGCGCCAAAAAGGTTTTTGCGACGGTATGGCCGAAGCGGGGCTGGCCGTCGATCCTGATTTGATGGATGGCGACGCTGTAACGATCGAGGACGGCGAGAGAGTCGGAACGAAGATTTTGTCTCAAAGCAACGCACCAACGGCAGTGCTATGCGCCGTTGATTTTGCGGCTTTGGGGGTATACCGCGCAGCCGCCAAGCTAAATCTCAGGGTGGGCCGCGACGTCTCAGTGATTTCCTATGATGGGATCCCTGAAGGCTTCTATGCTCAGCCACCTTTGACGACGTTTTCAGTGGACAACCGCGCCGCAGGAGAGCGGCTTGCGGCGCTTTTGATAAGGCGCATTCGTGGTGAAAATCCAGAGGATTTACGCGAAACGGTCTCGGCAACTTTTCTTAACCGCGGGTCTACGGGACCCGCTCCAACGCAAATAAAATAAACAAACGACAATATTAATGGGAGGAAGACAATGAAACTTAACAGTAAATCTATCATGAGGTCTGGCGTCGCAATGACACTGATCCTTAGCGCATTCGCTGCACAGGCTGACGAGTTGCGGTTCTGGACAACAGAAGAGCAGCCCGAGCGGCTTGCACGCCAAGAAGCAATGGCAGCAGACTTTGCCAAGGCATCCGGACACACAGTTCAAGTTATCCCCGTTTCTGAGAATGATCTCGGTACACGCGCTACTGCCGCATTCGCCGCGGGCGATTTGCCTGACGTGATTTATCACCCCTTACAGTATGCCGCTCCATGGGCCGATGCGGGTATTCTTGATACCGACGTGGCGACAGATGTTGTTGAGGAACTCGGTGTTGGTACATTCGCTCCGGGCGCTTTGGAAATGGTTGCAGCTAACGGTGGTTATGCGTCCGTGCCGGTTGATGGCTGGACACAGATGCTGGTTTATCGGGCGGATCTGTTTGAGGCCGCGGGCTTAGAAGCTCCAAACACCTACGCGAATGTTCTTGCTGCCGTTGAGGCGCTTCACAACCCACCATCGATGTACGGTTTTGTCGCTGCGACCAAGATTGACGAGAATTTTATGAGTCAGGTTCTGGAGCATGTGTTCTTGGCCAATGGCGTTTCCCCAGTTGGACCAGATGGCGTGCAAGCCTTGGACGAAGCCGCCACAATCGAGGTGCTCGAATTCTACAAAGCGATCGCCGAAGCCTCCCCTCCGGGTGATCTTTACTGGGATCAATCGCGTAGCCTCTACTTTAGTGGCAATGCGGCGATGATCATCTGGTCGCCCTTCATCCTCGACGAATTGGCTGGTCTACGCGACAGCGCTCCACCCACCGTAAACGACGATCCAACCTCGCGTGATTTGGCAGCTGGAACGGGGATCGTAACTAATTTTGCGGGCCCATCGAACCCAGATGGCGCAGCTTGGGGAGATGTGCGCTACTTCGGTATTACCTCTGACGCGTCCACCGATGCCGCGATGGAGTTTGTCAAATATTCGATGAACGAAGGCTATGGCTCCACGCTTGCGATTGCCCCTGAAGGCAAGTTCCCTGTTCGTCGCGGAACCGCCGAAAACCCAACCGAGTTTGCCGATCTTTGGGCTACACTTGACGTTGGAGTCGATCGCAAAGCCCCCTTGGGCGAGCTTTATGACGCTGCCATGATCGAAGAGATCGTGGGTGGTCTGGATGTGGCTCAACGTTGGGGTGTGGCCGATGGCCAGCTTTCTGCGGCCTCGGCAATCATCAACAGCCAAGTCATCAACCGCTATGTGCGGGAATTCATTGATGGCGAACGGGATGCCGCAGCGACTGTTGCAGCCCTCAACGAGGCTATTGCAGCAGTGCAATAGGACTTCACGACACTATGCGCGGGGCGTCCTTTTGCGAGGCCCCGCACCAAAACGATTTCCGCAAAACAGCTAAACAGGAGACTTGTGATTATGGCGGGGGCTATTCCACCAACCGGCACCGGACCGCTGGCCAAACGCGAAGCAAGGCTTGCTTGGGGGCTGTTGTCCCCAACAATCATCGCGATCGCACTCGTTGTTGTTTTGCCTTTGCTTGCTATCTTCTGGATCTCGGTTAAGCCGGTTGAACTAGCAGATTTGCGCGCGCCAGAAGTTGTGTTGCGAGAAGACATTCGGGGCGATTATGCAGCAATTGGTGATGCGGCCACCATTCGCTACCGGTTACGCAATTCATCGCAAGATCAACCCATTAAAGGCGTTACATTTTCAGACATTGTTCCTGAAGGTCTCGAAGTTCAGTCTTTGGATGCCCGCTGTTCGCTCGAGGGGCGCAAGCTTGAATGTGATCTCGGCGATTGGGAGCCGAAACATCGCGAGACTTTGTCAATTCCGGTGACTGTTGGAAGCGCCTACCTCACCATCGCGCTAAGACCTCAAGATAGCCCCGCGATCACAACGGGCGTCTCCTCCAATGTTCTAACGGATGGCTCCTTCACACTTGATAACTTTGCCCGCGTTTTCAACGGGGAAGAGTTCTTTGAGGTCCTTTGGGTCACCCTTTTCTATACTGTTTTCGGCACTATAGGCGCTTTGCTTGTCGGCCTGTTTGCGGCGCTGTTGCTCAATAAATCCTTCAGGGGTCAAGGTATTTTAAGGGGGTTATACCTTTTCCCTTATGTCGCGCCTGTCATTGCTGTGGCCTTCGCTTGGTTGATCCTTTTTGACCCGTTCTCGGGGTCCGCTAATGCGTTGTTGTTACAGATGGGCGTTACCAGCGAAGCAATCAATTTCTTTGGCGATCGCCCCTTGGCTTTGATTATGGTCACGGTTTTTGAGGTTTGGCGGTATTTCCCACTCTCGTTCCTGTTCATTCTCGCCCGCATGCAAAGCATCGACACCGATATGTATGAGGCCGCTGATATGGACGGCGCCAGCCCGTTTCAGCAATTTTGGTATCTAAGTGTGCCGCAGCTTTTGGGCATTCTGAGTGTCTTGTTCCTGTTGCGGTTCATTTGGACCTTCAACAAATTCGACGACATTTTCCTTTTAACCGGCGGCAATGCTGGAACGAGGACACTGACCGTTAATGTTTACGAACAGGCCTTTGCCATTTCCAATATCGGGGCGGGTGCGGCGGTGGCCGTTGTCATCTTTGGATGTTTGCTCATGTTCTCGGTCTTATTCTTCAAATACATCAGTCAGGAGGAAGGGCTATGATGCGACGCGGATATCTCACAGGCCCAGTCTTAGGAGCGCTTTGGATGGTGGTTCTGTCCATTACGGTCGCGGTCACGATGTCATTTGCGACTGGAGAGGCCTTTCGTCCCAGCATCCTGCTTTCGTTGGCTTGGGGAGCCTTGGGGGGCGGCGCATTGGTGGCTTTTGGCCGTGGCCGCATCGTTCTCCTCTCCTGTGCTATTGCCATTTTTGTGCTGGTGGTTTTGGGCATAGGCCCCATGCTCACTGGCCCCGAAACCAGCGGTTTTGCACGGGCTTTTGGCGCTATAGTGTTGGGCGTGGGCTTTGCGACTTCGCTCGCTCTGATCCTAACTGAAGTTGTGCCGGGCATGCTGACGCGCCATGAGTTCGAGGGGGCGATTATTCGATTTTTAACAGGGTTTGGCTATATTTTCTTTACCGCGATCGTGCTGATCCCCTTCTACGTCATGGTGATGACAAGCCTGAAAAACCAATCAGAGCTGATCCAGAATCCTTTGGATTTTTCGATTGATTTGTCAAAAGGAATGGACCTTTTTCGCTCCTATGACGAGTTGTTCACACAATTCAATTTCGGGACCTACTTGTTTAATTCGTTCTTCATTTCCGTTCTAACGGTCTTTATCACCTTGGCGTTCGCAATTCCGGGGGCCTATGCCGTCGCGCGTTTGCGGTTTAAAGGGCGCGCTGCGTTCTCACGGTCGATCCTGTTGATTTATATGGTTCCCATGATCGTTTTGGCGCTGCCGATTTATATCGCCTTCTCTATGACTGGTCTGCGCAATTCGATCTTTGGGATCGTGATGATCTATCCGGTCACAACGATCCCTGTGGCCCTCTATATGCTGCAAGGGTATTTTCGCGGATTGCCTGCCGAGATAGAAGAAGCGGGATTGATGGATGGCCTCTCGCGACTGGCCGTGATTTGGAAGATCACGCTGCCACTTTCACTGCCCGCAATGGCCTCGGTCTCCCTTTATGTTTTCATGATCGCATGGAACGAATTCCTTTTGGCCTTTATGCTGTTGGATGATCCCTCGAAATTCACCCTCACACGCGGGATAGCCTCCCTCAATTCATCCGAAATTCCACGGCAACACCTCATGGCGGGGTCGGTCATAGCGACGGTTCCGATCATGGCTTTGTTCCTTGGATTAGAACGCTTTATGACGAAAGGGCTGACCGCTGGGTCAGTGAAGGGATAGACATGGATCTCGATGAAACCGCACGCAATATTTTGCGCCAGAACGATCAGGGCGGATATACTTTGCCAACGCATGGGCTGTACCCATACCAGTGGAATTGGGACAGCGCTTTTGCGGCTTGGGGCTTTGCAACGTTCGATCAGCCCCGCGCTTGGGACGAGTTTGACACGCTAATGGCAAGCCAATGGGACAGCGGCATGGTTCCCCACATTATTTTTCATAAACCCGATCCGGGATACTTCCCCGGCCCCGATGTTTGGGGCACCCATCAAACGCCAGCAACATCGGGAATCTCGCAACCACCGGTCGCGGCAATCTTGGTGCGACGGGTCTGGGAAATGGATAAAGCTGTGGGCAAAAACCGCCTAGAGGCGCTCTATCCAAAACTCGTAAATTGGCATCGCTGGTGGCATGAAGTTCGTTGTACACACGGCGCGGCGGCGATTACCCACCCGTGGGAAAGTGGTCGTGACAATTGCCCCGATTGGGATAAGGGAATGGCGGGAGTCGATGGATCAGGTGCGGGGCCGTATACGCGGCGGGATACCGGCCATGTCGACCCTGAAATGCGCCCGACCAAAGAAGACTATGACCGCTATATCACGATGGTGAATTTCGGCCGCGACGCGGGCTGGAACGATGAAAAAATCGTCGCGGATGGACCGTTCCTGATGGCGGACCCTGGAATTACCTTTATCTTGCTGCGCGCCCACGAAGACCTCGCCGAAATGGGGCGCGCCCTTGGAAAAGATGTTTCAGAAATAGAGGGCTGGGCCAGTGCTTTGCGGGCCGCCCTGCCGACGATTTGGAATGAAGAGTTAGGCGCTTATGATGCCAAAAACCTGCGCACGGGTGAATTTGCCAATGTCCTTGGGTCAGGTGCCTTTCTTGCCTATCTGGCAGGGGCTGAAAACGATAAATTGGAAGCAAACTTGATGCGCGTTTGGGATGCCGTGCGCTATGGAATCCCCTCTGCGGACCCCGAAGCTGACATCTTTAATCCTCGCAAATACTGGCGGGGCCCGACATGGCCGGTGGTTAATGCGCTACTCTCAATTGGTTTAGCGAGGTCAGGTCGTGCCGATTTAGAAGAACGTTTGCGCCGCGAGACAGAGGAACTCATCCGCCTGCATGGTTTTTATGAGTATTTCGACCCGCTTGACGCCACACCTTGCGGCGGCGCCGCTTTTACTTGGACGGCAGCAATCTGGTTGGCTTGGGCCAGACATGATCCAAAAGCAAAACTGATGGGGGCTGCATAATGTCATCAATCGAACTGAAAAACGTTGAAAAGTGGTTTGGCCAAGTGCAGGTCATCAAAGGGGTTGATCTGTCCATTGAGGAAGGCGAGTTTGTCATCTTTGTTGGACCCTCTGGATGCGGGAAATCCACACTCTTGCGGATGATCGCAGGGCTTGAGGAAACGTCGCGCGGCCAGATTATGATCGGAGATCGTGACGCGACCGCCGAACCTCCCAGCAAACGCGGGCTGGCCATGGTTTTTCAATCCTACGCGCTTTATCCACATATGTCGGTGCGCGATAACGTTGGCTTTCCGCTTAAATCAGCGGGTCTTCCAAAGGCCGAAATCGACGCAAAAGTCGGTGAAGCTGCGCGCGTGTTAAAGCTGGATGACTACATGGATCGCCGGCCAAAGGACCTCTCGGGGGGGCAACGACAACGGGTTGCAATTGGGCGCTCAATCGTGCGCGACCCGACGGCGTTTTTATTCGACGAACCTTTGTCAAATCTCGATGCGTCGCTGCGGGTAGAAATGCGGTACGAGATCGCGAAGTTGCACCAGACCCTGAAATCCACAATGATCTATGTGACGCATGACCAAGTCGAGGCCATGACCTTGGCCGACCGGATTGTCGTGTTGGACTTTGGAAAAATTGCACAAGTTGGCAGCCCAAGAGAGCTTTATGAAAAGCCGGGCAACCTGTTTGTGGCCCAATTCATTGGCTCTCCTCGGATGAATGTTGTTCCAGCGTCGACGCTCCCGACTATTTCTGTTCCGAAAACCGCGATTTCTATCGGTGTGAGGCCCGAGCATATTGAACTCGCCGCCGCAGGACGCGGTGATCTTGAGGGAACAGTGGATGTGCTTGAATACTTGGGTGCCGACACGTTTGTGATCGTTTCATGCGCGGATGCGGGGCAAATTACGATGCGTATCAATGGAAGTTCGGACCTTAAACCTGGTGACAACGTCAGTTTATCTTTCGCTCCGACAGAAATTCACGCATTTGACCAAAACGGCATTGCACTTGATTTGGTGCTTGGTGATTAAATTGGGAGCGCTTGAATTATGAATGTACTGGGCCGACAATAATCCTACATTGCACGAGGAGATACTGATATTGTATGGGATGTGTTTTGCTCGCGCAGTGGAGGTCCGCAAACCGCCCTTAGTGACGAATGCTGCGGTAGCATAACCTCGCAGCTCCTCCACCAAAAGCGTAAGCTAGAAATTGTTTTCAAGCGGCATTTTTTAACGTTCAATCGAGTTCAGTCCACGGCCAAGGTTTAACTTCGCTTGCTGCGGTTTGAAAACGAGCGGCTTTAGCCAACCAAACTCCTAAGTCGGTACCAAATTCGGCTAAACGCTCATTCGGCTGCTTATTGTTAATTAGCATGATAACAAACTGCACAACTGTCGCTGCGCCAAGTATTGTTTGGGCGATGCTCGTCATAATCGCGATAAGTATCATGTAAAGCAAACGGAGAAGCATATTGTCTTCTTGCTCCTGCACAGGTTGCTCTCCGTGGAGGCGGCCCTCTATTTTTTCGTAATCCGATTTAGACATATCAACCTCTAATTAACTGATTACTATAAGCCTAGCACAGGGTTTGAAAAATGGCAGCTAACTTCTACTGGTCGTTTATGATGGATTGGGGTTCGCTGCTCGCCCCCGCATAGCTGCCTCCCCCATCCTCCATAAAAAGGTGAGCGCCTCCGTGCGCCTGCTTTGTCTTAGCGGCTGCGATTTGAAATGAATGGGCAAGGGACAGCGCACCTACCGACGGTTTGAGATATAGTTTTGCCAATCAATTTAACTATGCAAATCTGTTCGGACTGTAATTATTGATGGGAGAAGACTATGGTTTATACCTCGATATCACATTGGACGACAACTGAATGGAATGCGGAACTCGAAGCGATTGCGCGAGATAAATATGTACCGCTTATCATGTCGCAAGGAGCATCTCGTGTTGAAATGCTCAGAACTGGCGAATTATCTTTTAGCGTTGTTACTGATTACCCAGACGAAGCAACCGCGAACGCGGCACAAGCGAAAATCGCTGAAATTCGAGCGCAAGCAACTCAAGACCTGCCAATGACAATGACTGCAACAGAAGCCGGTGGGGTTTTTGCAAGTGGCTAAAACGTAGTATTGAGAAGAGATACTTCGACAACGCCTCAGTTTTATGAGGCGTTGTTACCATCCCAAGAGGTCGAGCCTCGCGAGCCCTCAGCAGAGTGATACGCCAATATAGTGATTGCCCGAAAGCCTGCTTCGGCCCAATGCTGCCATTGCTGTAAGGTGCAGCTAACGGCAGGTTTGAGGCCTATGTGCGGCATTCTGAACCGTTCCGAATGTCAGGTGTCGTCAATGACCGACTGGCGTGCCAGCACCTTGGGCGGTCAAAAGCGACCATTTTTGGCATGAACGTTGTGGCAAGGGATTATTGTCCGGAATGTTAGGATCAAGAACTTTGCAGCGAAGGTTGGTGGCGCGCTCATGTCGCCATGCAAACCCGATGCTACATATGGCTGAGTTGGTCCCGCGTATATGGTTCGTACTCCGTACACATTGTTACGCCACCTGTATCGCTGCTAAAAAACGCGTTCACTTCTCCACAGTCCTCAACGATGACCGGAAGTTCAAAGTCCATCGAAAACATCGCGTTGAGGGCGTCAACTTCGCTCTGAATGACAGACGCCAAAAACGGATCATCCTTCTCGCTGCCGCGATAGGAGAAACTATCCCCTGGGCCATTCTCCTCCATTTCGTCGAGGATTGCGCCCCAAGAATTGGTGACGAGGAGTGCCTCGTCCTCGCATCCGTCGGCGCGATCTTCCGGCAGGTCCATTTCACCAGCAAATGCTTGGCGGTTCTCTGGATCAAGGCCGTAATATATGCAAACGGTGTTGTAAAAACGTTGCGAATTGGTTCCATGGACATCCCAATACGGGAAATCAGCGTCATCCGTCTCGGCTGACGCAGCAAATGTCATAGCGACAGAGCGTATGACGTCTTCAGAGACATCGGAGTCGTAAAGTCGGTCGATCATCAGGGCGGACAAATTGTCGGCAGCGTCCTCTTCGCGGCCATAAATTGGGAGGTCCCACAGCGCAATCACGCCATGTCCGAATTCATGATAAAGCGTCGCGACAAGATTGTCCGACACCATTGAATCAAGTTCCAAATTCTCTTCAGCTCCCGCAAAGGTCACAAGAAACGGGGCCAAGATAGATGCACAAATAAGTTTTTTCACTATCACACTCTTTATAAAATAATGGACCTGTCGCGCTTTAGTGCCGCCCCAAGTGCTCGTTTAAGCCACTTTCCGTTCGAAAGCGACGGGACTTTTCCATCCCAGTGCTGAATGGCGCCGTCGCGGATTGTAGAACCCATTGA
>NZ_JBGFCD010000032.1:0-18947 GCF_041205405.1 Falsihalocynthiibacter sp. S25ZX9
CTCCTGTGTCATCCCCCCTTCGCCTTAACTGGCGAAGGGGGGGGCGAGCAAGTCGCAAGATCTGACATTCGCTGCATTGTAGAAAACTGGTAAAGTGGGCTCGGACCCGCCGTTCGCTGCGTTCGGTTCCAACTTCCGCTATGCGGGACAAAGCGCCAATTCGCTGCGACTGCGCCAATGACTGCTTTAGGAAAGTTACTAACGGCCCCCTAGAGCAAGTCGCAGACCAAGCAAGATGAATGCCCCCGCGAATGAGCGTTTCAACCAGACCATGACTTTTGGACGTGTTATTACATGATCGCGCGCCGCAGACGCACATGCCCCGTAGATGACGAAGACAGCAAAAGTCATCGCCATGAACACCAAGGCAATTGCTGTCATCGCAAATGTTGGCCGCGAGGTGGTTGCCGGTACAAACTGTGGAAGAAATGCCAAAAAGAACAATGACAATTTAGGGTTCAGAGCATTGAGCAGTATTCCATCGCGGATCAAACGATATGCACCGATTGGTTCACTGTTCTCGGAGACTGCCAACGCGCTATCATCGCGTAAAATCCCCCACGCCATGTAGAACAGATAGCCCACGCCAGCCCATTGAACGACTTGGAATGCCAATGTGCTTGTCTGAATAATTGCGGCAATCCCTATGATAGAGGCGACCGCGTGGGGAATGATGCCAAAAGTACAACCCAATGCTGCGACAACAGACGGTCCAAAGCCGCGTCCAAGGCCAATTGCCAGTGTGTAAATCACACCAGTACCTGGCAGGATGCAAACGATGAAAGCCGTGACCAGAAACTCGATGCTCATGTCTGAGATCTCAAGTCGGTATCGAAATTGCCTATCGCGCCTTCGATATGTCCTTTGGACAACCGACCTTGCCACACGTTGGATATCTGATCCGCCAGCCGGTCTCGTAACGCAAGAACGTCAACTTTCGCTGTCTCGTGCAAGCCTTCAATCACGATCAACGCATCAGTGGTAGAGGCTTGTATTGCCGACAAACCGCTTTGACGATTGACCCAACGACGCGCATGCACGTTCTTACCATCATCGCGGAAAATGATCTCACCGGTCTCTGGCGTTTCGATATCCCCGCCAAAGGTCTGATATTGCTCATCACCAGCTGCCGGACAGACCTGAATGTTTCCCTCAACCTTCGCCAAATCGAACGCTGCTACAGGGAGAGCGCCCATCGCAGACACCGCGTTACACAGATCGACCAACGGATGAAGGCTTGGCAGAGAGCCGTGCTGTCTTAACCGCCGTAAAAGAGCTTCCGAGGCACATCGCACTTGTGTCGGCTTAAATCCCATCTTTGCGTAACCGGCCCGCCACGCTTGTATCTCTGGCAGCGAACTTTCTGTGCCGTCCCCCAGTCGAGCTTTGGCTGCCTCTTCCCATTCTCGCACTTGCGCATCGATAGCGACATCGTTGTTGATATTGGAGACGAAAATTAAGCCAGTCTGTAGATGAGGGAATGTCTCCGTCATATGCGGAGCGTAAGTGAATTTCATAGGTTAAGCCTGCCAAATAGAGTTCGTCTCTACCTAAACGTCTTGGCTATCTTGGGTCTTGAACGATATTGCCCATGCTTGATTGGTATTTTCCTGGCGGTACACCAAACTGACGGGAGAAAGCGCGGGTCATGTGGCTTTGGTCCGCAAAACCTAATTCCGCTGCAACCGAGGCAGGATTGTTACCAGACGCAAGTGCGCGACGGGCTTGCCGCAGCCGCAACTGCATTGCGTACTCATGGGGCGTGGTGCCTGTCTCGCGTTTAAAACGTCGCAAAGCTCCTGTCCTGCTCATACCCATGATCACCGCTATCTCTTCGAGGGTCGGAGGTGATTCGAGGTTGTCATTCACACGCTGCAAAGCATGCTGTGTGACACGCGAAGGTAGTCGATCCCCAATGCACGTCGATGTGACGAGCAGGTCAGCGAAAAGACCCGTCAGACCTTCTTCCGCCGCTGTGAGGTCATTTTCACAAAGTGAGGCAAAAACCTTCAACATTGCTGATGCGACGGCGGGGGAATGTTTGGCTGCAAACTCAATTTCACGCGATGCAGCGTTTGGACCAATCATATCATCAATGACGAATGGCTCAACAAAGAGCATTTTCCATGATCGCAACCCAGACACGGGCTTACCATCATGAACCTCGTTCGGGCTTACGGCTATCACGTCACCCGGATAGGCTTCGACAAAGCCCTGTTTTGACCAAGAAGCATGACCGCCAAACGTCATCACACCAATCCCATATTGGTCATGAGCATGGCGCGGGAACGCTCTGTTCGACGCAAGAGAGATGGCGTCAACACCATCAAGGCGTCGTGGCAGAAATTCGACCGAATGCGATTTTGGACAAGTCATAACTTGGGACTACCACGCCGCAATCAATTGCGTCGACTAGAAGTCTTGTCTGACGGTATTTATACAATCGCTTCTATCATATTCTCGCCAGTGCAAAGTGAAGTGGACATTCATGCGCCGTGCAGCATCGGTCAAAGAGGGCTCAGACCCGCCGTTAGCTGCGCAGTGCACTAAGGTCTGGTTTGGGCCGTTCGCACCAGACTGCGGTTCGTTTGAAAGCTGAAGCTGCCTTTTTTCTAACTACAAGTGCCAAAAAAAAACACAACATGCATTCTGAAGCGCCGTACTTATCTTTCATCAATATCCGAGCAGAATATACCCGTAAAGTACGCCCCTAGGCAGCCTATCCCCTTCGCTCTAATCGGCGGGGGCTATTATTGCGTTCAAACCCCATGAAATTGCACCGGCGCCTCAGAGGTCCCAGTGCGGCACACCCGAAAATACACCAAAACTTATAAGGCAATCTGATGCCCAAAATAAGTGAGCGTCAGGTGTGCCCCGCCTAACGGCTACGTAATTGACAGAGATCATACCCGTAATTTGGCCGTCAGGTTAGCATGTGGTGTCTCGTTTTGAGGGATGTTCACAAAGCTAAATGGAGAATGAGGATGTTTAAGAACACACTTTTCGGTGCGGTATTGGTGGCCTTTGCAGCAAGTGGCGCGTTTGCGGCTGGGGATTTGAGCAGGGCGAACGTGATTACCGTCGAAATCGAGATGGGGACGAATGACGATGGCATGTACTTCAAGCCCAACACGTTCGAATTCGAGACTGGTCAGGCCTACAAGCTCAGGATGATCAATGTCGACGAGATCAAGCACGAGGTTTCGCTGAATGAAATGGGTGAGAGGATTTTCACCCGTAAGGTTGAAATCGAGGATGCCGACGGCGAACTTGTGGCCGAAATCAAAGGCTCGGTCCGCGAGGTCGAGGTTGGTCCGCACAAAACGGTGGATTGGTATTTCGTGCCAATTCAGCCTGTCAGCCTGACCGAAATCAGCTGCGAGCTGGAAGGCCACAAGGAAGCTGGGATGCGCGCCGACGCGTCCATCAACTGAGATTTGACCGGGAGAGGTGTAATTCGCGGATTTCTCTCGGTTTCGCTTTTGGGGTATACTCAATCAAGTTCCGAATTGTGCTTTGGCGGTCTCGACGCTTGAAGCAGTGAAGCGGGACTTGTTTCCCAAGCTGGTTATTGATCAGTTCCTGACGCCAAGGGCGGCGTTTAACCTTGAGGTGGAGCAAGGCAATATGGCTTCGCATCCGCGTGATTCTTTGGAGGGTTGGATGGAAGAAATTCTAAATCAGCCGAGCTAGCTAACATAAATGGGTTCGACTTCGGGTGCTCAATAGGCTCAATGCTGCGCCATGTACATTATGTAACTAAGGGCGGAGAGCGGCCGTTCGCTGCGTTTGGTGCCAATGGCCGCTTTTGAGAAATGTGAAAACTAGGCCGCAGCGCGATTAATCCAAGCGGGTGCGCCTAGTGTGCCGTTCGCGAGTACCTCGACGTGTTGGACGATGCAGTTTCCGGCGCGGCAACGCCTGTCGAACGGAAGTTCACCTCAAATTGCTGTGACACCACGCCAGCTACCAACTGAACCGCGTGCCTACCAATATTGCCTTGGAATCCGCGTACTGGAGAATAGCCCCATCGATGGAATAATCGCGGTAGGTGGCATAGATCTCCATACTTTGGGCATCTAACTTCTGGACAATCGCAACACCCCAGGACCGCGAGCCACTGGCCCCGCCCAATGGGCTGCTGCTCTTGTAATAGTCTGCTGAAAAAGCAGTCGTGCCCAGCCTGAAAATATTGCGAATGATACCTACCTTTCCGTAAATGTATTTTCCGCCAATTGTGTTTCCACCAGTTGCAATTGCGAAATTTAAGCCCGTGCTGTCGTCCAATCCGGCAACTGATCCTGAGAGAAATCCCGGAGAGTCACCGTTATACGCATAGCCTAACCCTCCCTTGACTCCGAACCCACGCCATTTTGTTTCATATCGAACGGCGATGTCCGCATAAGTATTGTCATCGCCTGCCGTTAAAACTTCGCGTCCCACTGAGGCCGCCCACGATAATCCACCAGACGGCAAACTATCAAACCGTACCCGCAGTCTTCTGGAGGCGTCGTAGTTTGGGTAAAAGTCTGAGACATCTGTATTTGTTTTCGTGCCGTCAGCCAACCGGACCGGGATTCCCGATATCGTGTCGCCTACGCTATTGGCGGCAACCACGGTTGTTCCTGAAAAGTCGAACCCGGTTATACCATCGGCCGCCATGCTTCCCTGACCAACTGAAACAAACCCCACCTGCGGAAACGACAAACGTCCTTCAGCTTTGCGCAACAGTGATTTGTCCCACTGGTCGTCATTTCCGTTATCAATGTTGGAGCCAACGGCACTGTTTTTTTCGGTTTTCGGAACGGCCGCTTCAAAATTTAGGACCAAGCTTCTACCGTTATCGAATTCAGTTTCCGCTGTAAGCCCGATGCGGCTTGTTGAGTTTTGGTTGTTGCGGACTGCTGAATAGTGTTCGAATCCATCATCATAGTCCAACTGACCGACGTTTACCTGCCCGTAGAAGGTCAGCAATGTATGTTCTGACAACTGCCTATGAGTCAGCCATTGTTTTGTGGCATTTAATGCTTTTTGTCTGTCCTTCCAACCTTCCGACCAGTTTTGAGACCAGTTTTGAGAGTCACTTGGATCGGCAATTTTTTTGTCACCTTCATTTGCTTGAGCCACCGCAACGTGGGACAGAACTAACATAAGCCCAAGCAACAATTTGAGTTTAACTGAATTCGTCAAAGCACTGGATGCAGTGAAGAATTTCACCCTTTTTTGTAACGGAATGATGGGATAATTAGGCGAGAACTCGTGGGTCGCGGGCCCCTTCGGTGGTGGTGTAGCATACAGCGGAGAGGCGAGCTCCGACCACGCGGTCTTGGTTTTACATCTGGTCCAAAACATGACTCTGCCTCAAAGTTAATGTGGTCGCCACTAGGCGAAAGCTTCGGCTATTTGTGTCACTCTCTGTAGTGTCCAGACGGAGGCAATCACAATACAGGTTGCACCAATCGTAAACTTAGTGATGCGCCAGGCTCCCCGATTCAGTCTGCGGATCAAGACAAAAACCGGCCAGCATAAAAGCACAATTGAAAGCTGCCCTATTTCAACACCGATATTGAAGGCCAGAAGACTCTGCCAAATACCTGCCGAGTCTATCTGAAGAATGTTCTGCAATACGAAAGAGAAACCGAGGCCGTGCAGCAAGCCAATTGCGCAAGTTACCAAGAATGTTCTTCTTTCGCTTGCCCCGCTGTCATCGCTGGGGCGGATGGCTAAGACGGCCGCGTAAATGATCGAGAGAGCGATTCCGGTTTCCACCATGGGTACAAACCATGCTCCCGACGGAACAAAGCCAAAGAAACCAAGCGCAAGGGTAACGCTGTGCCCGATTGTAAATCCGGTGACCCGCCCTAGAAGCACTCTGAAACCCGTTGCTCCGAGCACTAGACAGATAACAAACAGAACATGGTCTATGCCCTCAAGGATGTGGCGGATGCCTTCGATGATGAAGGTCTTGACCGCCGAAATTGGCGAGCGATCAATCTGTATAGGGTCTTGCATGAGGCCGCGAGACCGAAAAACCCGTGGCTGTCCGGGGCCGTAGTCCAAAATCAAGTTTGCCGTATTTTCTTGCCCCGGAAGCTTTGGGTTCATTGTGCTCGATAGGGCGTAGGACGCAATTGGGCCCTCAGATTTGTACCGAATGACGACGTCGACCATTGCGTCGCCGACATAGAGCGACGTTCCTGAGTCAGGGAGTGCATAGTCAACCGCGAAACTGTTCAAAGCCTCTGACAACGTTGCAAAAACTGGCTGTGTTCCAACACGATACACGCGGAGGTGCTCGACCATGCCCGACACCCGTTTCCCGCCCGTTTCAAAATGAAAGCCTTGTTCTGCCAGCGCACCAAGACCTAACGGATCGAGGGCAAGCTGCTCAAAGTCGACATAATGGGTGAGTTTCCCACCCTCACTTGTGTTGGACGTAAAGGGAGCTGGGATGGGCAATCCTTCCTGAACTGCGGGGCCAACCTTATCTGCGACAAGATAAGGCATGGGGGTTCTGAGATAGACGCGAAGCCCGTCCTCAACGTGGTCGACATGCAAAATTCGAACGTTGAGGTTTAGCAAGAAATGCGCGCTTGCAGCCCCTGTTAGGGCTATAAAAATAGAGGCGAACCAACAACGAAGAATCCATTTAATGGGAATAAAGCGTCTCAAATCAATAGCTCTAAAGCGCACCTGCGGTTCAATCAGCATCTCTGGTGTCCACAACTGTAATTCCAGAGATTTTCCACACGCCGCTTTCCCTTAGTATTTCGACCAATGCCCTATAGCTTAGGTTTCGCCGATGATCATGCCCCCAATGAGCCGCACCTGCATGCACGGTCCACTCAGCTAAGGCGCGAAAGCCTGATCTTTCGGGGAGAGGCGCTATTTCGCTCAAAACCACACCTTCAATGGCATTGACCTTGGCCAACCCGCCACCGGCAATTTGAATGGAAAGGGCGCGATCCAATTCGGCTATAACTTCGGGCATTTCAGTCTCTGAAACTGTGGATTGCAGGTCGCTGATGCGTTGCATTGGGGCTGTTTGCAGATTAGCTGTATTTATGTTGCTTAACAGAGCTGAAAATATCTCTGCGGCAGTCTCAGGGTCTGGCGATCGCTGAAAGGGATTGCTGACCTCACTGACCGCAATCTGGCGGGCAACTATGGCCAAACCGAGACAGACGATGCTTACGCTCAGAAAAATAATGCGAAGCCTCCGATCCCGCGAAAGCCCGATTACTACAGCCACCGCGGCAACGACGATAAATGCGAGGGATATCCAAGGGATGTTGACCGTACCCGACGTCGGTGTTGCAACAGGTTCGACCTTTGGGTCTTGAAAGGTGCGTAGAAAATTAGCCCAATCTATGACCGGAGATTTTGGGGTCGCTCCGCTCAGAAATGGGCCCGCGGGGTCTGTTATCGTTGCGGGGACATCATCGATACGGGGGGTGAACATGTCCCATGTGACCGTCGCATTTTTCGGCAGGGTCGGGACCGGAAAAGACAAAATGACGCCGACAAATGTGGACAATGGATCAAGGGAGGCTTCGTCTTCCACAAGGAGCAAGCCCGAGTCTGTGATTTTTAACAAGCTGGCACGGCTGCTGGCAGGTACTACAGGTTTTCCATCGATTGTCACAGGATTGCGTTGCGCTAGGAAGGTGCGCGCGGAGGCTTTGATACGCTCTTGCGCGGCCTTGTCCATCATGGGGACTCCCTTGAGGTCAAGCTCGGTCCAATCGCCTAGGTCGTTAACGCGAATAAGGGTTTCGTGCCGGACTTCGCGCGGTTCGATATATAAAAAGGTTGTCAGCGCCGACTGATGGTGGCGTTTCAGATTTGGGCTGTTAAAACTGGAATACCAAGGGTCCTTCCAATCTATCTCAAGGCGCGCGACGTCCGACATAAAGCTGAACTTTGTCGTGGGAACCTCTCTGTCGAAAACGACCATGCCGATAGAAACGAGTGGCTTTCCTTCTGCATCGGAGGGGGGCGAAATGGTAATTGCTGTGGGACGGATGCCTTCAAAATCGTAAAATAGCTCTGCGTAAACGACCCGGGTATCCTCTGGTGCGCTTGGAAAGAAGCGCCCGGTTATGGGGTTTTTTCTACCGGCCCATGCGGATGCGCGGTCAGTCCTCATGCGGGGTTCAACCAACTGGGCACGAACCGGCAAAACGCTCCCGTCATCCCTTTGCAGACTTATGCCGTTGTTGGCAAAGTCGGTCATACGATCTTCTAAGCTTGCGCGATTGGCAGGTGTTTGCGTCGCCCAGTCGTCGGGTATCAGGGCCTCAAAAACGGCGATATCGTCCAGAAAAACTTCTAGCTGTACCCGAACACCTTCTTCACCAACATGAATTTCCGCAACATTGGGCGCAATGGATGCTCCGTTAAACGGCATATAGTCGGCGCGCGCGATAGTTCCAAAGCCAAGCAAAACGAAAAGCATGCAAATACGAAGACGCATGCTTTTCGTTTCCCGTTTTAATTCGAAAGGAACTACGCGATTAAACGCAATACTCAGTTTTCCAATCCGTATTTTTTATTGAAGGTATCGACAAGCTCTTTTTGAACGTCGTCAACATTCCAGCGTCCCGCCTTCATCGCGTCGCTAAGCGGATCGGACAAACCCGTTGTATCGGGCGCAGGGGCTGGCTTTGGCCCTTCGACTGACCAAGCTTCCTCTGTAATAACCACCATGCGCTGTTTGATATCGTCCTTGGTGATATTCCAGACCATGTTGTCGGATGCGAGGGTAAGTGGTCCATCATAAACACCGCGGACTCCGTCGTAGATGCCAAAGCGCGTGTCTTCTTCGTTAAAGAAATGGTACCCGACGGCCAAACGCGGCTTGATAGCTGACATTACTTTGCCAAATGCTGGAGGGGACGTGTGAACTTGCGTACCCACGCCAATCGCCTGTTGAGGGGATTGCGAATAGAGGTCAACCAGAGCATCAGGAGTCAAAAAGACCTCGTGAATAGCAAGATCGGCGTCTTTGGCATATTCTATGTACCATTTATTGGGGAAAGTATCTCCGCCGACTACGATCTTGAGGCCCTTCCATTCGACGCCAAAACTGACTGGTCCATCACCTGCGTGAATGGCAGGCCAAGACCGGATTTGCACATCGTTCACGTCATAAATAATTTCGTTTTCAGCAAGATAGTCGAATTCAGTGACTTCAATTTTTCCGGGTGCGGAGTTCAATTTGTAATTGCGCGTTTGCTTGTCCCAGTTAAACGCGCGCAGAAAATTCTCGATGGCGTATTTCGTGCCCATATCCTCTGTGGCACCGCTCGGCCCCCAGATTTTCAAGGATCCAGTGCGTCCTGAAGTCCATCCGCCTGCCCATAGTGTCACAAGGTCACCCCAGTGATCGGTGTGCAGGTGGGTCAGAAAGACTTTGTCGAGGAAATCATAAGGGATCATATAGCTGGCGACATTGGCCATTGAGCCGGTGCCTACATCAAACAGAAACTTGTCACCGTTACCGAGTTCCATCAAAAAACATGTGGCCGCTTGACCGCGGCGCGCGGCGGGTAATCCGGTTCCGCAAGCGGTAAGTCGAATTTCCTCAGGATCAAGCGCTTCAGTTCCAGGATAATACACATATCGGTCTGGTGCTTCGCCCGTTGGGTCCGTAACCTTACCACCAGCGCCAAACGTCGCCGAAGCGGCGAAAGATAGTGAAAGAGATAAAATTGTCGTTGAAAATATATTCATCTGAAGCTCCCCAAGAAAAGACAATTACAACATACTATTTGGTATGGTATAAGAATTAGTAAGCGAAAGTTTTGATCTATGTCAAGTTTGGGGGCGGTTATCATTAAGAAATCAAATACGGCTCAGTTGAAAAAACGATATGATCAGGAGCGTTGGCTTCAGGCCGCATTGGACATCCTTGCAAAGGACGGTGGAGCGAAGTTGCGTGTGTCGGCTCTTGCCGCCAGCCTGAATGTAACCAAAGGCAGCTTCTATCATCACTTCAGCAATCGATCTGAATTCGTAGCAAAGGTCACTGAATACTGGGCCTCCAAATTCACAGCAATTGTCATAGACGAAATTGGCGAATTGCCTTGCCATGGCAAAGATAAGTTAAGGGAAGTGATGCGCCTTGTTGCTCAAAAAGATTTGGACAAATATGATATGGCTTTCAGGTCGTGGGCCGCACAGGACACTCTTGTTGCTAACGAAGTAAAAAAGGTCGATCAAAACCGGCAACGCTTTATTCGGACAATTTTTGAAGAAATGGGGTTCACGGGCGTAGATCTCGAAACCCGCTTGAGAGCATGGCTTGTATACGCCAGTTCAAATAGATCAGTCAGCTTTCAATCCACGCAAGAAAGCGAGGAGCCCACCCCCGACGACTTCTTAGAGTTTTTCACAAGCTAATTCGACCAAACACACTAAGTATTCCAGAACAAGTAGAGGTTCTCTGCTTTAATGAGACAAACGAGTACTGTTCTCGAATGATGCTTGATCAAAACGCGCCAAGAGAAGAAAGCAGACCTTCGTTGAAACCTAAATGAACGTCGGCTGAGGGCCGTTCACGACACCTACGCTAGGAACTGTTAGGAAGTTCGAGTGCGGTTTTCCGCAATCCAGCCATTCGACCCACGAACACTGAAAGCAACCGGCCGATGGCGGCATCCAGTGGCCGATTCAAGAGATCGCGGCAACACACTCAGCGGAAATTCAACACTACCCCCTTTATCAAGCTATTCTCCGGCCATGGCCTCTGTGGCTGCAATCGCGAGTTCCAAGAGTTTATGGCCCCCATGCGGGTCATCTCCCGAGGGAAAGAAATTTCGGAACATTCCCGGTCGCAACTCTCCCTGATCCTCTCCGACGGGTGCTTCAAAGATGACTTTGTCCTCCTTGATTGTCACCAAAACACTAAGCGTGTCCAGATCCTCCGGATCAATTACTGTCGGGTCATTTGAAAGTATGACGAAATCGGCAAGCTTGCCGACCTCCAGGGAGCCCTTTTTGTCTTCTTCGAAATGCTGCCATGCTGGCCAGATCGTCATTGCCTTCAGAGCTGTCATGACATCCACCCTTTGATCCGGACCAAGAATATCACCCGAGCGGGTTCGGCGTGTCACGGTCGCATCCAGCACGCGCATACTGTCCGGGTACGCGACTGGTGCGTCGTGGTGTGTTCCGAACATCATTCCACGTTGGCGGACCCAGCCCGTTGGAGAGATATTGTCCGCGTTGACGGGACCGACCGTATGTTCGCGGTGCCAATCCCCCCAATAGAATGTGTGCATCGGGAAAAGGGACGGAAAAAGCCCGAGTCGTTTGACCGAGTCCACCTGGTCTTCGCGCATGAACTGACCGTGAATGAGGACTGGTCGATTTCCAACCGGACCGTATTTTGCAAGTGCTGCCTCGGTCGCCGCGATCAGCATATCAGAAGCGCCTTCACCATTGGCGTGTGTGAGAATCTGGAGGCCGTTCGAGTAGGCCCAGTCCATCACGTCATTGACCTGTTCCATTGTGGCGGAGGAGTAGCCGGAATAGCCGGGAGGATAATCGCCTACCGGATCGTAATAGGGGCGGTCCCGCAAGGCTGTAAACCCTTGCGGCGATCCGTCGATTGTGAGTTTCGCGCCCGCAACCCTTAAGCGGTTAATATAATCCTGGGAAACGTTTTCAAGGATGAAATCGCGGTCCACAAGTACATCCGGATAGGTCACGACGTCGATCTCAAAGCCGCCTTCATCCGCGATGCTCCGCATAACTGCAACCGTCGCGGGAATAGATCTACCCTCTTGTGCGGTGGTATAGCCAAAACTCGCCCATAACTCGGTCCCGGCTTTTGCGAAGGCCCTGAAGCCGTCCTCGCCCAGACCACCAAGCATTTTGACCAGAACCGCGTAAAACGCGTTCTCCTCAAGTACGCCGGTTGGTTCTCCTTGAGAATCGCGGCGGTAAATCCCGCCCGCTGGGTCCGGTGTATCTGCTGTCACACCTGCCATCTCGAGAGCCTTGGAATTGGCCGCGCCCAGATGAGAGGATTGGTGAACAAGCAGTATCGGCACATCCATGGAAATCTTATCAAGATCTTCGCGGGTCGGATGTCGGAGTTCCGCAAGCTGGGACTGGTCATATCCGAATCCGATGATCATTTTTACTGACGCAACAGTTTCGGCATTATCCTTCATCCAGCCGCGCAGGGTCTCCTGAAGTTTCGGGATATCGGTGACCTCGCCGTCGGGCGGGGCGAGCAGGTTTGCCGAAAGCCGCTGGAGACCTCCGTTCACGACGTGACCATGGCTGTCAACGAAACCGGGAAGCATTGCGCGACCGTCGAGTTCGAAGATCTCGGTGCCTTCTCCCTTGTGCAAGGCGACGTCGGCAAGAGATCCCACAGCTATGATGACACCGTCTTTCACAGCGATGGCTTCGGCTGAAGGTTGCGCGTCGTTGATGGTCAGGATTGGCCCACCGGTATAGATAGTGTCGGCGATTTCCTGTGCGTTCAAAAAAGCAGGTAGAAGAGCAAATAGTGTCGTTGTAACAAGTCTCTCTAACATGAATCCCATAGCTATTTCATCCTCCCAGTTGATTGGCGACCCCACCTAAACGGTATCGTAAGGACTATAAAAGGCAAAGCGGTTTATTCGATTGCCTGCGCCCATCAGACAGCAAACGGAAGGATTTTTCCGGCGCACTTATGGATCGAAGCTAGGCGGATAAGATGATGCTAAGTCCACGAATGGCAGTTTCGTTGAAATTGTACGCAGCAGTGGGACTTCAGCTCAGTGGCTGGAATGGGCCGTTCGCTTCGTTTGCATAGGGGCTCTGACTCAATGTTTTTTTGTGCTACCGCGGCATTTGGCGCTAAGGGCGGACAGCTGACATTCGCTGCAAGTGCGAACCGGGTGTGCCGGAACGTTTGAAGCCGACATTGGGGAATCCTAGAAACGGGAGTTTTCTCTGCGCTGTCGCAAGTCGGCTTCGAGCCCATTGTACCTTTTTTCTGCTGTGCGGCTAACGTCTGCTTTGCGAAATATATGGGCGACCGACGCTAATCACGTCGCAATTCTTCTTCCAGATATCCTTTTCAACGCCCAAAAGACAACCGCAAGCAGAACAGACACAAAAGCAGCCATTGTTAAACCCGATTTCACAATGGAAGCGACACTTGCCACTGGGACAGTGTTGGCAGATATTTCTGGCCAACTCAGGATCATGAGGCAGATGCCGATGTTTTCTAGATAGTCACCGATAGCTGCCCCAATCGAAAACCAAATTCCGATCTGAACAAGTTTGCGGTCCACGCCCCTTAACCCCAACCATTTGAGCAATGATACCAAAGTCAGCGCCATGAGCGCGGGATATGCTAAATCGAGCGGAATCTGTCGCGTGAGATAATACCGCCTCCCGCTAGACCCTAGGGCAGAGAGCAGTGAATTTGCCTGTTCAGCCGAATATCCTCCGGGGCGCATGTCGAAAGGGCGAAGGCCGGACAAAGTCTCGATGTGCGCGAGTGTGATAAAGATCATCAACAGATAGATTCCGCTGGCAGCGAAACCGAAGAGAGCCGCTTGCCGCCCATACTTCTTAGTTGGTATCATCATATTCATTGGTTGTTCTCCGTACAATTAACACCGTCGTACTGAGTGCGAGCAAAGCTGGCATTATCGTTTGATAAGGAATTCGCAACTTGGACCTTTTTACTTTTCTGACGTGTCTCCCTAACGCATTGGATAAAGACATTGGGCGTGAGTTCGCGGCAGCATGGAGTGTGGAATACGTCGAAAAAGGGTCTCGTATAGCGACGCAGGGCGAACCAGACCCAATGGAGCGCATCATTCTTGATGGACAAGCCACCAGTCAAATCACAGATCCCGAAGGTCGAGCCGTTTGCGTTAGCTTTCACACTGGTCCATGTGTGGTCACACCAAATGTCGCGAGAACCAGAAACGGGATCTCGCTCGTATCAATAAATTTGATTACGGATGCACTGGTTGCACAAATGGACAGCCGCGCTTTGACTGAGCTTATGTTAGCATCGGAGCCAATTCGCGAATGGGCAAACGGCATATTGCAACACGAACTGGCCCGTAAGGCTGATCGGGAGTGGTGCCTTGCGGCACTTGGCGGCGCAGACCGCCTTGCGTGGTTTCGGAAAGATTTCCCGCGTCACGAAGGGCTTTTCGGCCATTATTTGATAGCATCCTTTCTCGGTGTAACACCGGTCACACTAAGTCGGCTTCGCAGTGCCGAGCGAAACGCGACGCTTGACTGAAGGTTCTATTGCGAGGACCAATTGCCCGGTGGCCTCAACTGATCGACGCAACACATGCATTGAAACGCTCTGCGGGAGTTTCGTATCCCAGCGTCTTTCGGGGTCGCTCATTGAGCTGTCTTGCGACAGCGCTCAGCTTTGCTTGACTATGTATCGACAAATCCGTGCCCTTTGGGAAGTACTGTCGTAGCAGGCGGTTGGTATTTTCGTTTGAACCGCGTTGCCACGGCGAATGGGGTTCGCACAAAAACACGTCGATATCCGTCGCCAAGGTGAAGGCCTTATGCTTCGCAATTTCTGAACCACGATCCCAAGTCAGGGAGCGATACAATTCTTTGGGCAGTTTGCGTGACTGTTTGATCAACGCTTGAATGACGCTAGCGCTATCTTTCTTACTGATTTTTGCCAACATGACAAAGCGCGTGTGGCGTTCGACCAGAGTGGCAATGAAGCTGTTGCCAGAACCTGCGATCAAATCGCCCTCCCAGTGGCCCGGAACTGCGCGATCTTCTACTTCGGCGGGGCGGTCACGGATCGATATTGCGTCGTTGAACTTACCTACTCCAGTCCGTTTTAGTGTGGCATGGCGAGACCGGCGAATGGCCCGCGTTGCCCGTAGATGCGCAAGCAATTCCTTCTTAAGAACGCCGCGTGTTTGGATGAACAGGCTACGGTAGATCGTCTCGTGCGAGACACGCTTGCTCTCATCATCTGGATGTTCACGCATCAGCCAGCCTGCGATTTGTTGCGGGGACCATTTGCGGATCAGCTTGGCCGATATCTCTCGGCAGAGATAGGCATTCCCATTCAACTTGCAGAGTTTTGGGCGATGCGCACGATTCCAAGCTGCTGTATTAGAATGCGCTGCGCGGTATTGGGCACGCCCGCCATTGCGTCTGACCTCGCGACTAATCGTGGACGCTGACCGCTTCAGGGATCTCGCAATGGACCGCAAGGACAGCTTCGCACGCAGGCCTCTGGATATCTCCTCGCGGTCCATCAGGGTGAGAGCGAGGCGAGACCGCAAGCGGTTTGGTGGACGGATGCCGCCAGTGCGCGCAAGGAGCGGATAAATCGATGACGATGAGCGATCAAAACCACGCCCGATCGAGTTCATCGATTCTCCGCGTTGCCATCCACTGCCGGCAGGCGATGCGTGCATCGCCGAGAGGGATCCCATATCTCTGACTTTTGCTCATCTGTGAAAAACACTCGGCGACGATACTTCATAGGGTTCACTCCATCTTTCCAAAAAGATTAGAGTGTTGCGTCGACCAGTTGAAACCGCCGGACCTTTCAGACCTTCGCTGCAAGTGCGCAAATGTCGGGTTCGGCGAACCGTTCAACAAACGGTCGTTTTTGGAAGATTTTCGGGAAAGTAGATTATTCTGCATCTCCCAGAGCCAACAGAAGCAGACAGGCTAGGATGGGCGAACCGAAAAGGCTGATAAGCACCCAGATTAATTGACTACGGCTCCTTCTCTCTGCCATGCCCGCAGGAAGCAGGATATATAGCCATAGTACAATAAACAGCGCAAACAGACCAAAGACTACAGAGAATATACCTTCCATTGATCAGTCCCTCCTGCGCTTATCGAAGCGGTCGTTTTGATGGCTAAAGCCATACCTAGTCTTTAGCATTTTTTCGGGCATTAAACTGCTCCCAGACATGCATCCTGCCCTTTTGCCTTGCGTCTGCTAGCCACAGCTTTTTGCGCACTCCTGGCACCACCATCAAACCATATTCTCCGCCTGAAAATTTAGGCCAGTCAATAGCTAAGCCGAGCTTTACCATTTCAGCCGATAGATCACGTCCATCCTGTAGATAACATTTGGCTACTGAGCGACCGTAAGCGTCTTGCTCTGTGACCTCCGCCCGTATTGTTTTTCCCTTACATAAATTAACTAAAGCCCATTTAGCGTTTTTGCCGTGTGGGTGATCGATTTCAGGAGCATCAACACCAAACAAACGTACCTGAGTTTTTTGAATGACCACGGTATCACCATCCACCACATAGGCAGGGCCTTGTAGCGTAGTGCTGATCGGTTGTTTTCGTGCGCTTTGCGCGTCAAACGGCTGCCGCTTTGTAGCTGGCCTTTTATGAGATGTCGATCTGCTTGGAGGAGTATGTTTACTTCGACTACTTTTGCGACCAAACGCAAAAAAAGCGAGGCCAATGAGTAATAATATAAGTAAAGCAGCTTCCAACAAATCGTTCCTTTTCAAGCATTACTAACCAAAGATCGCATCAGCGCAAATCGTTCTGATAGAAACATTCAACAAACGCTCGTTTTTGGCACGGCCTCAAACCACCTCAATTTACGCTGCCAAAAACCCCATTCAAAACCTCGGCGGTGTTGAAGGTTTTTGACTGCGTGACGATAGCAGAAATTCGTGGCGTTGCAGAATATCGGTAGTCCGGGCTCTTTGCCGACTTTCGCTGCGTTTGCACACGAAATCAACGTCAAATCGGAGGGCGAGCGGCGGCTGTGCGGGACAAAGTGTGAATTCGCTGCAACCGCGCCAATGGTAGCTTTGCTGGAAGATGGTGGAATGAAGAGAAGTGTAAAATCAGTTTTTATTCTCGTGACGGTTTGCTTCGCGGTTGCGGGAAACTTGTCGGCGCAGAGTCTCGGTAATTCTGTCGAAGCCTGCTTGCCACCAACCTCAGATGGTGACGCTAACGCCGAAGACTGCTCTCTGACATATCGCCCGCCGACACCAATTGGGCCGAACATTGATGTAAGCGATTGTCGCTTTCTGCCAGGACGGTCAGAAGTGCTAGGCCGAGTCATTTTGACGATGCAGTGTACTATTTTCAATCGTTCGGAAGAACGCGTTGTCTTCTTCAAATATGGTGTGCGTTACATGGAATCCGGCAGTTCAACGGTTCTGGTGGAAGCCGGGTTCGAAGGAGAGCAGCGTTTCGGCACGGCCAATCTAGTGCCTATTCTACAACCACAAGAAACGCGTTCACTCAGACTTGCCGCCCCCGACTTGCCAACTGATGCTATAGCAACAGAGTTGGACGTTTCCGTGGAGGTTCTGCGCGTAGGTATGCCAGATGGCCGCTTCCTGAGATGACCAGAGGAAGCAGACGTTCGTCGTTATTACAGCATCAGTCGCTCTGGGCTCACTGCCGACTTTCGCTGCGTTTGCACACGAAATCAACGTCAAATCGGAGGGCGAGCGGCGGCAATGCGGACGAAGCGTCACTTCGTTACATTTGTCCGAACGACAGCTTTCGCCAGGGCTTGCCCATCTGGAGATACCATTTTTGTCGCAAGCGACTACGCAGATACACTAGCATTGGTTTGCCTTTCAGTTGGCCAAAGGCCAAGTTGGTATAAATGAAAATGAAGGTGCATGGCCATGGAAACTCGAAAAACCGTTTTTACCAAAGAAATCATAATGATGGACGAAATGGGAAAGCCATGTGCGCCGATCACGCGTGTGGCGGCCCTGGCGATCGTCCGCAATGCCTTCGCGGGAATAGATCAAGAAGACTTATCACAATTGTTCGAAGTAGGTGCGGCACTCGGTAAAACTTTGACTGAGGAGCTCGTACATATGCTCTCAGCGCCACCAATCTGCTACGGTAAAGCAGCGCTTGTTGGAACTTCGGGCGGAATGGAACATGGCGCGGCGGTGCTGCATCCGAGGCTTGGCAAACCCGTGCGCGAAGCTATTGGCGGCGGCAAGGCTCTGATGCCTTCAAATCACAAAGTCGGAGCATTAGGCGGCAGCATTGATCTGCCACTTGGGCACAAAGATGAAGCATGGTCTTTCGATCAAGCTCCGAACCGTGGCTTCACGCAAGATATTCATAAAGTTCTGTGTGTTTGGTAGAAGGTGGTTAGTCTACAACACCCAATTGCCGCGCAATGGTGGCGCTATCGTAATAGTCGCGTCCCTCGACCACCATTCCGTCCTTAACCTTCATAACCGAGCAATAGCGGACTTCGGCTCGTTTTCCGGTCGGCGCGAAATCCCCTAGGCTTGATCGAAGGGTCCCTGTGTGGGTCCCTGTATTGCGAAACTCGACAGTGGCCCACTTGCCGCATTGGCTAACAATCACATTTTCAACTTCACAAAGTCCGTCAGGGAAAGCCTCGCGCCAACGGTAATAGTCTTCCTTATAGGCCTCCTTTCCAGTGAGCTTCTCGCCGCGCGCTATGTCTTCGAAGTTACAATCTGTCGCGATTACTTCCGCGCCGCGATCCGGATCGCGCAACCCCCATGACTCGTGGAACTGACGAACTACTTTTTCAGTAGGATGCATCTTTCGGCTACCTTTGTATGTGGCGCAGGGGGGTGTTGTTCCTGAAGCTGATGATTGACCCTGATCTACAAAGCAAACGGTGGCAACATTTTTCGGCTAGGAATTTTTCTAGCCAAAGAAAGCGGACCTTCGTCACATCCTATTAAGTGCCCATTCAGGGCTCCTTGCTGACTTTCGCTGCGTTTGCACATTGAAAAAACTGGGTCGCAGCCCCGAGTGTCCGCTTTCTTCAAGTTGCCTAAATTAGTTTGCGTGTGCAGCGAAAGTCCGGTTTCCGCGGTGGTTTCAACCGGTGGACGCAACACTTTAATCTTTTGGAAGAGATGGAGTGTTGAACATGAAGTATCGTCGCAGAATTTACTATTCGTCTAAGCAGCGCACGGAGATTTGGG
>NZ_JBGFCD010000033.1:0-16494 GCF_041205405.1 Falsihalocynthiibacter sp. S25ZX9
CGATTTATCGCAAGGGCGCAATGGCGAAACCGGTGCGTGCGCTTCTCGATTGGCTCACAGCATTGTGCCCACCTCTATCCTATCATAGCCGCCCCTTTTGAAACACAACGGCCGACCGCTTTCTTGCCAGCCAGAGGTGAAACCAAAAGTTTCACTTGATCTTAAGTGGTTTCAAAAAGTGTAATCCGACAATTGTTGGGCAATCGGTTTGATTGATATGGGCTCAGAACTGCCGTTCGCTGCACCGTCCACTAAGGTCTGCAATGGGCCGAAAGCGCCAGCCTGCCTGATCAGTGCGAAGGATCTCAATGTCCCGCATAGCCGAATATGGTGTGCCCCCTGTTGCCTGCTCAAAGCCTTTTTAGCAATACCCAAAAGCCGCGCAAAAACCGTACAAAAGACGATTCATTACTACCCTAATACATTGATTAACCAATGTAATAAGTGTTTAGACCGGCAGTTCGTCCAAGTGCCATTGCCAGTTTGAATAAGAGCGAAGTTGTTGGACGCGCCGACGGCGGGTTTCTGAAGCGAACATAGGACCGAAACGGTTCCACCAAAGCCGAACGGTTTCGTGGCTCACGTCGATCCCTAGTTCGCGGAGTAAATCTTCCTTGTTTCGAAGTGAGAGTGGGAATCTGACGTACAACATCACCGCAAGACGGATGTTTTCAGGACTTGTTTTGAAATAGCGAAAGGGAGCGCGTTTTTTCATGGCCCAAGGCAAGTAGTTTGCCCTGCCCCGCTGAAGCCAGATTCCTCTGACACTTCCTGTCCTGAAATCGCTAGAAAAATGAGAATTAGTCAGCGTTAGTGAACAGGCCCGTCAGGAACGCACCTGTTTTGGTGTAATGGTCGCACAGGCGTTCTGTGACCAAATCCGCGTTCCGATCGATACAAGCTTCGAGGATTTTCGCGTGCTCCCCCGATACATCGCGTTTGGTGTAGTTTTGCGACCGGTTGGCGAGAAAGCGATAGCGGATGTTCAGATCATACAGCTGCCCGCACATCCGGAGTAAAATTGGCGACCCGCAATTCTCTAATAGCGCCATGTGAAACGCTCGGTGATGCGCTTCAAACACCTCTGTTGTCTCGCCCTGCGCGCGTACCATGCGATGATGCGCCAGAACGATATTTTCTTCCCAAGCGTCGTTTGCACGCTCGATACTCATCCGAAGGGCCATACTCTCAAGGGCGCACCGTAAATGCAGGATTTCCTCAAAATTCGCCTTGCTGGCGGCTGCGGTTTTGAAGCCGCGTTGGTCGATGCGTTCAACCAACTGATCCGACGTCAATAGACTGAGCGCCTCACGAATAGGAGAAGCCCCCGTATCTAACGTCTTACGCAGCGTTTCAATTTTGAGCTTGGCACCTGGTTTCAGATCACCCGCGAGGATCATTTTCCGCAGCGCAAGATAGGCGCTATGCGTCGCCGAAGGCTCAGGAGTGGTGGCCTCAACGGCAGTTGATAAAACTATTTTTTCCATAGTGCAAAATATCGATCTTTTCCCCAGTTGCAACAGAAAGTTGTCGTTTGGCCCTTTGGCCCCCAAAACCGCGATTCAATTCGGAGGCCAAACATGGTTTAGGCCTTGGATTTAGCCGCGACGATGTTTCTGAATTCTTCTTCACTTAAAAAATTACGCTTGGCGATGCCGGCTGATTTAACCTCAACCAAAATATCCGCAATCATCGCGTCTTCCAACGCGGGCATTCCCAGCTCTTTCATCTTGTAGACGATTGACGCTTTGCCGCTTTTCTTACCAAGCACCACTTCACCAGATTTCCCCGTCAAAGAAGGATGCGTGCCAAACATCACAAGCGGGTCATTCATCACAAAATCGATGCCGATGCCGGATTCGCGGATGAAGTTGCCGTGACCAAGAACAGGTTTGTTCCGTGCAATTGGGACGTTCGCACGCTCAGCAATCAGCGCCCCTAATTCAGGGATTTTGTCGAGTTTGTACTTAGTGTCATAGCCGTACAAAATGTGCAGCCCCATCATTAACTCTTCAAGCGCTGCATTGCCGGTGCGCTCACCCAGACCATTTGCGCAACTATGCACAACCTCGGCCCCGGCAGACACGGCTGCGAGTTCGGTCGCGACCCCCATACCAAAGTCATTATGGGTGTGAATCTCGATCGGAAGGCCCGTCATCCCTTTCACCCAACGCACCATATATTGGATCGCTTCGGGCGTCGCACAGCCCATGGTATCAACAATGCCTATGGAATCGGGCGGGGATGTATCCATGATCGCTTTGCACAGATTACTCAGATCTTCGGGGCGGGCGCGCGTTGTGTCATAGGGAAAAAACACCGCATAGAGGCCGTTATCCTTAGCGTATTTGATGATTGGCGCGGTCTTTTTAAAGACATCTTCCCACGTCCAACCAAATTGGGTTTTCAACTTGGGATAGCCGATCGGTACCTCGATAATCACCCCGTCCGCTCCACAGGCAATCGCCATGTCGATGTCGGCCTTCATGGCGCGTGCAAAGGTGAAGATCTTGGATTTCAAGCCAAGTTGGGAAATCTGCTTGATCGCTTCAGCGTCTTGCGGCGACACCGCAGGCATCCCCGCTTCGATCCGGTCCACGCCCAATTCATCCAGTTTGGACGCTATCGCAATTTTGTCGTCAATCGAGAAGACAACACCTGGTGTTTGCTCCCCGTCGCGCAGTGTCGCGTCGTGGATTTGTACAGTCTCTGGAAGGTCCATTTTACTCCGTACTTCGGGGATAAAATTGTAAGGGCTGACCCACCATTTACCGTCTTCGAAATAGTTCTCGCGCATTATGGCTCCTGTCGTTAATTGGTTTTTTTACGTTCCAAACAAAAATATCGATTATTTTGCAATAAATCAATTATATAAATTTCATATTGCAATTATTCCAAAAAAATCGATATTATTGCGAATGGCTAACACATCTATTAATGACTTCTTGGGTGCCGTAGCGCTGCGCGGCATATCCTTGCTAAAAGCTTCCGAGCGCAATCAAAAGCCGGATGCAAACACTATCGTCGAGTTGTGTAAGCGATTGCTTTCCAGCCGTGGCAACGCATCAGGTCTTGCGCTGTCATTTCAATTTTGGGAATTGTATGAAAAACTAGATGCCCCCGCAAAAGAGGCTCTATTTATAGCCATCAGCGCAGAGTTTTCAGCAAACTTGGAAGACGTGGCCACAGTCGCGACTCAGTATATTGAAACGCAGTCGCCCGAAGTTCTTAAGGTTCTCTCAGCGGTCGCCGCGCCAAAATATGCTGAACTCATCAGTCGCCTTAACCAAACGCCCGCCTCAACCCTTAAAATTGTCCACATGCGATCGGACCTGCTCAGATTTTTGCGTCAGAACCCGTCGCTCAAGCCATTGGACGAGGTGTTTTCTCAGGTTCTGACATCCTGGTTTAACCGTGGCTTCCTCACCTTGCAGGAGATCAACTGGCACTCTCCAGCGATCCTTCTTGAGAACGTCAAAAAATACGAGGCAGTTCACGGCATTGAAAACTGGAATGATCTTGCCCGTCGGATTCAACCTGCAGATCGCCTTATTTACGGCTTCTTTCACCACAATCTGCAAGACGAACCCCTGATTTTTGTCGAAGTTGCCCTCACAACAAAAATCCCCGATGCCATCGCTCCGATCTTAGAGGACGACCGCAAAATTATTGACCCGAATACCGCGACGACTGCGGCTTTCTACTCAATTTCCAACTGTCAGGAAGGTCTGCGGGGCATTCCCCTTGGGAACTTCCTCATCAAGCAGGTCGTTGAAGACCTCAAGAAACGGCACCCGCAACTCAAAGAGTTTGTCACCCTCTCTCCCATTGTGAGATTCGGAAAATGGATGCGCGACGATCCTGAACTAGCAAAACCCCTACCAACGACAAAAGAAGAAATCGACGCGATGTCCCCAGAGGCCAGCAAGTCCCTGCTCGCGGATGCCGCGTGGTTCCTCGCGTCCGAAAAAGCCGCTGATGGGAAACCACGGGACCCTGTCTGTCGGTTCCACATTGGCAATGGCGCACGTCTTGAGCGGCTAAATTGGGCTGCGCATTTTACGGGCACAGGACCAGCCAACTCTTTTGCCATCATGGCGAATTACAAATACATCATCGACGATATTGAGAAGAACCACGAAGCCTTCCAAACTGCTGGGACCGTCGCAGTTGCGCCGCCCATCAAGAAACAGGCGGCGCAATCACAATTCAATAAACCCTAGAGGTGAGAACCTGTTCGCGTGCTATTCGGGCACGAGAACAAAATCAAAGTCGACCTTGAAGTACGGCACGGTCACGTTGGTGCCGACTTCCAAGTCCCTAGGCAGAAGGCTGGTATCGGTCTGTTCGATATATTCCATAATCAAGTCTTCGCGCACGCCAAACACCGCATCGCGATCTAGATAAATATCATCACTTGGGAACACCTCGGTCACAAGGGAACGGTAGCCGTCCGCCACGATAATAAAGTGAAGATGCGAAGGCCGCCAAGCATCCCGTCCGGTCGCCCGCAAAAGATCACCAACAGGGCCATCATCGGGGATTTTATAAGGTGCAGGACGCACTGTTGTCAGCGCATACCGTCCATCGGCCCCAACCTTCATAGCGCAGCGCAGGTTATATTCGGGCTGGCTCTTATCTTGGCCGGAATAAAGACCATTATCCGCCGTCTGCCACAGTTCAAGCACCGCGCCTTCTATCGGCGTTCCGTCAGGCGTTCTGATCTTGCCTTCAACAACAACGGTTGCGCCATCGTTGTCCTTTTTAAGGTCGCCGCCAACGGGCACGTCTGGCGCCCCCAAGATGTGGAACGGGCCAAGCACGCTCGACGAGGTACCTTCATGCTGCGATCCTATCATATCCACCAAGGACGACAGGCCCGTCGCGTCGGAAATCAGTACAAATTCGTTGCGCTCATTGTCCGAAATTTTACCAGCATCCATCAGGAACTGAAGGCCGCGTGTCCACTCTTTGTGGGTCAGTTTGGTTTCCTTGGCAAATGCGTGCAGGTGTTCGACCATTTTAGTTAAAACGAACATAGTGCGCGGGTCGGTGTCCTTGGCGCAGTAGTCCACAAAGGCTTGAGTAATGGTATCGATTGAGACGTCCTTCATGGGAGATCCTTCTTAGTGTAGAATTAAAGTGGAGAGGATGGGGAACTTGATCAATAAGATAAGGACCAACAACATGATGAATGCGAAGGGCAACGCGCCCATAAACACATCCTTGAGCGTGACTTCATCAGAGTCGAGCGTGCTTTTAATCACAAAACACGAGATCCCAAGTGGTGGCGTCAGTAGGCCAATTTCGGCCCCAATAACCGTGACAATCCCAAACCAAACAAGGCTGAGGCCCATGCCTTCGATCAGGGTGATAAACAACGGCACCACAATCAGAATGATTGAAGATGTATCCAGCAGGGTCCCGAGGACCAGCATAAGGAGCACATAGATGAGCATGATCTGAAAGAACGACATATCCATCGTGCGCAGAACTTCTTCGAGTTGATTTGGAAGGCCGGCATAGCCCAACATCCGGCTATAGAATGACGCCATGGTGATGAGGAACAAAATCGCCGCTGTAATATGGCCCGTTTCGACCAAGACCTGCCAAAGGGCCGTCCGCGTCAGGGAGCGTCGCACAGCTGCGATGATTGCCGCAAGAAGCGCACCTGCGGCCCCCGCCTCAACAGGCGTAAGCCAACCGGTATAGATCCCGCCAAGCACCACAAGGATCAGGCCGCCAACGGGCCATGACTTGTCAAACATTTCGCGGCCAGACATCGCGGGGGTTTCAACGGATTGAATTTCTGTGCCAATGAACGAGGGCCAGAATTTTGCCATCAGGAAAATAGCAATCACATAGGCAACGGTCAGAATGATGCCTGGAATGATGCCTGCAAGAAACATCTCTCCGACCGATTGCTCAGCAACAAATGAGTAAATGATGAGCATGGCACTTGGCGGAATAATCATCCCCAAAACGGACGAGCCCGCCACAACGCCAACAGCGAACCGCGGATTGTATTTAAGGCGCAGCATCTCAGGGACAGAAATCTTAGTAAAGACCGAGGCGGAGGCGATAGACGACCCCGTAATCGCCGCAAACACGGCGTTTGCCCCGACGGTCGCCATCCCAATGCCACCCGATACACGGCGGAAAACGGCATTCATTACAATGTAGATGTCGCGCCCCAATCCCGCCTTGGAGACAAGCAACCCCATCACCGTAAACAGAGGAATGGTCGCGAAAGCATACTCCGTCACCCCGTCTCCCACGGCGATTTTAAGGAAATTGAACGCAAGGATCGGCTTGCCCGAGATCAGCCACACAGAGCAGAACGACACAAGGCCAAGGGCAATCGGGATATACACACCAAGATAGACAAGGACGACAATAAGGCCAACAGAGATGGCTCCAATTTCAACGGGGCTCATTTCCAGGCCTTTCCGGTTTGTGGCTTGAGGGTAAGGTCATCTCCAAGAACCGCCTTGAAGAAAAAGATTACTGCAGAGAAGAACGCGCCAAAGGCAATGGCAAGACGCGCGGGCCACCATGGGGCGGTTAAAATTCCAGGCGTTCCGAAATAATCGCAGCGGTTCATCGCAGTTTTAAGATCAGGCCAGAACGCGCCAGTGGGCTGTTGGCCGATATCGGGCGCCGAGAAGAAGTAACAACTCTCCCATGCATGCACGAATTCGGGCCAAACCGTCCACACAATCAACGCCATAAACAGACAGGAAACAGCGTCGATAAAACGGGTGAGGACCTTGCCAATTCTGGGTCGCGTTAGGGCAAGGTACATTAAAAATCCGTCCGAGCGCGTGAGACGATTTGTGCGCACAACGTCTGGAAGTTGCAAGAACACGATCAGGATGAGTGAGAAAATCGCAACCTCAACCACCCCGCGCATCGGTGCGTGAAACACACCGCGCGAAATCACATCCATGTTCATAATGATAACGAGCGCGAACAGAACAAGAGCCCCTGTAACGTTCGCCAAGATAGCAGTCGTCACGACCCAACCTTGGATTTTTCGTAGAGTCGTGACAATCATTTTTGCCGTCTTTCGTTAGAGTCTTGGTCTAGTTTGGCAATTCAGCGGCCCAGTCGCGCAACGGCACGGCTCCAGCAGCTGCAAGCTTCGCCATATATGCCCGCAACATTTCTGATCCGGGAGCACCTTCACTGTCTAACTTTGTGGCCCATTCGACCGCAATGTTTGGCATGCTGTCGGCCCAAGCTTTACGCTGCTCTTCGGTCATTTCTACGACGGTCCCACCGCCGGCGATAAAGCCCGCAACGGATTCTGCGGCTTCCCCCATTGCAACTTCTGCAAGACGGTCGCTGTATTCAATAGCCGTGTTTTGAATGACGGTTTTTACTTCCTCTGGAAGTTTTGCCCAAACGTCAGCATTGATAGTTAGTGTTTTAGAGTTCACAGCCCCAAGGTCCGCCTTGAGCATATATGGAGCAACCTCAACCATGTTGTAAGTTAGCGCCGCTTCTGGCCACAACATTGCCGCTTCGGTTACGCCCGTTTGCACCATGTTATAGAATGTGGGCAATCCGCCTTGAACGCCCGCGGCACCTTCAATGCCTTCGAGGTAGCGAAGATTGTATCCCGCGGCCGCAACCTTTTTACCTTCGAGATCGGCGACGGATGAAATTGGCGATGTCGAAAAAATTTGGTATGTGTCAAGAACAACGCCCGTCGCCAAATAGACTTGGTTTTCAGCCGCAAATTCTTTTTCAACCTGCGGGAATTCCTTGGCAATTTCGTCCACAGCCTTCGCAACAATTCTAGCGTCACTAGAGACAAACGGCGTGACCGCAGCAATGCCTTGGCTTGGCAAAGCGGAGGTGTGAAAAATCGTCGTCACGATGCCGATATCGCCAAGTCCAAGTTTGATGCCTTCGAGAACACCGCGTGGTTTCACGATTGTGCCGCCGTAAGCTTCTTGCCATTTGATCTCGTAGTTGCCAGTTTTCGCAAGCTCTTCGTTCACGCGCGGAATGAAGAAGGTCGAGAACTCTTTGACCCACATGGATTTGTCAGGATAGCCATCAATCGCAATCATGTTGATGGTTTCTGTGGCATAGGCCGCAGTCCCGAAGGGCTGCATAAATGTCGCGGCAAGGCCTGCTGCAATCATTAGTCTTCTGGTTGATTTCATAGTCATGGTCTCCTCCCAAAGTACCTAGTTTTATGTAATTACGTATTTAGTCCCCGCCTCTACGCATCATATAATTTCGCATACATCGTCGAAATCAAAGCGCGGCAACCGTTGGAACAGCGCGGTTTCATCCGCATAACCAATGTTGCATAGGAAATTTGATTTACGGGTTGTTCCGGCGAAAAATTCTTCGTCTACAATCGCGTTCGAGAAGCCGGAAATCGGGCCGACGTCCATCCCAAGGGCACGCGCAGCGATCATGAAATACGCGCCTTGGAGGGTTGAATTCCGATAGGCTGTATCTTCTGCGTGTTCAGGTTTGTTCGCGAAATGTGGCCGCCGATCTTCGTGCGGGAATAGGCGCGGCAATTCTTGCCAAAATTCTGTATCATAGCTGATAATGACGGAAACCGGCGCGCCCATTACCTTTGGAACGTTGGCGGGCTTGAGTGATTTGGCCAGCTTCTCTTTACCCTCTTGCGAGCGCACAAAGGTAAACCGCGCCGGGCTTGAGTTCATGCTGGTGGCACCCATTTTCGTAATGTCGAAAAGTCTATGCAACATGTCGTCGGTAACGGGACGGTCTGTCCAAGCATAATGTGACCGCGCACCAGTAAGGATCAAATCGATCGAATCCTGATCCAAAGACGAGATTCTATCTTTCAACTCGCGGTCATTTTCTTGCGCCGTCTGGCGAAGCTTATCCAAGCTGCTTTGATCGATCATTCATTTATTCCACTAAATTTCACCCAACTCTAAATCAGGCATTTCATGCGTCAACTAAAAATTATACATATTTTCCACCTTTGTCAAATAATATCGATTTTTATTGCTTTGCGAAAAAATATCGCTACGATTATGTAAACCAAGGGAGGAATGCGCATGCCAAAATGGACAGAATACAAGCAAACAGCCAAAGATCGGGGGTCCCTTGCGTTGGAACTCTACATCGTGCAGTCAACTCCAGCAATTGCACCCCCCGAGATGCTAAAGTTGCTGCCCGAGCATTTGGCCTATCAAGGAGAGATGGAGGCCCAAGGTAGTTTGGTTATGGCGGGGCCCGTGTCGGATGAAACTGGAGAAGAAATGCAAGGTTCGGGACTGATTATTTATCGCGCAGACTCACTCAAAAACGCGCGAAAAATCGCGGAACTAGACCCGATGCATGCCAAGGGCGGTCGCACCTTTACGGTCCGGCGCTGGCTTGTGAATGAGGGGAGTCTCACGATCTCGGTACAACTTTCTCATCAGAAAGTTTCCGTCGGGTAGGTTGGGCTGTGTAAAAAGAATTTCTGCAATCCACGATCCACGCATCCGACGAAGACTGTGCATAACTCGCGCACGCCTTCGAAACGACTGATGTGTATGCTCACCGAAATTGTTTTTTTCAGCGCCCAATCCGTGGATTTCCATCGCTTTTTTAAGTTATAGGGGGTCGCTGTGTGATCCCGGGGTTTTGACACCTAGTATTCTTGCACCTCACGTTCGAAACCAACCGCTCACCAAAATTAGTACCGGTCGCTACAAATTTACAAAACACCTCCTCTTTGTGCCAACGCCAACTCGAAACCACCCGCAAAGCTAAACCTTTTTCCAACCGATTTCTTATGCGAACATTGAGCCGAACCGGGCTACAAAAAAGGGACGGTGTCGTGGCTGACTAAAGTACTAGTTTCATGAAGAAAGTCGTCGCCTTTCCCAAGAGAAATAGGGAACCTATTGTCATGAGCAAAATCTAGGTGCTTACCCAGTCCCACTCAAGTTGGCAGCCTGAGATTAAAGAGATCACAGACTGCCCTTTGTTTATTCCGCAGTAATCCGGTAGTTCGCTAGGTCTGAACCGACGGTTACATCGCCCTGAAACCCACCATCGCGAACAGCATCGATGTAATCAACTTCAGTCAAACCGCCACCTTCGATCGGATAAGGCCCCTGTTGAGGCGCTCCGAGTGGGGGAATGAGATGCGTTAGCATTAAATGCTTCACACCCGTACGCTCGGATAGGCTTCCAAGGTCGGTTGCTGTGCTTTGACGGTAATAGATTGGCGGTGGAAAACCAGAACTGCCGTCAGGCCCCATAACGGGGTGGATAACTGAATGCACCAAAATATCAGCCCCTAGTGCCAATTTTTCGACCTGAGCAGAAGTGGAACTGTCGCGAGGCGGCTTAAGGGCGTCATTTCCCGCATCGCCCCCAATTACAACACTGCCGGCAGGCGTATCAACTCGATAGGAAGCGTGGCCTGGAACATGTGTGGACTTAATGGCAGAAACCTTGACGTCGCCTGACGACCACACAACTGCTGCGTCGTCTTCAGGCAAAAAGGTCATGACATTGAGTAGTTCAGCAGGGCCGCCCGCCAAACGCCGTGGGTTTTCGAGCAATCTCTGCGCCATCTCGCCAGAAGCGATCATAGAATCTCCGATAGCGGCTGCATATTTTGTGCAACTCATGGAATGGCCAGCAGGTGACGCGCTGTCGGCGCTACAAACGACATCCAGTTTTGGTCCGACAGAATTGAAATGCCAACGCAATTGCGCCATGTCTATCAACCCTTCGGAATGGTCCGAATGAACGTGCGTAAAGAAAACGGCGTTCAATTTGCCAACCGGAACACCAAGTTTGCTAAGCTGTTGCGTTGTGCCCCGCCCCGTATCGAATTGAAGCAAGATGTCGTTGCATCCTGTGTCGCTGTCACCAAACCGCACCAGCGTACCAGCACCAGCTTGACCTTTAAATACAGGTGGGCCGCCTTGTGTTCCGGTTAGGGTAACATCGAGGCATGGTGCAGCCTGTGCAATTGAGCCGATACAGATAATGGTGCCCGCCAAGGCTATCCCCAATGGTAATCTCATAGTCATCCCCCTTAAATTATCGATTTTTTTTAAATATAACGCATTTTACCGATTCTTAAAAATTCTTTTTGGGTATGAATTCTGCCAAGGGTTGGCTTCCAAGATAGAAGCATTCGTCAACTGTTGTTTCTTCGTTTGCAATACCCAGCAACAGAGCCTTATTCTTCAAAACGCAAATATTTGATTTCAAACACAAGTCTATCATTTTCAAAAATTCTATCAGGCACTCAACCTTGCTGCCCTGAATGTGCTTTGTGTGTTGCTTTAGATTGACGTCCGTAAGATCCACCAAGCATTGCGAAAGGTAAGCTCATACTTTTTCAAGTAGATTAGACAGAATTTTCCCCGTTCAACGTTAAAGTTGGAAGGCTCAAAAAACAGGAACAGAAATCAAGATGTCATTCGCAACCAAGTTTACTGTTGAAAACCTTAGGTCGATTCCGTGTGGAACCCTCGCAGAGTCGAACGTTCTGCCGATAATTGCAGATGACATGGATCCGGGTGCGTCTACTTTTTAATGACTTTGGCGACCAACAAACTCCGATGCCAAATCCTTCATGCGACGCGCGCAGAAATTCTGGTCACCAGCAGAGGGAGTTGCAAGCCCAGTAAACCCACAATCCGACGGAGGCTATCGCGAATGCCGCCGAAATAGATTCGAAACCCTTTGCAACGAAAGTCAAATAATGCAGAAATTCATATTCCATAATACAACGAAACTGAAGCTCTTAGCTTTTCTTTGCACGGTATGCACATCAGGGAGCGCAACAGCCCATGACATCACCGATGCAGTGTTAATCGACCGATCCGCCAATTGCGCGGCTTATGCAGGCAGCTATTCAGCAACAGCGACAGATGTGCAAAACGCTGCAACTTACGCGGCCTCTGTCGTGATTACCAAAGAGGGTGATACTTGCAAAATATCGTCAAATGCGGTTCCAAACCATGATTTCAACGCGACTGGCCGTTTTGCAACGCAATTCAGCGAGCAGAATCAAAACTTTAGCGTCCCAGCCTCGCCTGTAGCCGCCGACAACCCGACACCTCTTAGTTTGCGGTACGATAACGCTGTATTTTTGAACGGGGTCAAGTTGGACCTTATGGCGGCGGGTTGTTACGGCGTGGGGAATGGCAATATTGGCTGCAACGATATGGCGTCGCCCTATCGCTATGATCCTTTGGGTGCAGGTAAAAAATTTGGCGCGGACGAACACAATGCCCACACGCAACCCGACGGCACCTATCATTATCATGGAAACCCGATGGCCTTGTTCGAGCAGTCGGACGCTATCAAGGCTTCACCCGTTATAGGATTTGCCGCGGACGGTTTCCCGATTTTCGGTAGTTTTATCGCCGGCGACGGTCAGGTTCGATTGGCGACGACAAGCTATCAACTTAAGGCTGGAGAGCGGGATGGTGGCCCCGGCGACCCCTATGACGGCACATTCATTGACGACTGGGAATATGTGGATGGGTCTGGCGATTTGGACGTTTGCAATGGAATGGTGCAAGAGGGTGTCTATGGCTATGTTGTGACTGAAAGCTACCCTCATGTCATGGCCTGCTTTACAGGCAAGCCGGACCCATCATTCCAGAAACGTCGCCGCTAAAGTGCGCCAAATGGGACGCATTGCTTACCCAAGGTTGATTTGGCCCTAGTAACAAAGTGCAGCTTTTGGCTATTTGTATTGGTGGACGTGTTGTATTTCGCGCACCTCACAGGCATTTGTTTGGACGTTAATACCAAGTCGCGTATAATTTGTTTCTATTTGACCATGTCAGGGGAGACAGACAATTTCGTTTCGCACCCTAATTTTCACCATTGCCACAGTTTTTACCACTGGAACTGCGGTTGCTCAGGACGCGAGCCGCTCGATCACAAATGTCGTTGGGGATGTCTACAGATTTCAAAACAACGGTCATTTTGCACTCGTAACCGTTACAGATGACGGAGTCGTTGTCGTTGATCCCATCAACGCCGAGGCGGCAGGTTGGCTCAAAGACAATCTCAGCCAAATCACCGACAAGCCTATCACACATCTGATCTACAGCCACAGCCATGGCGACCACGCTTCTGGTGGGTCAGTCCTTGGAGCAGAAACCGTGGCGGCACAGCAAAATGCTCCTGCAACGATTGATGGAGTCGCGCCGACCTTGCGTGTTGTTGATACTCACGAATTGATCGTAGGCAGTAAGACCTTTGAACTAACCTATCTTGGAGAAGGGCACGGCGAGGATATGCTCGCCGTCATCGTGCGGCCTGAAAATGTTGATTTCATCACCGATGTTGCCGCCCCCAAACGCCTACCATTCCGCACATTGCCCAGTTAGAGCGTCGATGCTTGGATTGTACAGGTTCACAAAGTCGACACGCTGAATTTTGAGATCTTCGCCCCGGCCCACGGAAATGTTGGCGTCCGCGGCGATATTGGGGATGTGATCGTCTATATGGAAACTTTGCGCGCTGAAGTTCTACAAGGGTTGCAAGCAGGGAAATCTGTCGAAGAATTGCAAGCATCGGTTACCTTGGATGCCTATAGTGATTGGCTGGGTTATGACGACATGCGCGCACAGAATGTTCAGGGCATGGCCGAATTCTTATTTAGTTCGGGTAAGGTAAAAGTCGTCACCACGCGATTCTGTAGCCGCCCAAATATTCTTCTGGGCGGGTGGTGTCAGACTAATTCGAACTCGTCTCAACTAGGCTAGGATCCCTGCCCTTTTATGCCGCACAAAAGCCGCGCCACTCAGTAAGAGCCGCGTTGCGATTGGCTTAGAAATGAACTCTTTGCGATAGACTGCGATCCTGATTGAAGTGGTTGAAAACGGATGCGTGAACGGAAACGAATTTCTGCAAACTTCGCATTCGGCGAAAGCAGCGCATCGCTCGCTCTCGTCGTCGGAACGGCAAGTGTGAATTCTCAGCGCGATTGTTTTTCCAGCGTCCTGTTTCCTGTTTCGCCGCGTTACCAATCACCTTCATCGCGGCGCCGTATGAGCGAAGTTTGTCAGTGACTATAATCTCAGGCTGGCTGTACCGTTTCATCGCTTTCTTCATAAATTTAAGGGCTGTGCCCTCATCGCGGCGCTTGGTGACGTAACTTTCCAACACCTCACCTTCATGATCAACCGCTAGCCATAAGTAGTGACGTTCGCCGTTTACTTTCAAAACAAACCTCATCTAGGTACCACTGCCATTGAGGCCATGATCGCAATCGTTCCACTCGTTTCTTCCGTATCTCAGATGCAAACATTGGCCCAAACCTGTTCCACCAAAACCGAACTTTTTCGTGGAGTAAATCCTCTACGTTTCGAAGTGAGAGCGGAAATCGGACGTAGAGCTTTACCGCAAGGCGTATAATCTAAGGGCTCGTTTTGAAGTAAGGGAAAAGGGAGCGTTTTGTCATGGCCAACAGCTAGTTTCTGGCCCTGCCCGCCACAAGCGAATTTCCTCTGACAGTGCCTCACCGACTTTTTCTTGCCATACTCAATTCAAAAAGGCCGCCCCGGTTAAGGGCGGCCTCGGTTGTTTGCAAAATCTCTTACTTGGATCCCATCTGGGAGAAGATCTTGTCCTTTGCATCGCCGATGGTGAAGCTACCCGGTTTCTGACGTGGCGGGTATTCTTCGAACGTGGCGAGGAACTGACCCACATACTCTGCTGCGGGAAGCAGCAGGAACACGTGGTCCAGATACCAATCCCAATAGGTATTCGACGTCACATTGGCGCGCTCGTACGGATCGCGACGCAGGTTGAACAACAAGGGAATGCGCAGTTCGGTCCATGGCTCGGCCCAAGCTTGTAGGGTCTGAGGATAGCGGTGCTCAAGGAAGATCGCTTTCCAGTCGTTCACGCGCAACGCCGTCAGGTCACCATCATCAGAGAAGTAGAACACCTCTTTGCGAGGCGTATCCTCTTCCTCGCCTAGCAGATAAGGCAGAGTGTTATAGCCGTCCAAATGAACCTTGTAGTCACGACCGCCGCCAACTTCGGCAACTGTCACGCCTTCCAACAGCTTTTCCTTGATTTCTGGTTCGCCGGCCATCGCAACGAAGGTCGGCAACCAGTCCATGTGGTGCATGATTGCGTTGGAGACAGAACCCGGCTCAATCTTGTTGGGCCAACGGACCATCGCAGGCACACGCCACCCGCCTTCCCAGTTGGTGTTCTTTTCGCCACGGAACGGCGTCATGCCCGCATCAGGCCAGCTGTTCAAATGCGGGCCATTGTCGGTTGAATAAAACACAAAGGTCTCTTCCGCGATGCCAAGTTCATCGAGAAGATCGAGGAACTGACCGATATGCATGTCGTGTTCGACCATGCCGTCGGCATACTCATCCTGCCCGGACACGCCGCGCAACTCGTCTTTAACGTGCGTGCGGAAGTGCATTCGCGTTCCGGACCACCACACGAACCATGGCACGTCGGCTTCTTCCTGACGCTTGATGAAATCGAGCGCTGCAGCTACGGTTTCATCATCCACAGTTTCCATGCGCTTTTTAGTCAGCGGTCCTGTATCTTCGATTGTGCCATCGGCGGATGACTTGACAACTCCCCGTGGGCCATAGGCTTCTCTGAACGCAGGATCATCTGGGTAGTCTTCCAGCTCCGGTTCTTCTTCGGCATTCAAGTGATAGAGATTGCCAAAGAATTGGTCGAAACCATGGTTGGTTGGCAGCATATCGTCTTGATCGCCCAAGTGGTTTTTGCCAAATTGGCCGGTCGCATATCCTTGCGCCTTAAGCAAACCAGCAATCGTCGGATCCTCGATCTGCATGCCTTGTTCCGCACCGGGCATACCAACTTTGGACAGGCCCGTACGGAAAACAGATTGGCCCATGATAAAGGACGAACGCCCGGCGGTGCAGGACTGCTCAGCGTAGTAATCGGTAAAGATCATACCCTCGTTTGCAACGCGGTCGATGTTCGGGGTCCGATACCCCATCAATCCCTTGGTATAGGCGGAAATGTTGGACTGACCGATGTCGTCACCCCAGATCACAAGGATATTTGGTTTTTCGTCCTGTGCCCAAGCAGCAGAAGCAAGCGATACTGCGCAAGCTAGTACTGCTGCTCCCTGCGCGGGTCGCCAAGACGAGTAGTTTAAATGAAGTTTTTGCCACATTTTTGATGGTTCCTTTTCAAGTAAAAGACTGTTTACGACTTTAACTCTAGGCGACATTTGCTTGCCTGTCTGTTTGTTTCTGCAATTTCCATGGCATGAACTCGTCGATTTTGGCGGCAAGATGTTGTGCGGCGATGGCATTGACACATTAACTCGACGATCAGCTTTGCGACGGATAGTTGTGGTTGAATGAGCAATATATCCTACACACGCCACGGTGGTGTCATGTGTTGACGGCCCCTGTTTTGCAAGGATTTATTTGAGCTGATTTTGATCGTTGCAGGTTGCGGTCATGTGTCCGGCCTGTTGACGCGGTGCATGTGACCGCTGGCCTT
>NZ_JBGFCD010000034.1:0-15252 GCF_041205405.1 Falsihalocynthiibacter sp. S25ZX9
TCAATGGGTTCTACAATCCGCGACGGCGCCATTCAGCACTGGGATGGAAAAGTCCCGTCGCTTTCGAACGGAAAGTGGCTTAAACGAGCACTTGGGGCGGCACTAAAGCGCGACAGGTCCAACCCGCCTTTCAGGGCCTTGCTGCTCTATAATGAGGCCATCGCTATGCTCCTGATCTACCTCACCGTGATCGAGCACTACTGGGGGGTGTTGCTCGCGCCAACTGCCGCGCTGCACACAGCGGTTGCAGTCTGGATGGCGATAAATCACCGTAAAAACACTTGAATCAACATCTCTCGGCAAAGCAAGGTGCTTTGGTCACACACGCCTGACGAGCTCTCGCTCGAAAAACATTGGCGAGCGAGAGCAAGCCCCGTGGGTTGGAAGGATGCTGTCTTCTCTTTATGGGCGTTACGATCCCACTCAATAATCCAGTCGAAAGGTTCATCTATTCTGGCGCGCATTCCTTATCTATTTTCAATATCGTCATTCGTGACTCAGATAGAGCGTCGTAGTAAATAAAATAGGCGGATTCAGAACCGTGTGAATGGCTGCTTCACCATACTGACACGAGATTCGAACTCTTGCAGCGAATGTCCGCATCCCGCCCATTAAGTCGAAATGTGCATGGTGCAGCATTCGGGCCGCTTCCCCTTTCCATCAATGTCGAGAACGGCCCAAAGGAGACGTCCGTTGGACCTCTCGACGCCGCAGTGCAGCTTGCCAGAAACAGACATTGGCAAGCCACGATGCTAAACAGCACCAACGATTACCAGACTAGCTTCACATGCGCGGCACAACATGCACCGTTTTTACTGATGAATGTGCATCTGGATTTGTTTGCCGGCGCCGCGCCGGTGAAAAAGTGGGGCCGTATCCGAAAAGATTGTATTAATTCATTCGTTTTTTACGCATGGTTGGATAGTTGGGGCGTTTGTGCTTCCTATAGTTTTATCCCATCATCTGATGGGATATGATTGGCCAAAATCAACTGACCATCTGCGTACATCCCTTTTGAAACACAAAAAACTGCGTGAACTACTTGGAGACCATGCGACGGTCAAGGTCTTCCCGCCTATCGGAGCCTTCAGTTTGCCGTGCTTGCCACCCCAGCTAAATGTCCAACCCACTTTGAGCATCTTTTTTACGGCGGCATTTGTTTTGTCACATTTGCAGTACTGCATTACGCCACCTCGCTATAGCGGGCAGCGTAACGCTCTGCCGAAAACCTCATATTCTCGAAGGCTGCAGGGGCGCCCGCATTCAGTATTGGCGGGCTATACTGATATCCATTGCTGAGCGTGTCATCTCCATTTTGGTAAAATCGTCCTAATGGGTCGATCATAATGTAGGATTCAAGCATCTCATGATTATCTTCGATCCGATAGATATCTCTAAATGCGCGGTGCCGTTCAACGAAAGCCTTAAATGCGGCATCACTAACGGCCAGGTTCTGATTGACCACCGGAAGCATTCTGAGGATTTTCCACTTGTTTGGAGTCAATTTCGAAATCAAACTGGTGAAGTTTTCATCAGCATTAAGTGCATTAACGACGGTGTTTATTTTGAGCTTAAGTGATGGATTTTTCTGCATTTCGGATGCGACTGTCTTAGACATGCCAGCTAAGTCAAGCAATTCTCCGCGCCGATCAACCCGACCAATCTGCCGGTTGACCTGATTGTTCGTTGAATCAAGGCTAAGCCCCAGCCAATCCATATATGGCGCAATATCTCCAAGAAGGTCGGCTGAAAGGCGGCTGCCATTGCTAATCAATGATGTGCGAAACCCGACTTCATAAGCAAATCGGACCAAATCAGGTAACTTTTTATCATGAAGCAATGGTTCACCTCCTGCAAAGTTCAATCGCACGCTTGTCCATTGCATTTTGTTGAATAAAGGGTTCGCCGTATTGCCTGGACGAAAAAATGTATAAATTTCGCGAATAAGGTCGAATGACGCAGCCTTGTCTTTCACAACATCACTGGCTCCAAGTTCTTTTGTCCAAGCTGAATAGCAGTATTTGCAGCCATAATTGCAGGCCTCGGTGAGGTGCCAGTTGATGACCAATTCGCGGGTTTTAGAAGACGCGTACATTATACGAAACCCTCACTACCAAATACTTTGTAGCAAAGGCGAAATCCAATTTTCATAGACTTATACTTGCCATCACTTGTTGGTGCAAAAGAACCAGATGAATATGCACCAGCGTAGCGGTGGGCGAACATAATGTCTTGCGGCGGACAGAACCCCCAAGTGTTAATCGCTTGCCCTTTGGGCGCCAGCCATTCGCTGAACCACGGTGAGCGCACCACTTCCAATTTGAAGTTAGAGGTCCCCCATAGTAACGTTTTTTGACTATATCGCAGGGTCCACTTCTTAAACTCACCCTCGGGCATATAATCCGGTCTTCTCCCGATTTCAGGTAGATAGGCTTCGTTTTCTGGATCGTAGAACGTAAAGGGACGGTCGGGGAACTCAGCATGCGAATATGTAAATTCCTCGTTATGCTCAGGCGCAAGACTCTGCAATCCATCGGTCAAATCTACAAACTGCGCGACTTCAAGCAACCTCAAGGGTAACTTTTCTACCCCTCTGCGCCAGGAAGCATATGCAAGTGCATCGTACCATGTGACCGCAGCTGGTAGGTCATCTGGCTCATATTCCGCGCCGGCGAAGTTACCTACATCCTCTAGCCCCTCTCGGTGCCGCGCGTAATCTGGATTTTCTGCCAGAAAGCGATCAAATTTTTTGATCGTAACGAGGTCTGTGAAACATAACCCACCATTTTCACTGGACTTGTAGTGATACCCTTTCCGAGCAGGCGCCTCGTGTCTTTCGAGCTGGTATCGCCCGTGGTCAATCAAATATTCCTTTAGAAAGGCTTCGCCAGTTACGTCAATCCGCATTGATGGTTTAGAAACTGTGCCGAGGCACATAACATTCGCCTTATGTACATCTAGTTCTTTCCACCCATCATATTGAAAATATGACCAAACAGAAAAATCATCACTTCGACTTTTCTTGCTGATGTCTTTATCCCTGAGATAAGGCAAATAGGGATTTCTTGCGAATTTTTGGTGGCGCATATTTTTAAAAAAGAAATCATAACGCCCATCGTCTAAGCGCAAAAATACCAAATTTTTATTGTACGGGATCACTTCTGCCCATCCGCTTTCCGCGCCCTGCAGGAGAATGGATAGAATTTCACCAGCGCGCTTCAAATCTGACCTAGCCGTTTCATCAAGCCGGTAAAGACAGGCAACTGGTTCTTCTTCGGGTGGCTTACAGAGCTGATCGCCTAGAAAATTTGAGAATACGCTGGCATCTGTGAAGTCGCATTTCCCGTCATTCATATGAATTTGATAATTATTAGGTATTCCGGACCTGTCAATTTGAAAAATATGATCCCCCATTGAGGTTTCAACATGCATTTTGGGATGCTTTACGGCCAGATCCAGAAGATCCCAATAATTGAAACCGTCGCCAATAAACATTTTGTCAGGAAGCGGACGGCCAGAGTTAAACAGACGCCCTGAAATTTGCTCCGAAGAAAAGTGGTGAAACTGGTCATTCAAATCCTGTTTCAGAATATCTTGCCGTCTTAGTAGGCGATTTTCCTCAAGGAACGGTGCAATAGAGTCGCGATACTCTTTTTGATAACCAGACCAACCAGCCTTAACACCTAGGGATTTAGCAATGAAATTAAGCGTGGTCGAGTGACCTATCGGTTCAACATCACGGCCCTGTCGCCGCGCGAATTCCGAAGCCTTTTTTAGGCTGTCTGGGTCGATATCTGTAATTTCTGCGAAATGCAGGTTTTTGAAAGGTAGGTAAGATACATGCATGTTTCCGGTTCCTAATAACGCGCAGTCTGCATGCACGAAGGGAAATGGAAAAATTTACCAGTATCTGGCACTGTCTATTTGCAGCTTGCATCTTTTGTTTGTCAGTACAGACTTATTGTCGACAACCGCAGGGAGTGCTTCCCTAACCCTGAGATAACAGCCTCATCGGAATTTGCAATACCCTTATGGGTTTTAATTCAAACACCCTACCCTGTTGTTTAAGCAAGCCCTCGGGGCAATATCTATAGCAAGTTGTCTTGGATAGCGGCTGGTAGCTGCCGAAGCGGCCATTGATGCATGGTCCAGCATTTTTGTTGACAGAAACGTCGGTGTGCGGACAAGGCCGCCATCTACCATGATCAGCGTCAAAGGGCGTTCAGGTCTTGATGGCTGCGGGTAAGACCCCATTCTGTTTTTAAGAAAGGAGGCCGCTCACAGGAGCTGTCAGAGGCCTGCCGACACGCGAGAGATCGAAGCCGCAGGGCCGAAACCGCATTGGTTCGGTTCACGAGAGCCCGTTCCGAAAAACGCGGCAAACCGTCCAAACTGAATGAAGAACTTCAAGCAATGAGGCCAAAAAAGCAGAAAGCGCTGCATCGGAAGCCCCTATTGTCGTCCAGAGCTCTGGTTCTGCAATGCACATATATTGAATGAGGGACCGCAACTCCTCGGCATCGTCTTTCGCCAGCGTACTAAATGCCAGGTTTTCTAGGAACTCTCCAACAAAAACACACCAATCATTAACTTCTGCGTGGGCGCTGGCGGCAAAGAAAAGTGTTCGGTAGGCGTCGGATATTGATATCTGCAAATTTGGATCGTTACGATATCTGCGAACAAGAACCCGGACGTCTTTAGCGAGCTCGCTGCTACGGGTTACCGCAGCAATTTTGGCTAGCCCCGAGAGAACAGCGGTCAGCTCTCTTGTGTTATCCACATTGTGAAGTTGATAGCGCCCCTTTTGAAGCAGTTCAGAGATTTTGGCTGCCAAGTCAGCTTCGACCATGAAAACATTAGCGAGATTCACGGCAGCTATGAAAGAGCTTGTACTAAGCGCTGGTTCGGCCAACTGTTCGTATATTACAGCCAGCATTTCCTCGGGAATATGTTGCGACGGCGGCGTATTCCCCTCTAGAGGGCCAGGAAAATACGGCTTTAGGGGCTCGCATAGAGCCTTTAGGCTATGTTTGTGCTCACTCGTCGGCGATAGAATCTCAAGCAGACGGCCTTCTCCAAGTTTGTCTTTGAACATCTCCCCTGATCTTAAGAGTCGGCCAATAAATTCCTGTTTCAACTGATCCGCATGAATGAGGTCAGGGTGCCAGCGTGGCGCGATGCGCATATCTGCAAGTGACTGTGAATAGAATTGCGGTCCGAACCTCTTCTCAATCCACTTTCGGAACTCAGTTGGATCAACTCCTTCAGCCAGTATTTGCCGCTGGATTAAGGAAGCTTGAGCAAATGAAGCGAGTTCCGGTTTTCGCCTTTCAAGACGAAATGGGCATGGTTCAGAAATTGGGCCAAACTACTCGCTCATCAATGTCGCGAACGGCCCAACGCCGACATTTATGCTTTGCTCTAGGGAGGTCCGCTTTGAGTTCAATGTGACTTCAGATTGCAAAATCGGGGTTGGGCTGGCACAGTGATTTTGACCAACAGCGATCTTAGTCAAGCCGCCAGTTAAAGGATCTCTTCATGCCGTACCCAGAGTTTATTACCGCGTTTCCCAGCATTGATGTGCCTTTCCCCGAGGATGTCGTACAGACAGCCGTTGTGAAATCCGAATCTGGCCTCGTGGCCTTTTTCACTTTCCTCAAGGATATGGAACTTCCCTTACATTCGCATGGGGCGCAATGGGGCACTGTCGTCGAAGGTGAAATCGAATTCACCATCGGTGGAGAGAGCAAGCGTTACGGAGCCGGTGATAGCTATTCTATTCCTGCGGGCGTTGAGCATGGGGCGATGATCAAAGCCGGAACTCGAGTTATCGACGTTTTTGAAGAAGCAGATCGATACGCAATAAAGTACTAACGAACAGCGTTTTTCGGGCAGCAGATATTTGGATTAAACTGTGGTCGCGTTCAAGGATAGAAAGGTCTCCTGTTCGACAGCGAGGCGTAATAAATGTAGGATAAACTTGAATGAAAAGAACAAACTTAGGTGAGAATGGCCCTGAAATTTCACAATTCGGAATAGGGGCCATGTCCTTCGCTGGCATCTATGGTGGCGCGACAATGGAAGAAAGTCACGCCGTTTTAAACACGTGTCGAACTGCTGGGGTGACCCATATAGATACTGCGAATGTCTATGGCAAAGGCCGCTCAGAAGAGATCATAGGGGATTGGTTTGCAAATAACCCAGCCGCGAGAGAAGACGTGGTTCTCGCCACAAAAGCAGGGATTACGGGAGAAGCGACACATCGCTTCAATAACGACTTGGCCTATTTGGAGACTTCTCTGGACGCAAGCCTCCAGCGCCTCGGCGTTGATCATGTCGATTTATTTTATGTCCATCGTTTCGACCGCACGTATAGTCCAGAAGAGGTCGCAGGAACCCTTAAACGCCTTATCGAGAGTGGTAAAACGATGGCCGTTGGACTATCTGAGATTGCGCCAAGCACACTTCGGCGCGCGTCCACTGAATGCCCAATTTCTGCGGTTCAGTCTGAGTATTCGCTGTCAACCCGTGCACCTGAGTTGGGGCTGTCTCAGGCCTGCGCCGAATTAGGGACGACGCTCGTTGCGTTTTCACCTGTTGGTCGCGCGTTCCTCACGGATGCGCCATTTTCCTATGAGCATGCCCAATCCATGGCCTTTACCAAGAACAATCCGCGCTTCATGGAGCCAAATTACAGCGCAAATATCGCTGCAACCAATAAGTTGCGGGCGCTCGCTGATGACATTGGCGAGCCCGCCGCAGCGCTCGCCATCGCTTGGATTATTGCGCAGGGCAAACATGTGTTGCCGATTCCGGGCACCAAAAATACGGCACACCTTGCAGAACTCATTCGCGGTGCCGAGATCGACCTGAGCGCCGAGGACCTCGGGCGCATTGAAGCTGCTCTTCCTGTTGGCTGGGCCCATGGTGATCGATACACATCGGAACAATGGGAGGGGCCAGAAAGATACAGCTGATTGCTCTCGTGCGCTGCTACTCAAGGTCGCATTCTTTGCTTTGTCCACCTGTGCGAAACAGAACGTGGGTCTTTGCATTGATACCGGTCGCGCCTCCATCAAAAACGATTTAAATACGCAGACGGCATGATCAAAATCATATCTACGACAAGGTATCGATGCCATAGCTATCCAATATTAGGAACATGGAGGGGTTGAAATGAAAAAGAGTTTTCGTAGTAAAACGCTGGTCGGACTTGTATTGGCCTTTATCTTAACTGTCGGGTCTATCGTCTTTTTTAACGGGAGTGTTCTCGCACAGATGTCGGAGCACACGCACGGTGCGGACGGCACAGGGCACGACGAGGTAATAATGCCGGGGTTGAGGGGAACAAATGCTTCACCGGAGGAAAGCGCGGAATTGGCGGTCATGTTCCGCAATTTCGAAACTATAAGCCGTGAAGTCACCGTCCTACCAAACGGCATTCGAACGGTTACCCGTTCCTCAGACGAGGATGTCATGGCGGAATTAATTAGCCATGTGACGGGGATGATTAACCGAGTGGAAGAAGGTGACGATCCGGAGATTATCATTCAAAGTCGAACACTCGATATACTATTCGCGCGCGGTGATCGTATCCAAACCGAGATTGAAGTCACCGACACAGGAATTGTAGTGATCCAGACCTCGGACGACACCGAGGTAGTAGAGGCACTGCACGTCCATGCCGCTGAAGTCTCGGATATGGCTGATCGCGGAATGCAGGCCGTCCATGAGATGATGATGCGGAACTAAAGGAACTGAAGCACTACACATTTAAATGTTGTGATGGATAGCTCGCAAAGCTGACCTTAGTTCGGTGCGTAGCGAAAGTTCGATCTCCGCCCTTAGTGACGAATGCTGCGTTTGCATAAAAATTCCGAGACAACTCTTAGTGCAGTTGTCGCGAACGGCCCATTGCCGACCTTAGTGGAAAGCGCTCGACGGTCAGCTTTGATCAGCCAATCTATTCCAAATTCATCTTTATCGGGTCTTCGATGAAAAGTTCATCGATTAGCGCCCCTAATAACTGGGTTCGAGAGTTAACCTTGGCCTTGCGATAAATGGAGTTGTTTTGTGATTTTACAGTGCCTTGAGTGGTATTTCGAAGATCAGCAATTTCGGCAACGGACAAACCTTTTGTTGTAAGTAAGGCTATGTCGCGTTCCGCTTTGCTTAAGCCCCAGCGATCGAATTGCAAGTTCACCATCGCGAAGAATTCTCCTTGCGCTGCGCGAAGGTGGAGCTCGATTTCCGCATTGCGTTTAGCAAGAAGCTTCTGACTACGCCAGATCAGGAATGCGCCAACTAAAAAGCCAATAAAAGTCAATATCTCAATAAGTTCGTGCGCTAGCCAGTTTCGGTAAAAGAGAGAATAACCGGTTATTTCAGCGAAAAGCTCACTTAAAAAGGCTAAGGCCGAGACTACATAGATGAGAATGCCAAACTTTAAGGCGATTTTGGACGGCGCATTCGCTTTCACCTAGAGTCCTCCAGTGCTGCATTGTGATTGTGATCAATCATCGCCGCTGTCGTCGCTGCTGTCATCGCCGCTGTCGTCGCGGCTGTCGTCGCTGCTGTCGTCGCTGCTGTCGTCGCTGCTGTCATCGCCGCTGTCGTCGCTGCTGTCGTCGCTGCTGTCATCGCTGCTGTCGTCGCTGCTGTCATCGCTGCTGTCGTCGCTGCTGTCGTCGCTGCTGTCGTCGCTGCTGTCATCGCTGCTGTCGTCGCTGCTGTCATCGCCGCTGTCGTCGCTGATGTCATCGCTGCTGTCGTCGCTTTTCTCAGAACGGTCACGTTTTATTGTACCGTTTTTACCTAAAATAAGTTCCCGCTCAATTCCTGGCGCAGTGGCTTCGAATCTCAGATCTCCAAAAAATGTCTTGCTAATCTCGACTTTGGTAAAGCCTTCTCTACCCAACATTTTGATGATATCATCTTGACTTTGTTGCGCCATAGCGCTGCTAGCCATCAGAGCAAATGTGATACTCAATGTTGCTTGTCTCAGTTTCATGGATTTTCTCCTAAAGTTAAAAACCTTACCAAGACATAAAGCTATGTGGTGAGTTTGATAATATAACTTTGGTTTGTTTTGACCAGATAGAGCCTAAAGCATACGAGTGCGCCACTTGGTTAAGCTGCCCTTGCAAACCACTCGCACACAAACACCAAAGATGGCAGTCTTGAGATCGAGAGCGCCTTGGTAGCAACTGACGAGGAGATTGGGGAATGCTAGCTATTCGTGCAATTGTTCGAGATTCAAAATCGCATCGTGTCGTCCTGACCTGCTCTCCAAAGCCCCCGCATTTATAAAGAGAGTTTGCAGGTTTGGATTTCATAATCGATGGCTTCGTTTTAGGCCAGCGCGTCATGCGGGGGGCTTTCAGATTGCCCAAGCGTTCGTCGCGCTTGAGCGGGTGTTTGGGTTCCAAGCGATGAAAGTGGTCTGACGTTGTTGTAGTCGTATCCCTAACTATCCCATCATGCGAGTAATTCACACCGCATGATGGAAATGTGTTTCAAGTTTCTGGTTGGTTGAGATTAGTGTTGAGGTTGTTGTTGCCATCCTGAAGCCGCCAAGGTCAATTTAAGGCGGATTGCTGACTTATACCACAGGTGCGAAACAACTTACAGATTACGTTCAGTTCTGCGGACTGTCGCAGGGACCCCTTTCATAGTTGCTATGCTATTACACCAGACACAGTCAATATCGCGTGACGGTTCCGAACATGCCCGCTTCTTTGTGGCCTTCGATTTCGCAGCTCATATCTAGGTCAGCGCCGATTTGAATTGGTACAAAAAACCATTCGACGGTTTGATGCGGGCCGACTTCGACTTCTTCAATTTTGCCCTTGATTTCAGCTACCAGTTCGCCGTCCGGAGATTCGATTTCGATTTTGCGAGTGAAAAACTTTTCGCTCACCTCATGCATGGCCAGCTCGTGCTTGTAATCGTCAACGTTGGTTATAACCAACGCATACGCCTTGCCAGTTTCAAACTCCAAATGGTCAGGCTTGAAATACATATTCCCGTCATCGTCCGTGCCCATCTCCATGGCGATTTTTGCACATCGGCACGCGACAAATCCCCCTCCGCAAAAGCTGAACTTGAGAAAGTCGTAGCCAAGATAATTGCTAGTCCTGATATCGTTTTCATAAGGTTTCCAGTCTTTTCCGAAGGTCTATCCCTCCTCCTGATGCCTAAGCCCCAGGCCTCTGGCACGCCTTGATCTGCACCCGCTTGCAAAAACAAACTGGAGGTGCAGTGTTTTTGCAAGGCAGATTGGATGGAATTTCTGTTGGCATCTCGAAGATGTCAGTTTTTCCCCGCTCAACCGACCTTTGAGCCAACTGCAGCGAAAGTCCGGTTCCCGCCCTTATTGTCAAAATGTGCATGTTGCAGAAATTGACCACATTACTCTCGCCCATGGTTGCCGTGTACGGCCCAAAGCTGACCTTGGCACCTTGCGAAACGAATGGCAGGCCTGAGTCCTAAACGTTTATCGGCGAGATGCTCGTTTAGGAGTTGTTAACTTTATTTTAATATTAACGATCTGCGTAATAGCAGGCTTCTTTTGGTTTAAATGTGGTTTGTTATTCAAACTTTGACATCCGCTGGGGTTGGGCTTGTACATCAAATCAACGGGGTGCCGCAATTGGGAATGACAAAAGGCGACGTATCACTGCGCAACAATATCACGGTGATTGGATCGGGAGAGCACACGCTTCTCATGGCGCATGGCTTCGGTTGCGACCAGACTATGTGGCGTTTTCTAACACCGGAACTCTCTAAACATTTCCGAATAGTTCTGTTTGACTATGCGGGGAACGGAAAATCCGATATATCAGCATTTAATGCAAAGAAATATGGCGCTTTGGAAGGCTACGCCGAAGATGTGACAGATATCTGTGATGCCTTGGATATCAAAAAAGCGACCCTCATCGGTCATTAAGTTAGCTCAATGATCGGATTGATTGCGTCCCTACAGTCTCCGGAATACTTCAAAAACCTTGTTATGGTATGCCCGTCACCGTGTTTCTTGAACCTCCCGCCTGATTATTTTGGAGGATTTGATCGCGCCGACTTGGAAGAACTTATCGACTTAATGGACAAAAATTACATCGGTTGGGCGAACGACCTCGCTCCCCTTGTTATGGGTGCGGACAAGGGGTCGGAATTAGTCGGAGAGCTTTCAGACAGCTTTTGCTCAACAGCCCCTGTCATCGCCAAAACGTTTGCCAAGGCGACGTTCTTTTCGGACCTAAGGCACCTGCTACCTGAAGCGATACACCCAGTTCTTATCCTCCAAAGTAGTGTTGATGCGCTCGCGGGAACTTCAATCGGCGAGTTCGTGAAAAAGGAAATTCCCAAGGCGACACTGAAGGCCATTGCCTGCACATGACTCACCCAAAAGAAGTCGGTCAGAATGTAACGGAATTTCTTAGAGTTTCGACCTGCTGACGGGCCTGACAAGTGTCGAACTGGATGATCTGCCTTTTGGGTGTTTTGTCTCAAACAATCATCGCAGAATCATTTTTCAAATCGGTATATCACCGATGAGTTGGGATGGCCTGTCGAGCAAGTTGTCGGCCAGGCTTCTACCACCATTATGTCGCCTGCTTCTCGGCTTTTCTGCGAGAGCTATGTTTACCCGATGCTTCTCGAAAGTGGCGAATGCCTTGAAATACAACTGACATTCTTAAGCAAGGACGGCGCTCGTCTACCAGTGATTGCAAATGCTAAGACCCGCAAGGATGGAACAATCCATCTGGGGGTTCTTTTTGGCCGTCAACAGAGACAAACTATATAACGAGTTGGTTCAAGCCAGAAGCACGCTGGAGGAGCAATCGATCCGCCTTGCAGAAATGGCCACAGTAGATGAGCTAACCACCCTCATGAATCGTCGGGCTTTCAATCTAGAAATTGAACACCAATTTGCCGCCTGCGAGCGAAGTGGTGATTCATTGTCGTTTTTGATCCTTGATATAGACGACTTCAAAAGGATTAGTGACACCTACAGTCACAGCCACGGCGACAATGTGTTACAAGCCTTGGGTTTATGCCATTCAAAGGCTTGCCGAGAAACAGAAACAGCAGAGCGCTTCGGTGGCGAAGAGTTCATTTTTACGCTAAACGGTACCGACAGCGAGGGAGCATTTTTATTTGCTCAACGCATACACGATCAAATTGCCAATGATGCAAATCTACTGCGTTCCATTACTGTTAGCATTGGGATTGCAACCCGAATTGGGCACTCCGGCCCCTCATATCTTGACTTGTTGAAGCAAGCGGACGCGGCCCTATATCGAGCAAAAACACTCGGAAAAACCGGACTGTCAATGGTGGGAATTTCCCCTCGTCACGATTATACTCGACGGGCGCTGAAAAAGGGAGTTGTTGATCTCATAGTTGGAGGATCACTAAGTAAACCTCTGCAGTTGGGGTAAATGACGGCAAAGCCTCACCGTGGACTTTCGTTCCAAGTCCGGCAAAAGTCCGGTTCTCGCCCTTATGGCAGAAAAGTGCATGGTGCAGAAATTGGACCAAATCACTCACCCATCAATGCCGACCTTGCCGCCTTGCGCGACGAAGCACCACTACGAGCCCATATTCTTAGATGCGGCGGAGTGATTGAACGTTGGCTTTTGTGACCAGAGCCAAGAACCTGAAAAGTCGCATGCCGTATTACGAAGGGTTTTGGTGTAAATTAAGTGGCTTGGATTAGACATCTACAGCCTTCAGAAAAATTAGACGCCAAACCGTCTAATTGCTATTCAAGCTGGAATGCTACAGATTGCTCGAACGAGCTCTCGTAATTGTCGAGACGCCGTTCCAAACATAGAATATTCTTCCAGTTACGTTCAACGTTGAGGTTAAGATAATGGCTGTGATGATCCAGTTTGCTGCGAGTGAGCCATAAATGATTAAGTTGGCATGGGTTTTGCCCACAGTTCTTGCCGTGCTTGCGGTCGAGGTTTCCTTTCGCACAGGGTTGGCAATTCCTATTCCGTTTCTCATCATCGTAGTCTGCGTGGTGATTGCTGGATCGATGGGCGGACAACGTTCTGGGTTGATTTCCGGACTGATTGCGTCCCTTTTTGTCTTTAATTCATACCTCGTTGGATTTGGACCTGCCACTTTGACAGGGAGTTTGCTGCAAGTTGCCCTTGGGTCGGTGTTATTCACGCTTCTGGGCACATTGCTTGGGCGACTACGAGAACAACGCGATACAGGCATACAAGCGCTGCGTGACAGGGAGAAGACCCTTGAAACTTCCCTGAACGAACAGACCGAGGAAAAGAACAAACAGGTCACCATGGTGGCTGAAAGTGAAGCGCGGCTAAAAACAGCGATCCGCATTGCGCGCATCGGCCTCTTTTCTTACGAAAAATCAACTGGAACTTGTACGTTCTGTTCAGAACAATACGCTGCACACTTTGGTTTGATGCCGGACGAATATATCACCAAAACTTCGGGGCACAGCCCAGATCTTAGCCATATACATGCGGATGATCTCCATATTATCGTAAACGCAATCGCTCGATTGAATGACGGTGAAGACCAAGTTTATGAATACCGCGCTCTGCATCCGGATCATGGGATTAGGTATATCTCCGAAATAGTAGAGCCCGTTATTGATGAAAACGGCAAGGTAATCGCAAATACCGGCACAAGTATTGACGTGACCGAGCTGCGCCTGGCCGAAATGCGCCTGCGCCAGTCGCAGCGGATCGAAGCCGTTGGCACTCTAACGGGCGGTGTGGCGCATGATTTCAACAACCTACTTGCCATCATCCTTGGAAATCTGGAGTTGTGCCTTGAAACAGGTCGCAAAGACGATTGGAAAGCCCGAATCGAAACAGCTATTGATGCGACCAATCGTGGCGCGGGCCTGACCAAAAACCTGCTTAGTTTTTCGCGCCGCGCACATCTGCAACCAAAGCGACTTAATCTGAATCACAACGTGCAAAACACGATGTCCTGGTGCGCCCGCGTCTTGCCCAAAACGATAAACATCGAGACGTCGTTGCAGGCCGGACTATGGGATGTTGAAGTTGATGAAACATCTATAGAGACCTCGATTATCAACATCCTCTTGAATGCCCGAGATGCGATGCCTGAAGGCGGTAAGGTGACAATCGAAACCGCAAACATGCGGATTGGCGAAGAATATATGTTAGAGCGGGGTGAGGATATTGAACCGGGTCGTTATGTCATGTTGGCAATTAGCGATACCGGCCACGGCATCCCTGCCGAAAAGCTAGAACATGTTTTTGAGCCTTTCTTCACCGACAAAGGCGTTGGCCGTGGATCTGGCTTAGGGCTTTCGATGGTACACGGTTTTATAAAACAATCCGGAGGTGCTATCCGCATTTATTCAGAAGTTGGTGTCGGGACAACATTCAAACTTTATTTCAAGGCTACGACTCAGGCTTTAGTTCCCCCCAAAAGAGAGCCGCACAAGCAGTTTCATAGTCCCAGCGAGCGAGTTGAAATTCTCCTTGCAGAGGATGAAGAAGAAGTTCTGCTCATTCTGAAACGCATTTTGGTGAATGCGGGTTACTCAGTCACAACCGCAGCCACAGGCGACGAAGCTTTAGAAATTTTCAATACTGACCTTCGATTTGACCTTCTTTTGACAGACATCGTGATGCCAGGGAGCCTTCAAGGTCCTGCATTGGCTAAAGCCATTCGATTGATTGATCCCAATTTACCCTGTATCTTCTTGTCAGGCTATGCCTCTGAGGCGACGGTGCACGGCAACGGGCTTAAGCCGTCTGATATCCGCTTAATGAAACCCGCAAGCCGTCATGAACTGCTCAGTGCGGTGTCCAAAACGCTAAGCTCTGTCAACCAGAGCAATTGACTTGAATTGGGTTTGGGGGAAGCGTCCGTTTTTGACGACCTCCTGAAAGAAATAATTGGCGCAGGCCTCATAAAGGTTCATTTATCCACATAGCAGACCTTCGTGCATTACGCAGCAAAAGTCCGGTTTCCGCACTTAGTTCCAATGCCGCACTTGAAAAATGAGTCCGCTTCCTGCCCATAGCTGCCGTCCCTCAGCCTCGCAGATGCTGCGGCGCAGCTTTCGCATTGCGGCCATTGGTGCATCGCGCATCATTTCAATTCAACTCCTATAGTCTTTCGGCGACCATCGCTTCCGTTGTGATTTTACCACTCCAGCGATTTGGTCGCCATTTTTATCGCCTTACGTCACTTTTTACCTGTGATTGATATTGCAGGTTTCCCGTTCTG
>NZ_JBGFCD010000035.1:0-13966 GCF_041205405.1 Falsihalocynthiibacter sp. S25ZX9
GCTCAGTGCAATCGCAAGGCAACTCAACGAACGCCCTCGCAAGACCTTGCAATATCAAACGCCAGCAGAGAAGTTCGCAGAGTGTGTTGCGTCGACCGGTTGAGATCGCCGCTCAAACCTGCCATTCGCTGCGGAAGTCATGAGGGTCCGGTTTGGGCATGAAGCGTAACAGGCTGCGACCGCCTTTCTTCAAGCAATGACGCAAGTCAAAGCGCTGACAGTCCTTGCGATTTAGGCGCACTCCACAAGATGCTTGCCCCGCAAGTAGCAGGACACCTACACTCCGATGTATATTCACATTTTAGGAGAGAGACGTGTTCCAACAAAAGCATATGATTATTGCTGCCCTCGCAGTCCTAGCATCAGCTCCTATCCACGCACAGACGACTGCAGATGCCGTCGCACCCGAGGCAGACACCGCACTGACAACGTCGTTCGTCGGTCTAGGCGATGCCGCCCAGTCTGGGTTGGAGGCAAAGACTTCTGGCTCGCCGGTCATCGCCGATGACTGGATGGTAGTGGCGGCTAACCCCTTGGCTGTGGAAGCGGGTGCTGATGTTTTAAGCGCCGGCGGTACTGCAGCAGACGCAATGATCGCGGTACAGGCTGTTCTAGGGTTGGTCGAACCTCAGTCATCAGGTCTTGGAGGCGGGGCCTTTTTGGTTTGGTACGATGCCCAGAGCGGTTCTTTGACAACACTCGACGGCCGCGAGACCGCACCGATGGCTGTGACGCCAACCTTATTCCAGGATGAAAACGGCGAACCCCTTGGTTTCTTTGATGCTGTGGTTGGCGGCCTTTCGGTTGGCACACCTGGCACACCGCGTTTGATGGAAGAAGCACACCGCCGCTGGGGTCGTGCAAATTGGCCCAGTCTTTTTGATCCCGCAGTTACCTTAGCCGAGCAGGGATTTGTCGTCTCTGAGCGGATGGCATCTTCAATCGCGGGGGATGCTGAGCGGTTGGGCCGGTTTGGTCCCACGGCAGACTATTTTGTTCCAGGAGGCGTGCCACTTGCAGCAGGAACAAAGGTCACTAACCAAGAATATGCTGACGTTTTGCGGCAGATCGCGATCAATGGGGCGGATGCCATCTACAGCGGCCCAATTGCCCAAGACATCGTGCGGGCAGTGCGTACGGCGGAGGGTAATCCCGGGGTCCTCGCGCTGGAAGACCTTGCAAACTACCGTGTGGTTGAGCGGCCAGCAGTTTGTGTCACATATCGCCGAGCAGATGTCTGCGGCATGGGGCCGCCATCTTCGGGCGCGCTAACGGTCGGGCAAATCCTAGGCATGGCAGGGCAGTTCGATCTGGCAGAACTTGGAGCGGACAACCCAGAAAGCTGGCGGATTATTGGTGACGCAACGCGTCTCGCTTTTGCCGATCGTGGCCGCTACATGGCTGATAGCGACTTTGTACCGATGCCCACAAAGGGGTTGCTTGACCCAGTGTATCTGGAAGGCCGTGCCAGTCAGATAGATGCCACTGACATGGCGCTCGAAACTGTCGCCCCGGGTGCGCCGGAATGGGATCATGCCATGCTGCTGGCAGATGACCAATCAATTGAACTGCCCTCGACCAGCCACATCTCGATTGTGGACAGCTATGGAAATGCGCTTTCCATGACCACGACGATCGAGAACGGCTTTGGTAGCCGTGTTTTTGTGCGTGGATTTCTTTTGAATAACGAGCTCACAGACTTCAGTTTCCGTACGCATACGGACGGCGTTCCAATCGCCAACCGGATCGAACCGGGCAAGCGCCCTAGATCCTCGATGGCCCCAACGATTGTGATGCAAGATGATGAGCCTATCCTTGTTATCGGTAGCCCGGGTGGCAGCCGCATTATCGGATATGTTGCGCAAACGATTATTGCCCATTTGGATTGGGGTATGGACGTCCAGCAAGCAGTCTCTATGCCACATCTGGTAAACCGCTTTGGCACTTATGATGTAGAACAAGGAACAACGGCCGAAGACTTCACAGAGCAACTCACCACGCTTGGGTTCGAAGTCAACGCACGTGGATTAAACTCTGGCCTGCACGCCATTTCCATTGGTGACCAACTGCAAGGTGGCGCTGACCCGCGGCGTGAGGGGATAGCGATTGGGGAATAAGACGCCGAATGATTAGGTGCGGTACGTATGGGCTCAATGCCGCCGTTCGCTGCGGAGGTGAGCAACGTCTGCTTTAAGAAAAAATGCTCTGCTGCAATTTCTTGTGACATTTACTGCAGAAAACCATGGCGAGCTACATGTTTCGTTCAAAGGATTCAATCTTGGCTAAAAGCTGGTCAGTCATATCAGGGTGCATGGCGACGTAAAACTCGATTACTTCATTGGCACGTTTCACCGACCACCCCATGGCGGTTGCGATTTCGCGGATCTCAGCTCCTGCCAAGAGCAGGCGGGTCGCAGCAGTCCCTCTGGCGTCGTACAGGCGCAGAACCTTGCGTATCTTGAGGTTGTCCCGCCATTTCGCGACCACGTCACCCAAGCCGTTCTCTGTGGCGAAAACCTCGCCGCGTGAGTTGGTCAAAAGGCGTTCGCGCCCAATAAGCGTGGCATCAATGAGTCGTCCCATACGCTCGGTCACTGGAATAACTGCTCGGCGTCTCTTTTTGGCTGTGGTGATTTCGATGCGGCGACCTTGTGGCGTCTTTCTGATGTGGAAGGTGGAAAGGTGCCAGAGATCCCCGGGGCGCAATCCCGTTTCGGTTGCCGCAATTAGGATTCGCGATACATATTCTGGCGCGCATTCTTCGAACCGTCCGATTTCGTCCAGTGTCCAAAGAATTTCAGCACGGTTTGATTTGTAGACAGCCTTAACGCCTCGCAAGTGATGGTCTGGCAACTCGCTACGGTCATATCCAAATGAGACAATCTTTTGCAAATGCCTAACCCGATCGTCGCCAACCTTGCCGTCCGGTAGTTTGGCACTACTTGTGGCTTTCGGCCCAAAGCATGCGTAATTGGGCTACCTCTGTTCTGAGGTCGAGCTCCCGATAAGATCACAAGATGATTTTTGAACAAGGGAGATAAAAGATGGAATATTTTGCCGGTTTAGATGTGTCGTTACGATCCTGTGCGCTTTGCATTGTTGATAGCAAGGGGACGCTGCTGTTGGAGCGGGAGTTGCCTTGTGAGGTCAGCGATATTGCAGAGTGCCTTGCACGCTTCCCCCATCCGATTGAGCGGGTCGGCTTTGAAGCGGGCACGATGAGTCAGCACCTGTTCCATGGTCTGGAAGCAGAAGGCTTTGATGTCGTCTGCATGGAAGCACGACAGGTCAACGCGGCGCTGTCAGCGATGCGCAACAAGACGGATAAGAATGACGCACGCGGGATCGCTCAAGTGCTACGCACGGGTTGGTTCAGCCCGGTGCATATGAAGAGCCGTGAGGCTCATGGTGTCCGTTCTTTGCTTAGCACGCGCAAGGCATTGCTAAAGAAGACAATGGATCTGGCCAATGAAGTGCGCGGATTATTGAAGATATTTGGCATTCGTCTGCCCAAGACTGTGAAGCACGGCAGTTTCGATGGAGTCGTCCGGCCGATGATCGAGATGGATGACGTTCTGACCCATGCCTTGGTGCCGCTCTTGGATGCACGTGTGGTTTTGTATCAGCACTTTCTGGAACTGGATCGGCGTGTCAAACGCGCCGCCAGCCATGATGAGGTTTGTATGCGAATGATGACCGTACCGGGTGTTGGACCGATTGCATCATTGACCTTCAAAGCCGCTGTGGATGATCCTACGCGCTTCAAACGGTCACGGACTGTAGGCGCGCATTTTGGGCTGACACCGCGACGATATCAGTCGGGTGAGCACGACAATCTTGGTCGAATATCGAAAGCGGGGGACAGAGACGTTCGCGCAACTTTGTATGCAGCTGCAAACGCTTTGCTGATGCGGACGATGGCTGGCTCACAGATCCAATCATGGGGCATGCGACTGATGTGCACCAAGGGTCGCCGTCGCGCCGTTGTCGCAGTCGCCCGCAAACTCGCCGTCTTGCCGCATCGCATGTGGGTTGATGGCACGGAATTCCGTCAGGACCAAGTGGGAGGAGCGGCATGAACTAAAAGCCGACCACCAATCCTAACGGGGTCGTCCCTCACCGGACGAGGTCTGTGCCTTCTCAGGCATGTAAACATGCCCTGTCAGGTAATAGAAGGAGCCGAAAATGGCTGCTGCGCAACGTGAAGCGCGTCTCAAAGCAAGGCTCTCCACTACCGATCCGACATATGCGTGCAGCGGTGCCAAAACGGCATCAACCAGACTGCGAACAGAAGCGTGACCCGGATGAGTGACAAAGACCCAAAAGAAAGAAGGAAAACGAGCTTGACCTAAACATCCAATTAGAGAAGCTGACCTTAAAGCACTTTGCGGCTAACGGTAGCTTTGCCTCACTTGGGTACATTTGACCCTAATTGCTGCCACTTCACATTTTTGACAAGTTTACCGAATTTGAATAGAGCCAGCCATATTATAGCGAGTTACTTTTTTGACGAAGGAAATTGAGTTGAGCACAACACAACCACGATCTGATCTTCCGCCGAGTCGAATTTTGAGGATCGGTTTCACCGTCTTGATCAGTCTGTTTTTAATGGTATTTTTGGGAGCTTATTTATGGCCGCAAGCGGAGTCTCATTCTAGTAAAATAGCTGGGTGGATCCTTTTAAGTGTCATTTTTTTCTTTCCGTTGGCTCTTCTGTTCGTTGGGGTTCTAAGCAGTGTATTGTTTGCCTTCGATAGGCGCGCCTTCAAGGGAAAGCGGTTGAACCGGTGGCAAACAATCGTTCTCGTTCTGTGTTTGATGCTCGGCGTATTGGCGGGTTTTCTGAATACAGAGGTGGGAAACATATCTCTATTTCTCCTGATATATTGGCTGCTGACAGGAAGAGTAGCGGGCCGCGCCGGTTGGTCCGTTCGACATTTCGCGCGCACCCCATGGGATGAAAAGCTATACCTCATTGTTATGGTCGGGGCCCTTTCTCCCATTGCCTATTCATTGATTTCAATGGCGCCACGGGTCTTTTATAATCGCATTCTCACTGAGCCAACCCCACGAGGAATTCCAGAGTTCCGCGTCGAATATGATCACTATCTGAGGCGAGATGTCGATCGTGCATTGCTTAGGTTTCCGGATATTCAATCTTGCCTTGCGGAGGGGGCAAATGCGCAAAATCGTGCCGAACTCATCCAAATAGATTGGGATAAGATTGTCAGCACAGGCGATGCAACGGTTTGTTCCTTTAGATTGCTCCATGAATGGGGCGGCGTTCTCCAAGCCGCTGAATGGATGGAGGCGCAAGGCTTTGAGTTCGGAGAGATAAATAGCCCAACTAACCCCTATGTCACCTCAGATGGGACAATGAGAGTTGACGGGCGTTGGTCGATAAGGGAAAACGGACCCAGATTTCCGACCACTGGCCTCGTTCCGCGCTTTCTAAATTCGGTGGGTTATCTGATGACGATTTCCGCAACTTTTGATGCTGAAGGCAAAGAGCTTTTGTATCTCAGACTACTTACCTCAACACTCTAAGCCCTAAGACCCAGTTTATTTGGTAGTCTGTTTTGCACTGCAGACATTGGTGCAGAATGCAGCGAGGGTCTGCTTCCCGCTCTTCGTGTCGGATGCTGCGTTAGCACGATGGTTTCGAATTAAGCCCTAATGTAGGCGAAGCGAACGGCCCTGAGCTGACATTCGAAAATTGCGCAGCGAAGGTCCGCTTCTCCAATCGGGTGTTTAGGTTAAGCTCTTTTCCTTTGGTTCATTTGGGATATTGTTGCCCATTTGGGGCGCGCTTTTCTTCGAGGTTCGTTTGATGCCGTAATTTCAACACTGATGTTATCGGCGGTGAAAACAATCTGCGGCGCGCGTGTGCCTCAGTGCTCAAATAGGGCGGCTCAGAAGGAGAAATCGAAGATAACCCACATTCAATAGCATTACTCTCAGGTCTGAGAGTAATGCTTCAGTGTTTGGACGTCGAGAGTTGGGTCACCGGACTGATGCCGCGGCAATGCCATTTACGACAGATTGTGCGCTAGAACTCTTTAGCGGTGCCCGGTCGCGTTTTATTCGACGGAATAAAGCCAGAGCGGTCTGCATCTCTTGGTTCTCTGACCCAAACCTCGCGGTTTGGATGAATGCCGCCACCACGCGATGCTGGAACGGCAGAGTGACGCGCACGATGTAAGAGGCGCGTGTCCGCGATGCCACAAGAAGGATGAGTGCCGCCATTGTCTGCGGTTTCTTTTTCCCAAATAGCTTTGCGTTTCGCAAATGTCTCTGGGTCCTTAAGCTCTGTGCAGGTTAATTCACTTGTATTCAGATCTGCGATAATTTCATCGCCATCTTCAATGAATGCGATTGGCCCACCAAGAGCCGCCTCTGGCCCCACATGTCCAATCACCAGTCCAACGGACCCTCCAGAGAAACGCGCATCTGTCATCAAGGCGATCACGATGCCTTTTTCTCGGCAAAGGGTGGTGATGCGTGCCGTCGGGTCTAGCATCTCCGGCATGCCTGGTGAGCCGGTAGGACCCTCGTAGCGCACAATGACCATATCGTTATTTTGAAAGCTATCAGGGTCCTCATCGAGGGCTTTCAAAAGGCCACTTTGCCCATCGAAGGTGCGTGCTTTGCCGCGGAATAGATTATCGCCTAGTCCGCCTTCAACGCCTGCAAGCTTCAAGATTGCTGAAAAATCTGGGGACAGATTACCGCTCAATAAACGCAAGCCACCTGTTGGTTTGTAAGGTTTTTCAACCGTGTAGACGACTGTCCCATCCGGTTTTGCTGTGTTCAGGCGCTCGACCTGCGCACTCAGGGTTTCCCCTGTGCAGGTCATAACGTTGCCATTGAGTAAGCCCATTTCCAGAAGCTCGCGGACAATCACTTGAACGCCGCCAACTTGATCAATGTCGACCATGGAGTATTTGCCATATGGCCGAGCGTCCGTAAGGACAGGCACGACATATTGCGAGAGATGATTGAACTCTTCTGGAGTCATAACGTCTTGCCAAAAATTCTCATATCCTGCGGCCCGTGCAATCTCAGGCGCGTGCAAGATGACGTTGGTTGATCCACCCACAGCCAGTGCAACAATCAAGGCATTGCGTAAAGAGTCGCGCACAACGATGTCGCGCGGCTTTAAATCCAGCTCAATTAACTGTGCTAAGTAATCGACGAGTTCGTTTGGAAATTCATTGAGGCGTCTGGAGTCATCGGACGCGGGGGCCACCATGTGCAACGGCTGCATCCCAGCGACGGCGATGAATATTTGCATGGTGTTGTAGGTAAACATGCCACCACAGCTTCCAATACCCGGACAGGCGTGGCACGCAATGTGATGACGGTATTCTGGATCCGGATGGCCGGCGGCCTCGTAGGCACTCACAATGTCGATTGCGCCGCCAGTTTTGGGATCAATCCCGGGATGGATTGGTCCGTCCGACAGGATGATTGCTGGCGTATTATGTTCGAGCAAGGCGGCCAACGTTCCGACAGGTGGTTTGTCACATGCAACAACTGCGATAGTTCCTGCAAGGCCACTCGCTTCAAGGTGTTCGCAAAGCGCATCATTGGTAACTTCGCGGCCAATAAGGGAGTAGCGCATTTCGCGCGTCCCGTTCCGAATGCCGTCTGACGTCGCGACCGTGTATTGGGGCTCGACAAGACGAAATTTCAACTGCTCTGGTTCCGTTCCGATACGGTCCCTAAGGCGGGCATGAATTGCAACAACTTTATCTGTGACGCCCAAATAGCATTGGCTATCGCCCTTTGTTCCAACCACACCGACTGACGGTTTATGGATCAAGTCTGGGCTGGTGCCAAGTTCTTTTGCCATGCCAATGGTTTGGGCTGAGCGCCCAGGATGGCGATCAATAAGAACGGATTTTGATATAGTCATGAGAGTTCCTTAGTGCGATAAAACAGGCAAGACACGGTCATACCTAAGTCTTATTCCGCATTCCTGAACAATAAGCGGTATCTGGGCGGGTGTCACGTTGATCTTTGGAGATTTTTTTAGAGGCAACATGATCGCGTCGGGGAGGGCGCTCGCTAAGGTCAAGCAGCGACTAATCCATTTTCGAATAGTCTTCAAAACCCTCAACTGCGCCATCAATCGTCGTGCAGTTCCCTGCGGCACGGACGGTCGGATCATCCCACATAACATTCCAAAAAATGGTGATTGAATTCTCATCGATTATGCCTGGAAATACAGAAACCGCTGCGTTCGGCAATTCCTTAAACTCAGGGACTTCAAACCAGACGTAATCGTGGCAGACCTTCAACGCGTCGGTTGTGGCTTCGTCAAACATTTGTGCTGACACTGGAGACGCCAGCGCTACTGTGAGTGCAAAGGCTGATTGTACGAAATTATTTATGTTGAATTTCCTCTACTTTGGTTACCAGCCAGCGGCTTGGATCGAGCTGGTATCCAAGCCCGCCAACGCAGCGCGCGCATCAATTCCATACGCACCATGGCGGTTTGAGCTTCCAGCAGCCAGACCAATACCTATGGCTGTCGCTATTTCCAGATCGCGGACTTCCTTTTGTTTGCAGGTAATGAAGCCGTAGTCCCAACCCGTTTTATAGTCTGCGTTCGCTGCATAGGCAGCACCATCTTGGCTTCGTTTGCCGAACATGTCGCCACCCGCGTGCTTTCCGCTTGCACATCCCGCGTCGTATCCTGCGACATAAGTTTCAGAGTAGCCATGGCTACTGAGGGCGTCTTCGGTGCTCGTCACACTGGAACATTCGGCAACAACGGGCAGGGTGAGGAGGGAAAAGACCGATGTCTTCATAAGGTATCCAATCAGCCTATCGAGGAGAGGGGTGCAAAATTTGCCGCAGGCTCGGGGTTAAAAACCAGAACGTGAAAAGCTGACTTATCTGCCGCGGGAATTAGGGCGCATTGAGAGGCTGTTGTGGGCCAAATTCGTTGTCGCCTTTATCACTAGGTTGGATATAAAAATAGATCAAAACCAGAAAGCCGATCACAGGTAAAAGTGCGATCAACAACCACCAGCCAGATTTCCCAATATCATGTAAACGCCTCATAGCGACGGCAATGTTCGGTAGAATAACGGCTAGAGAAATCAGAAAAGAAAGTGGCTGCCCACTTCCGCTCTGAAAGGTATCAAAACCTAATAAAGGAGCTATTATGACGCCGTCGATGAGGCGGGTGATTGCCAAAATAACGGTTATACTCAAAACCCACCACCAAAACTCGGGTCGGGAAGCGCGCCCCGAAAAAGTAGCATATTTTGAAAGAACGGTGCGGCTCGCCAGAATTGCAAATTCCATAGTTTATCCTTCTTCGCTATAATCAATTCCGGTTATAAGGCCGGCTGTATCTGCTCGACAATTCCATGGTGCCGTTGCGCCAAGTAGATCGACTGTTGTGAGTGTTCCTGTGTCCGTCGGGATTGTAGACGTTGCAATGACGATGCTTGCGGAGACATTGGCCTCTTGGGCAACCGCGAGTTCACAGCTTGCATTCAAGGCGGCATTGTCCAATGATGGAGCAGGTGTAGGCACTATATCGCAGGGCACAAGGCCGGCTGAAAAGGCGCAAACCAAGGCTATCGGTTATTTCATGAGACCCCCGTCAACTAAGTAAAACAAACCTTCAACTTAAAGAAATCGTAGTGGAACTTAGTTTAAACACCAAGACTTTTCGCGCATGTGTGTCTTGGGGGATGCTCGTGGGATCGATTGACCGCGTTTGCAGGCAACCTCACAAAAATTATTGTTCTGCTTAGGAGCGCCGACTCTGCGCGACAATAGAAACGGATCTGGTTGCCGAAGTCCAAAACATCAACCCGCGTCCGAAAACGGTGTGAACTCGCAATGATCAAGGCCCAGCGCGATGCCATTCGAGCGTTTCCGTAAGATCTGCGACGCGACCTAAAAATCCGTGAGTGAAATGGCTGCGCGCGCGGTTGTAAAAGGGTCGAAGGCGGGAGGAGGGACCTTCGGCCGAGGTGGCCGATCGCTGCGCTGTTGATGCTCTCAGCGTGCAGCGGATCCGCGCCCTCTGGGATGCTCGCCCCTAGGCCTGACGCCGAGCTGCTCGCCCCTGTGAGAAAACCACAGATTGCGCTGGGGACAAAGAGCCAAGCCGACATCGAAATTGCGCTGGGGCGGATTGGTAGTGATTTGATCACCTGCGGAGATCGGCATGGGGCGCTGGTGACCTGGGCGATCAAGCACAGCGCAATTGTTGGGCCCGAATAGGGCGACAGGAAACGAGATACCCGCGCCTACGGGCAGGGGCGCTCGGTGGTTCAGTACCGAACTCCACGATACCTTGTTCCCTAAATTGGCCGCGAGGTGGCTGGCCTTTTTTAACATTTGAGAAACTAATTGAAAAGATTAACAAATAGTTTACGCACGTAACATGGGACATCGCTTGGCGCGGCGAAAAATGATTTGAAATCGGCGTTTTAGGCAGCAGGCATGGACACCCCTCAACACAGATGCACCCGGTGCATTTTGTGCGGCGCGTCCTCTTTGCCCCGCCGATTTTTACAGCATTCCTTTTCAATATTTCAAACAAGCGAGACCGTATTTTTATGCCCATTTATTCAGAGTTTCAGGTCAACACCTACACAGCGAACTCTCAGAGATCCCCCCAAATCACCGTATTAAGCGATGGCGGTTGGGTGGTGACATGGCAGTCCTATGGTCAGGATGGCGACAATTGGGGTATCTATGCGCAAGCTTATAACGCTGACGGTACCCCGCAAAGCAGCGAGACGCAGGTCAACACTTATACGGTTGGTAGCCAAAGCATCCCCCAGATCACCGCGCTGAGCGATGGCGGTTGGGTCATTACGTGGCTGTCCTTTGATCAGGATGGCGACGGTTACGGCGTCTATGCTCAGGCTTATAATGCGGATGGCACGGCCCAAGGCAGCGAGACGCAGGTTAACACTTATTCGACCAACTACCAGTCCCAACAACACGTCGCGGCCTTGAGTGATGGCGGATGGGTGATCACATGGGCGTCCACTGGTCAGGATGGCGAAGATGTCGGCGTTTATGCGCAGGCCTATAATGCGGATGGCACGCCCCAAGGTGGCGAGACACAGGTGAATACCTATACAACAAGCGTTCAGCAGTCCCCCCAGATTACCGCACTGAGCGATGGCGGCTGGGTGATTACATGGACGTCGTGGGGGCAGGATGGCGAAAGTGCCGGAATCTATGCGCAGGCCTATGACGCCGCGGGTTCCGTACAAGGGGGCGAAACGCGCGTTAACGCCACCGTGACAGGCTCTCAAGAAGAGTCATCAATCACCGCGCTGAGCGATGGCGGCTGGGTTGTCGCATGGCCCGCCTATTTACTAGATGGCGAAGGTTTTGGCCTGTATGCACAGGCCTATAATGCGGATGGCACGCTGCTTGGCGGCGAGACACTGGTTAATACCAGTCCGCTCGCCTTCTGGAGCTACACCCCCCAGATCACCGCGCTGAGCGATGGCGGTTGGGTGATTACATGGGAAGCGCCAGATCAGGATTCCTACGGTGTCTATGTACAGGCTTATAATGCGGATGGTACGGCCCAAGGCAGCGAGACGCAGGTCAACACCTATACAATTAACGATCAGGCCGCCCCCCGGATCGCCGCGCTGAGTGACGGAGGATGGGTGATCACATGGCGATCCAATGGTCAGGATGGTAACAGTTGGGGCGTCTTTGCACAGGCTTTTAACGCCGATGGCACGCCCCAAGGGGACGAGACGCAGGTCAACAACCACACTCTGAGCTATCAGACCGACCCCGAGATCAGCGCCCTGAGTGATGGCGGCTGGGTGATCACATGGAGGTCCGATGTGCAGGATGGCAGCAGTAACGGTATCTATTCACAGGTCTATAACGCCGATGGCAGCGTGAACTGGGGTCTGCCCTCGGATGTGGCGGCTTTTGAAGGGATTGCGGCTGATCTGGACTTGTCGGCGGTGCATTTTGCCGTTGCTGGCGGGGGCGCGAGTTTTGCTATGACGCTCACGGCGGACAGCGGTACGCTGGAAGCGACCTCTAGCGGCACAGTTACCGTGACCGGCAGTGGAACCGGTGCGTTGATCCTGACGGGCCTTCCGGCGGATATCGATGCGTTTTTGAACACAGCCACGGCGATCCAGTATACGGGTGCTGCGGATGTGGCCGGAAACAATGCGGCGTCGATCAGCGTGACCGCTAATGACGGCGGAACGGTTGAGGCCCTCGGTGCGGTCAATGTGGATATCACGCCAATTTTTGAGACACAGGTTAATACCTATACGACAAACGAACAGACCAACCAGCAGATTACCGCCCTAAGCAATGGCGGCTGGGTGATCACATGGCAGTCCCTTGACCAAGATGGCGACATTTACGGCATCTATGCACAGGCCTTTAACGCGGATGGCACGCCCCAAGGCGGCGAGACACAGGTCAACGTCTATACGACAGGAAATCAGGAATACCAGCAAATCACCGCGCTGAGCGATGGCGGCTGGGTGATTACATGGCGGTCCCCGGGGCAGGATGGCGACGATAGCGGTGTCTATGCACAGGCCTATAACGCGGACGGTACGCCCCAAGGCGGCGAGACACACGTTAGTACCTATATTGCAGGCTCCCAGTACAGCCAACAAGTCACCGCATTGAGCGATGGCGGCTGGGTGATTACATGGACGTCGTGGGGGCAGGATGGCGATGCCGCTGGCATCTATGCTCAGGCCTATAACGCCGATGGCACGCCTCAAGGCACCGAAACACAAGTCAATACTTACACGACATTAGAGCAATACAACGCTCAAATCACCGGGCTAAATGATGGTGGTTGGGTCATCACATGGGTCTCCTATGATCAGGATGGTTCTTTTCCCGGCGTCTATGCACAGGCCTATAATCCGGATGGTACGCCCCAAGGCGGCGAGACACAGGTCAATACTTACACGACCAGCGGCCAGTACGAGCCCCAAATCACCGCGCTGAGCGATGGCGGATGGGTGATTGCATGGAACTCCTCTGGCCAGGATGGCGATGGTTGGGGCATCTATGCACAGGCCTATAATCCGGATGGGACGCCCCAAGGCAGCGAGACGCAGGTCAATACCTACACGGCGGATAATCAGTACGTCCCCCAGATCACGGCCCTGAGCGATGGGGGCTGGGTGATCACATGGACCTCCCAGAGGCAGGATGGCGACGGGAATGGCGTTTATGCACAGGCCTATAATGCCGACGGCTCCGCGCGAGGCGATGAGACGCAGATCAATACCTATACAGCAAGCAGCCAGTACGAGCCTCAGATCACCGCACTAGAGGGTGGCGGCTGGGTGATCACTTGGCTGTCCAATGGTCAGGATGGCAGCAATTATGGCGTCTATGCGCAGGCCTATTATGCCGATGGCAGCACGCAAGGCGACGAGACGCAGGTCAACACCTATACTGAAGGCAATCAATACCTCCCACAGATCGCCGCACTAGAGGGTGGCGGATGGGTGATCACATGGCAGTCCACTGGGCAGGATGGCGGCGGTGCCGGCGTTTACAGTCGCAGCTTTCAGCCTGTCGCGAGCGGGGATGTTTCAGTCACGCTCACAGGGAGCCAAGCCGCAGGCCAAACGCTGACTGCCGAGATCGAAGGCCTTCGGACCGACGATCCGCGCTTTACCATTAGCTATGTTTGGACAGCGGATGGGGTGGTTCTCGAGACCACATCCGAGAATACCTTTGCACTGACGGCAGCGCATGTGGGGGCCGAGATCGGCGTGACAGTTCTTATTCAGGACGCATCGTTTGAGACCGCGTCGGCACAGTTCGCGCCCGTGACCGGCCCGATTGACGATGGCAATCACGACCTGACTGGGACCGTGCTTCTTGTCAGTGACAACGCCGATCCGGCGGTATTTGGGCTGGGGGATACGGTGACTGCGGATGTAAGCGGCTTGGCCGATGA
>NZ_JBGFCD010000036.1:0-9347 GCF_041205405.1 Falsihalocynthiibacter sp. S25ZX9
CTGCTTGCAGCGATGAGAGGGGCTGTGAGGGTCGCATGAAAAGATATCGATCTCCGTCGCCAAAGTGAATGTCTTGTACCCCGCCATCTCTGATCCGTGATTCCAAGTCAGTGAGCGATAAAGCTCTTTGGTCAACTTGCGTGCCTGTTCGATCAACGCTTGAATGACTCTGGGACTGTCCTTGTTGTCAACCTTTACCAGAATCTGCAATCAGGTCGCCTTCTATTAGCTTGCATCACCGAGAGGCTAATGGCCCGGAACGGCCCTGTCTTCAACTTCCGCAGGTCTGTCACGGATCGATATCGCATCGTTGAACTTACCCAACCCGCTGCGTTTTAGCGTGGCGTGGCGGGACCGGCGAATGGATCGTGTCGCTCATAGATGAGCCAGAAACTCCTTCTTAAGTACGCCGCGCGTCTGGATAAAAAGGCTTCGGTAGATCGTCTCATGCGAGACGCGCTTGTTCTCATCCACTGGATGTTCGCGCATCAGCCAACCTGCGATTTGTTGCGGGGACCACTTGCGGATCAGTTTGGCCGATATAGCACGGCAGAGATAGTCATTGCCTGCCAACTTGCAGGGCTTTGGGCGGTGGGCACGATCCCAGGCAGCTGTATCAGATTGGTTTGCACGATAGCTTTGGGTGCCGACATTGCGCCTGACTTCACAACTGATGGTCGATGCTGACCGCTTCAGGGATCGTGCAATTGAGCGCAGGGACACCTTCGCACGCAGGCCTCTGGAAATCTCTTCTTGATCGATCAGAGGGAGAGCGAAGCGCGATCTCACGCGGTCGGTGGACGGATGCCGCCAGTACGCGCGAGGAGTGGATAGATTGACGATGATGCTCGGTCAAAATCAAGCCTGATCGAACTCATCGACTCTCCGCGTTGCCATCTGTCCCAAATCTCTGACGTCTGCTTATCCGTAAAAAATACTCGGCGGCGATACTTCATAATGTTCACTCCATCTTTGACTAAAGATTAAAGGATTGCGTCGACCAGTTGAAACCGCCCGACAAAGCCGCCGTTTGATGTTCCTGCTCTAAGGTGGATAGACGGCTCGAAGCGGACCTGCTGCGTCCCTCAGCCCTGAACTTGGGCTAACTCACATAAAGTAACAAACAGGCCTTGCCTCCGGACGAGACCGGCGCTGGCGATGCAGGACGCCGCAACTGTGAATTCTGGCACAATAAGGTTTCTGCACCGGGCGACACGCGTGTTATGAACGAGACTGGTAGACATATGGGAGAGACGTATGAGGATCGCAGTGATGGGCGCAGGCGCGCTCGGAGGTTACTTTGGAGCACGTCTGGCTGCGGCCGGAAACGAAGTTGTCTTGATCGCAAGGGGTGCGCACTTGGCAGCGATTCAGGAGCGAGGCCTGAAAATTCTGAGCCCGCGCGGGGACTTACATATGTCTGAGATCGCGGCAACCGACGATCCCCGTTCAGTAGGACCGGTCGACGTGGTTTTGTTCATGGTCAAGAACTATGACGTTGAAAGCGGGGCGCAAGCTATTGCTCCAATGCTTAAGTCTGACACGATGGTTGTGACTTGTCAGAATGGTGTCAGCGCCCATGACCGGCTTGGCGCAATCATCGGCATGCAGCACGTGGTACCGGGCGTGGCGCGCATCCCGGCCGACATTCCCGAACCCGGCGTCATCAACCATTCGGCAATGTGGGACACGCTCTCATTTGGCGAGTTGGATGGCCGGGTCACCCCGCGCGTTGCGGCCCTTCGTGATGCGATCATTGACGCGGGTGCGACAGCCGTGATTCCGGACAATATTCTGCACGACTTGTGGGTAAAATTCATCTCTCAGGCGATGCTGGCCAGCATCACAACCCTGACGCGGCTTGATATGGGGCCGCTTCGGAACAATCCAGACAGCCGCGCGTTGTTCCTTGCTGGGATGGCAGAAACCAATCGGGTCGGCAGGGCGATGGTGCCGGACTTGCCCGAAGGCCTTGTCGAGCAAACTTGGAAAACCATCTCAACTTTGCCGGACACGATGCATGCCTCGATGCTCGACGATTTGAGAGCCGGCAAGCGGCTGGAGGTTGACTACTTGAGCGGGGACGTGGTGCGACTGGGCCGCCAATACGGTGTTCCGACGCCGATCCATGAGGTGTTCTGGTCGACGCTCCAGCCCTTTAAATATGGGTCTTCCGGATAGTTGCCTGTGGTTTCCACATAATCGTGTAGCCGATCAAAAGCATACCTGTGTTGGTTCAGGTGAGGGATGGGGGCAGCAGGTTTCAACTACTCCTTGAAGGGCACTCGCTACCGCATCCTGAAATTTTAGTGCGCCCCTACTTCCCGCCGTCGTTGTCATCGATGGGCGAACCTCGTTGGGTGTTTTCGGATGACCGTCAACCCGACTTTGCAAAGGGCGTTTCCAGCGCATTGCCGTCATTGAGACAAACAGCAGCATCCGTCTTATGGGCTCAAACCCGCCGTTCGCTGCATCTGCGCCAAAGTCTGCTTTTCCCTCCCTTCGGGCGACTGCGGTCTTATCTCGTTAGGCGCGAAACTCGCGATACAAGGCGTCATCGGTGGCGGGTTGCCGGCGCCGAGTAGCGAGATTTGGCGTCATGATTAAATTATTTTCAGAAAGGCCCGACGGAATTGCACGTGGAACACGTATAATGGTTGTAACAATCGCATTGGACCTATCATGAAACCACCCTTCGCCATTTTCGCGCTGTGCGCGTTCTGCGCCACCGCTGCAACTGCTGAGACTTTTTCATCCGACGTTTGGGCGGACAATTGGTTCGAGTTGCGCATAGACGGCACGCAGGTCGCGCAAGACAGTGTGCCGATCACGACGGAGCGGTCTTTCAATGCAGAAAGTTTCACGTTTGAGGCCGAACGCCCATTCGTGGTGGGTGTTGTGGCCAAAGACTTTAAAGAAAACGATACAGGTTTGGAATATATAGGAACGGGGCGCCAACAGATGGGCGATGGCGGGTTGATCCTTCAAATCCACGACGCAGCCGGAAAGACCGTGGCCGCCAGCTCCGCAGAATGGGCATGTGAGGTCATCCACACGGCCCCCTTGGATAAATCCTGCGAGGCGTCCACAAATCCCGTGGCTGGCGAAGGAGCTTGCACATTTGACGCTATGGACGAACCCGCAGGCTGGGACACAGCATCCTTTGACGCATCCGATTGGCCACAAGCCGACGTTTATACTGCCCGCGAGGTCAGCCCAAAAGACGGCTACGACGCCATCAGCTGGGATCCAAAAGCCGAGCTGATCTGGGGACCCGACCTTGAGCAAAGCAATACCTTCTTGTGCCGTATAACTGTCAATTGACCCATACTTTAGGAATCTGCACTATGAACCGCACAATTATCCTTCTGGCCTGTCCGCTTTTCATCGCCGTTGCTAGCCCTACACTTGCCCACGACGACCGCTGCGATGCTGTGGCCGCTTCTGTCGCGGATGCGGGCTTTGCCGAGAGCGTGACCGTAACCTGCACCGACACCCAAGCCATTCTGACATCTGACACCTATCCCGATCATGACATGATGACGGGCATCGTCGGTACTAACGAACAAGTGCCCGTTCCCGCCGAATACCCCGCACCTGTCCTTCTCAATCCCGTCTTTTCGGGAACACCGCTAACCCGCGATGCGGCGCTCGGCGTGGCGGTCAACGGGGTGCCGATTTATGACTACACTGGCGGCGGTGAAATGTCGGAAGCTGATCTGGCGCACCATCAGGCACAACACGACACGCTACAAACGGACCAATTGGACGTGTGCGGCGGGCACGCTGGTCGTGGCGATGACTACCACTATCACGTCGCGCCGACCTGTATGATCGCGCAAATGGCCAATGCGGGACCAGAAGCAATCATCGGCTGGGCATTTGACGGCTTTCCGATCTATGGCGACACAAACCCCGATGGCAGCACCATTGAAGGGGGTGTACTGGATGTTTGCAACGGGCAGACCGACGACGCATTTGGCTACCGCTACAACACCTCACAAGACGCGCCCTACATCGTGCAATGCCTGATGGGCGAGCTGCCGAACTTCAATGATTTGCCCCGTGTACGGCCTCTATCAGCTGCCAGCGGCGGCGGCGCACAACCAGGGCGCCCGCCTCAAGGTGGCGTCCAAAATCTCGTCTTCACGCAAAGCGCCGATGGCAGCCGCAGCATGGATTACAGCTTTGAAGGCGAGGAATACTACATCCGCTACAGCCCCGCAGCTACGGAAAACTGCTACGACTACACCACCAAAACCGTGACCAACAATGGGGACGTCATGGTAGGGGAGTTCTGCCGATGACCCTGGCACTTCGCTCGTGGGTACTCGCTCCGCTGACGCTATGCGGCATTTGGGCGGGTGCGGCGACCGCCCAAGACACTTTTACATTGACAAGTTCGGCCATTGTGAGCGGCGGTGACCTGCCAAGCGATCTAAAATGCAGTCGCGACGGGGGGAATGGCCTCTCGCCACCGCTCTCATGGTCAACGGTTCCCGAAGGAACGCAGAGCCTCGCAGTCATCATGCAACACTATCCGCGCGGCAAAATCGCAGGCACCGACGCGCCCAGCCAATACTGGCTCTTGTGGAACATCCCCGCAGACACAACCGCCATTCCGCGCGGGAACCCAACCTCCTTGGGCGATGAAGGCGCGGACAAAGATGAGAGATTCACAGGGTACACACCGCCTTGCTCCCCACGCGGCGCACGTCACGAATACACCATCACGCTTTTCGCGCTGAACGCGGCCCCAGACACATTGCCCAGCAACGACAGCCTGCAGGTGGACTGGACCGAAATGACACAAGCCATCGGGCCGCTTGTAATCTCGTCCTCATCATTCACATTCTGGAACTAAATCGCGCCGAAACTGGACGTTCGCCGCGACACACAAAAAATCGGTTATAACGGGCTCTTTCCGGCCGTTCGCCGCACACTGCACCGAGGTCGGCTATGCGGACATGAAAATTAAATCGACGGAGATGAGGTTACTCATCCAAGTAGTCGGCCATCGGCGTCAATGGACCGCATCGGGCGAGTATATGGGTTTTTTCATAAAGGCCGACGGGCGCACCGCCGAAGCATGCGCCCGATCATGGAGAATCGCAGCAAAAAGCGAGGTCAATTAATTTTGCAGCTGGCAAAAGGGAAACACTACCCACGCCTGCTATGCTTGACCACACTTCATCTGCCCTAAATGACGCTTAGTCTCAGCCCAAGCGTTGCGCCAATTGCTCCGCTGTTTCGTTGTAAGATATCTGCAACATCCGAATATCTCTATGCCCCACAACCCGCGCCATACTCAACACGTCGAGCTTTGACGCCATCCGCGTGATGGCCTCGTGCCGGCTATCATGAAACGTCAGGTTCTTGATCCCTGCCCGATCGCGCACGCGCCGAAACAATACGTCCAGATTGGCACTGGTCAGGGCAAAACACGCCCCACCCGCCACTACATTAGGTAGCCCCTTCAGAAGCGCCACAGCGGCGGTTGAGAGCGGCACAGATCGCCAGTGCCATTCTTGGTCATTTCCAACTTGGCAACGCGCATAGCGCAGCAACGCATCCCGCATGGTCTCGGTCGATCCCGAAACCTCCCCTTCTAGAATCAAGAACTCTTGGTGCGCGGCCCAGTCTTTGGCATCAACCCGCTTCTCAAATGACTTTGATTTTCGTATAGCTTGCATGGCAACTTGCGCCTGCCATTTGCCAGTTTGCAACTTTTGCAAGGGACGCCATTTCAAATCCTCCCACTCGGAAAATTCGTAATGACATGTCAATTTTAATGGATTTTAGCGCATTTCAGTACGAAATGCCCACCATAAATCCCTGCATATCCTTATATAAATAAGGAACTTCACTGATTAAGGGGAAAATATTGGTGCGGTCGAGAAGGAACGTTTTATTAATTATTTCATTTGGTTGCAAATAAATTTCGTGAAAATTCGTAATTTCGTTTGGTGAAATAATTTTGAAATGAACGAATTTCAATCTTACCCCGCAATGAAACTTTCTCGCTGTTTAGCTATCTATTGGCTCCAGTCTTAATTTCATCAATGTCGGCGAAGGTTGTGCGCTGCAGCGTTTTAGCATGGTGTGAATGTCTGGATCGAGCAGTTCGTCTAGGTGGCTCCGTGGGGTGAAGTCCGGCTTCCTCCGCGAGCGCATTTGACTGAAAACTAGGGTCCACGCCGAGCGTCGACTTTTAATTGAGAATGAGGAGAACGGCGCACAAAACCTATTTGTGCCGAAAATCCGTGCGTTGAGTTGGCTTTTGATTTGGCCTCACGGCGTCCTTAGATAAAACGGTTTGAAATTCAATCGTCCTGAGCAATACTGGGAAAATACACCTCGCACCGCCAATTCATTTTTTTGCCACCCTCTCTACCCCTGTCTTAAAGGAGAATAGCCATGTTTACACTTCGCTTTGCTCTAATAATTTCAACAACCTGCGCGCTAATTTCAACATCCGTAACCGCACAGGAAATGCAAGCCAGTGAAGACCTGCTCGAAGAAATCCTTAACAAGGACAGCCCTTACTCGCCCTATGTGAATCGAGATTTTCCAGAGCGTCCCTTTTGGGGAGACAGCCACCTTCACACGTCCTTATCCATGGATGCAGGGGCGTTTGGCAATCGGTTGGGCCTAGACGAGGCCTATCTATTTGCGCGTGGCGCGCAAGTGACAGCCTCCTCTGGCCAAGAAGTACGCCTCGCACGTGCGCTTGATTGGCTCGCAATCACCGACCACTCCGACGGCATGGGCATGATCGATGATATGATTTCGGCCGCCCCCGCGATCACCCAATTTGAACAGGGCGCGAAATGGTCCAAGGGTGTGCGGGCCGGCGGTGAAGAGGCCGTCGCAACAGCTCTCGATTTAATCGGCGCGTTTTCTCAGGGAGAAATTGAACCCGCTTTGTTGAACAATTACTCCCCCGGTGCGCGGCGCTACGCAACCATCTGGGAAGACGTGATCCTCGCGGCTGAAAAACACAACACTCCAGGTGAATTCACAGCTTTCATCGGGTTTGAATGGACGTCCCTTGCGGCCGGAAACAACTTGCACCGAAACGTCGTTTTCCGAGATGGCGCCGACCGCGCCCGCCAAGTAGTCCCTTTTACAACGGTAGCCCCTATCGGAAGTAACGACCCGCTCGACCTCTATAAATACCTCGAAGTTTACGAGGCCAAAACCAATGGTGCGGCCATCACATTTGCCCACAATGGCAACCTCTCAAATGGCGTAATGTTCCCAACCGAAGAGCAATTTACCGGCCGCAAACTCGATCAATTCTACGTCGAGCAACGGGCCAAATGGGAACGCAACTACGAGATCACTCAAATCAAGGGCGACGGCGAAACCCACCCCTTCCTGTCACCGGATGATGAATTCGCAGATTACGGCACGTGGGATGTTGGCAACCTTGATCTTTCGGCCGCCAAAACAGACGACATGCTTGCCGGAGAATATGCTCGTGAAGCGCTCAAAAACGGAATGGTTCTTGAGGAAAAGTTCGGCACCAACCCCTACAAATTCGGGATCGTCGGCGCCACCGACTCCCACACCTCCCTTGCCGCGATCGAAGAGGACAACTTTTTTGGAAAACACGCCGGCTATGAACCAAGCCCCGAACGCCTGACGCATCCCTTCATGGAAAATGAAAACGGAAAACTTTCCAGCTGGCAACAGGTTTCCAGCGGCCTCACCGCGGTTTGGGCCAACGAAAATACCCGTACCTCATTATTCGACGCAATGGATCGCAAGGAAGTTTACGCCACAACAGGCCCGCGCATTTCGGTGCGCCTTTTCGGCGGTTATGATTTTACCACCGAAGACCTGAAAACGCGCAATATAGCAAACGTCGGTTATGACAAAGGTGTGCCAATGGGCGGCGATCTCAATCAACCTCAAGATGGCCAATCCCCGACCTTCCTCGTTGCGGCCCTGCGCGATCCAATCGGAGCTAATTTGGACCGGGCCCAAATCATCAAGGGCTGGGTCGATGCCGATGGCATCACCCACGAGAAAGTCTATGACGTGGCGTGGGGAGATGCGCGCCAATTGGACGCGAGCGGAAAATTACCCGCCGTGGGCAATACCGTTGATCCAGCAACCGCAACATGGAGCAATTCCATCGGCTCGGCCGAATTGGTAACCGTCTGGACGGACCCAGATTTCGATCCAAATGAACGCGCGTTTTATTACACACGGGTTCTCGAAATCCCTACGCCGCCATGGTACCTTTTTGATGTCCTCAAATTTGGCTCAGAAATCCCCCCAGAAGCTCCCCTCGCGCAGCAAGAACGCGCCTACACCACGCCGATTTGGTTTACCCCAAAAGAATAGTCAGTGTTTCAAAAAGCTATTAAGAGGCCCTGCGAGGGGCCTTTTAAATTCCGGGGCTAGTCCGAAAAATTTATCCTGTCTAACGTCAGCGCGAAGGTTTGAACATCTCTCAACCTTCTCCATGAATTAAGGGGCCGCTATGATGGTAGTCCCACATTGAGTTACACCACCAGCTCAAGTTTTAGGCGCTGCAACGGGCCGCTGCAACACAAGCTTCAAATTTCTCTGCTGGTGTCTTGTATTGCAAGGTCTTTCTTGGCCCCTCGTTTATCGCCGCCGCAATCGTCGATTATGACATCATCTCAGCGGTAGCGCATATGGACTTCGTCGGCATGGGAGTTATCAGGCGGGGTCGCAAGCATTTCGCCTTGTAGGTGCCACTGCGCCGCCAATAGTTCGAAACCACTTGGGCGGATCACCATCTTGTTTGGTAGTTGTCCAACATCATTTCTTCCGTGCTTCTCGGTTAGGAGACTGAAAGAACTGATGTCACTTTGATGTCAAAAAACAACTATCAGCCAGCAATTGGTTGTTTTTATTGTATTTTATTTAAAAATTGGTGCGGTAGAAAAGCAACGTTCAATTTTTTATTTCAACAATTTGTGAATAAATTTCGTGAAAAATTCGTAATTTCGTTTGGTGAAATAATTTTGAAATGAACGAATTTCAATCTTACCCCGCAATGAAACTTTCTCGCTGTTTAGCTATCTATTGGCTCCAGTCCTAATTTTCATCAATGTCGGCGCAGGTTCTGCGCTGCAGCGTTTTAGCATGGTGTGAATGTCTGGATCGGGCCGTTTGCGACATTGATAGGTGAGTGATTTGGTCCATTTTTTGCACCATGCACATTTCGACTTAAAGGGCGGCGGGCTCAACTGATCGACGCAACACACTGGGCGAACTTCTCAGCTGGGGTTTGATATTGCAAGGTCTTGCGGGGTCGTTCGTTCAACTGTCTGGCAATAGCGCTGAGTTTGGCTTGCGAATGAACC
>NZ_JBGFCD010000037.1:0-8224 GCF_041205405.1 Falsihalocynthiibacter sp. S25ZX9
GCCTTAGTACAGGAGCAAAAAAAAGGGGGCTCTTAGGGCGATCTTCGTGGTGGGGTGACCAGACTCTTGTTCAAGTGCAGCATTAGCCACTATGGGCGGACAACGGACTTTCGCTGCGGTGTGCACCAAGGTCTGCTATGGCGTGTACCAGATCGGTGATGTGTATGCGCGATCCTGCTGTGCTGGCGGCACGCCTTCAGGCAAATCACCACCGTAGAAAGCAGCATCGTGAGTTGTCCAGCGTGGTGTCGGAATTTCCAGAACCCGCACATAATAGAAGGCACGCAGGGATGGATCAAAGTCGGGGTCTTCCCAGAATGCCATTAATAGTGAATCGCCAATACTATTTGTGTATGTGGCCTCTTCAATATTGACGGTATTGCCAACGGCTCGCTCACATCGGGCGTCAATGATCTTTCGGTCATCAGAGCAAATGACATCATAGACAAGCTCATGCGCATGGCCGTTTGAATCGAGCCAACCCTTGATGACTTGAACACGGTCCAAGTTCGCTCCATCAGGATCCCGCAGTGTGCGGATCATCAGTTTAGGAGCTATACCGTCAGGCGCGTTTTGTAGATCACCGCCCATCGGGACTCCTCCCAGATAACCTGTCTTGGCAAAATCTGGCTTTTGCACATCGTCGGCATCATACTCCCAGCCGCCGAACACCCGGACCGTCATACGGCTACCCGTCGTTGCATATGTTTCTTTGCGTTTCATCGCATCCCACAGCGACTCGCGGGTATTTTCCTTGGCCCAGACACCCTGAAGCCCCGATGCGATGGTCTCAAATTCATATGTACCTGTGCCCGCATTCTGCGGATCGGGCACGATCTCTCCTTCGAACCGGTCGAGACCGGGTTCCATGAGCGACACTTTTCCGAAATAGTTGTCTTCTCGGCTGGTGGACAACGAGGTGTGTGAATCGGTTCCACCGATCATTCCAAACTTGAATGGGTTGATGCCGAGAACTTCTTCCATTTGGAGGCCGAGCTTCAATCCACCCCGGGCATATTCATGTGGCAGCATTTCAGGTGTTTTTGGCTCACCGGCCCAATTTCCGCGATCCCAATTTTCATAATTGGCGAACTCGTCGTTCGGTGAAAGGAACGGATGCGACTCTCCATCACCTTTCATTTGAGTAACCTCATAGAGAGGTTCCCACTTGGCGCGACGCTCGGCGTAGTCTTGGTCTATTGGCTCTCCAGACTGGGTCTCGACTGAGAACATCACACCATTTGAGATGTTCCCGTTGTGGGGGATCGCGAGGATTTGCCCACCGGTTTTTTGCTCATAGTTTTCCATCCAGTCCCACAGTTTCTCGGGGTCGTCGGACTCATAGGCAGCGAACGGCAGGACTCTTTTCGCCTCCGCGGCACCATCCCGCATTATGACAACGCGGTGCAGGTTATTGCCGCCTGGCGCTGATGACCATTCGTAGCCGATAAAGGCAGTAAACTGTCCGGGAGTATTGTGGTTTTCTGCATGATCTACGATTTCTTCCCAGACAGTGCGCGTCAGCGCAGGATCGTTGAGCGGATCATTCCCGCCTACGATCACTTCCGTTCCCCAATTTTCAAAGGCTTCGTAGATCTTGCCTTCTTTGTACAGGTCGTGCGTCGTGCGTCCGACCTCACTTTTTAAGATGGCAGGATCTGAACGCTCAATAAGCACCGCAACACCAAGGCTCTCTGCGTGATCTGCCACCACGAGCCAGTCCAGAGGCCTGACCAATTTAACCGGCTGCCCAGAGCTGGCCGTGACCTGCTGACCCTTCGCAAAGCGATACGCCTCGTCGGGACCCAAGGTATTGCCGACCAATCCAGCGTCCCAAGAATACGAAGTGTGCAGATGGGAATCCCCCCAGAAGACACGATTAGGTGCCTCGAAGTTTACGAAAGGCGAGTAATTCTTTGCCTTCTCAAAAACTTCGCTTTGCGGAACCGAAAAATCAGGGCCGCTTGTTTGTTGGGCAACAACTGATGATGGCAGCACTGTACTCAAGGCAAGCAACATACTGGCTAGAGGTTTTCCAATCGACATTTTCAATCCCACCTTTGACTATTTCTAACATTGTAGATCCGAAAGGACGGTTGTTCCAGAGGTTCAAATTATGTAGAAAATTTCTTTCATCTGCTGGGGGTACAATGACGTGGAACAAAAAAACCACTGGCCTCCCCAAAAGGGGACCATAGCTGACCTTCGCTGCGCGTAGCGCCAAGGCCCGCATTGGGCCGGAAGCAACTATAAACTGTTCTTTTTGGTAATGTTCTGCCTCGGTCGTTTATTCTGCCTCGGTCGATGGATATTTCCGCCATGGATTTAGGGACGGCTTGTCCAAATAGATCATGCCACAAATGAGAGAATGGAGCAAATCGGGGCAAAATGCCGCCCAGCTGCCGCATCCCTCTGAGACCCACCGAAGGCTGAGTTTTCGACAAACGGTTTTCGGAGGTGTCCATATGTCTTATTGTTGCAATTTGCAAAAAATGATGAAATCTGCTACCAGTCTTCAATCGAGCAGTTCCTTAACATTTTAATTTTTCAGGAGGGACTACGCTATGAACATAGTAAAATCGCTGACAGCAGTATCGGTGGGTTTGACGTTAAGCTTGTTTTCAAGTGTTTCTGTGGTGGCCGGTGAGTCGAATCAGGTTTCGCCAATGCATAATTTTGCCGACGCGTCGGTGATTGAAGGAACAAACGCTACCCTTGGCAGGTTGGACGGGGGAGTTCATATTACGGTTGACACCGTCGGATTAACACCTGGGCACGCGGTAACAGCGTGGTTTGTTGTGTTTAATAATTCAGAAAACTGTTCCGACGGAGAATGCGGCGAAAATGACATCTTCAATCTCGACGGTGATGGTGCGTTCATCTCGAACGCAGATGGCTCACCGCCGATGAATATGGATGGAATTGAGGCTTCGAATATATCTGTTCATCGCGCTGGTGGGTTGATAATTGACGTCGAAGGTTCCGCACAGTTCTTAGGTGGTCTTGTGGTTGGAGATATGTCGGAAGCTGTCTTTGGTGGCGGATTGGTCGATGCGAATGCAGCTGAAGTGCACATAGTTCTCAGGGACCACGCTGCGGCGATCCCAGGCAGCACAGACGCAATGGTAAATTCATTATCTGGCGGATGTGCAGACGAATGGCCGAATGAACCCTGCGAAGACGTCCAGTTCGCAGTATTCAAACCCGCGAAATGAAAAAGTGACTTAAGGCACTAGATTGCTTTCGAAACCGAATGTTGGGCTTCATCAATAGAGTTCGGTGAAGCCCATCGCAACATCCACAAATTAATTCTTCATGCTGATCAGACCGCAAATATGTGCTTTCAGCCAACCGCAGGCGGTGGCTAACTCTGTCAGCACTCCAATCATTGCTACGGTCGAAATGTTGCGCAGTTCGTGAATGTCAGCAATGCGTAAGCCGCACTGCAGCGTTGCGCCCTCGGATGAAAGGCAGCAAAGGGCCGGAAGCGGACCTCGTTAGAATTAGCTCAAAATGGTAACACCCCCTGGTGTCACCGAAATTGAACGCCTACTCTACACCAGTTCGCAATTCATTGTTTTTTTGCTCTTAGGATTCACACCTTCACAACAGCCAGCCATTTCATAGAACACGACCTGTTCGCGGGCCCGAGTAACCGCAGTGTAGAGCAATCGCTTGTGCATTTCGGGGGAAAGCCAAACGGGCCGCTTGAACACCGTGCTGGTATCGATGAACACAGTATCCACAGAGCGCCCTTGGCTCTTGTGAACAGTAGCCAACGCCGAAAGTTCGAAGCTATTAAACTGGTCAAGCCAATCCAGAATCCGAGCAGCCTCTGTGTGATTGAGCGTTCCCTTTCGATGGAGACGACAAATGCGCTGAGAGAGTTTATCAGCTTCCCGCTCGTCCTCCATGGTGAAGGCCGTCCGAGTGGTTTCGAGGAATGTGACTTTAAAGCCGTGGGTGGTTAGTTCCCCTGAGTTGCTGATACAACCGGGAACGTCCTGAAGCACGCGAGTACTAGGTTCAATACGGCTGATCGTAAATTGCTCCCCGTTGCGGAATAGCTCATCCGTTTGCTTACTGATGACGAGGTCGCCCCCGGTAAGCCGATCATGGTCGAACTGTCTGACCTTCCCACGCAAGCGTTTCAGGGTCTTATTGTCCGAGGTCACAGCAAGAAGATCTTCGCAGTTGGCATAGGCGTGTGTCAGAGTACCCATCCACTGATTTCCAGTGACCACCTGTACGATAGAACCACCATAAATGCAGGGCATCTCATCGTTCGGGCGATATTCAATCATTTCACGGAGCGTTTCCCCGAACTGGAAGATTTCGCTATCACGCGAAAATCGCATGCTACCGTCCAACGTGATGGTCTTAAACCCCTGATCCATGATGACTTCGCGATCCAATACCGGCGGGAGTTGGAAGCGATCGCCGCTGTAGACCACAGGTAGATCGAACTCATCGGCGTATTCCTCGATGGCACCGAACAGGAAGGACCCTACCATCGAGAACTCATCAACGATGATGATGTCCACGTCAGCAAATGAGCCTGCTTTGTTGTCGGTAGAGTGCATCAGGCGATTTCTGGCTTTTTTAGCCGGAAGATATCCATCGACCATGTTTAGCTCCTCGTCTCTATAGCGGTACCAACCGATTGCACTGTGGATCGTCATGACTTTGTTGTCTTTGCTCGATACTTCTTGCTCCAAGACAGAGCGCGCAGGATGAGTTGGAGCAAGGAACAGCGCCTTGAGATTGGAAACTGAGTTTGCGATTGTATACGTTTTTCCCGAGCCTGCTCGGCCTGAGACCACCAGCCGGTCTCCAGGTTGTAGGTCCATGATGGCTTGCTTCACGTTCTGTTGTTCATTGTTTAGGTTGTGCATAATAAATTCCTTGTGGCTGCGATGACTTTCGTCTCGACCATCGAGTTAATTGGGTTTCTGGGATGAGAATGAAGGAACGGGAAATGCTGCTCTCGATCGGTTTCGAGATGCAATTTCGCTATTCATTAATTCTATAAGGGTCGGTTAGTTGTAACGTGCTGTAAAAAAACGATACTCAATCACAAGGAGATTGATGTTTTCAGGGTTGAAAGCCTGGTCCCGACCGGTCACCAATGAAGATGCCCGGACGGGGATTGAGTTTAAAAGTAGCTCTGTTTCACGGTATAATTAGCCAACCAGTGACACTAGCTTTGTGCCGGAGAAGCCAAGCTCTTGGCCTCAGAACGATACGAGGACCGTCAACTTGGCAACCTGATCTGATCGATGATGCCACGCTTCTGCTCATCGCTGATCCCGGCTGAGTAGATGCTGTAAGTGATACCATTTTCAGACCGGGCTGACTTATGCCCAACAAGGGATGCGGTGAAGTGTTCAGGGACACCAGTTCGCTCACATTGGGTGATGAACCACTTACGGGTGGAGTGGAAAACCAAGCCAGGCCTCTCAATGTCCAGCCGCTTACGCAGTAACGCGAAACGCTTGGTCACTTCCCTAACTGATAAATCAGGGAACAAAGGGCCAGTAGAAGGAAGCTGATCCAGCAGGGTTTCTAGAGAGGAATGCACTGGGACCTGCCTCTCAGCTGCATCGGTCTTGAGCAACCGCAAGTCATTAGGACGTACATGGAAGAAACGACCCAAGTTGCCCTTCTTGACGAGGTCTTCCCGTAACAGCCCGACAGCTTCACCAGCCCGCATACCCGACAAAAGGCAAACAAGCAGAACCTGACCGATATGCTGGTCACCGTCCTTGAGGATCACCTCTACCTCCTCATTTGTCGGGACGGCATAGGGATGATGACGCACCTTGGCTTCAAACCGGACTGACGTGAAAGGGTTGGCCTCAATCTCCCCCTCATAGACGCACCAATCAAGCCAGTGCTTCACCTGTGACCAGATGCGGCGCTGTGTACGACCCGCGATACGCCTACTGGTTGCAGATCGTGACCAAACCACAGCAGCATCAAGAGATAAGCCACGGGTAGTTTGTGACTTACCAACAAAGGGACTTAACTGAGAGATGAGGGACAGGAACTCCCTGCCTTCATCCCGCCCAAGCTCAGGTAAAGTAAGATCAGCAAACTTCGACTGGAACAGCTCTACTGAGTACCTGACGCTCTTAAACCCACCGGGTCGGAGCTCATGCTGTCGTGCCATGAGATAGCTTCTGGTTGCTGCCTGTACTGTTTGTGATGGCTGAACCTCCACCTGATACCTAGCCGGGTCAGAGTGCTGCAGAGTGGCACGGAGCCATGCAAGCGCGACTTCAGATTGGGTAGCCCATCCATCAGTCTGATTTTTAACACTCTGTGGCAGAGAGGCCGTTCCTGTCAGGATTTGCCCCACTGTGTCTTCGTAGCGGGTGTTGACTTCAACAGCTCTTTGGCGGGCCACCTTGGCATCACTGGTTTTGAGGGATTGCTTGAGGGCTTGCTGACCCAGCAGTGCAGCCACTTCTTTCGGGTAGTTACGGCGATATAGCCATGTCTGACCCTTGAGGTAGGCATAGCGAATTGTAGTAGAAGACATAGGTCCTCTCCTTTTTTAGGTCTAGTAATGTGAGGGTTTGGTTGGTCAGCCCTGCGAGCGGCTGTGGACGCGTAGGATCAGGTCAAAATCAGGTTCACCGTAGACACCGTTCAGTGGTCCAGAGGTCGCATAGCCAGTGATGAAGTCGTCACAAACTTCCCATACCTTGAAAAGGTGCTCAGGCCAGTCGTCACCCGCGCAGATGACAACAACATCGTCTTCTTTGAGATTGTGAGTGTCCATGCCTAGCCCCTCCTGAAAATGAGATCAGGCAGGATTGCTCCAAGGACGAAGCTGAAGGGCACAGGGAGCGATACTGCCGAAGCCCACGACGGTATCAAGGTCAGGACGACCAATAGGACAGCTAGGGTTTGTGGTACTGCTAGCTGTAGGTTGAAACGCCTCTTAAGCGCGTATGATAAGGCCAGCCGGAGGCCGACCCCAGCTGCAAACAGCAGCGTGAAGGTGGTGAACATCTATACATCTCCATTGAAGTTTCCTTTGTATAGATGCTTGAGGTTTCTCGGTTTTGTTGTCAGCTTCCGTCAAGTGCGGATTAATTAGCATTGCTATGGGTCCCGTCAGGATCTACAAAACCTCCTATACATATGATTTTATTGTACCTTTTGGAGGCGTAACGTGAAGAGTGCTAAATTTATTTGGAAGTTAGTTTTCATCCTATTCTTGCTTCTTTCCCTGACACTAAATGTGGCGATGTTTGTAGGGGGATCCTTGTACAAGATGGCGTCCTCGGCTTTCGGTGCTGCAACCGGGGTGCGAACTGTAGCTGCTCAACATGCTGATGAAATAGCCGACCTTAGTGGCGATTTAGCCAATGAAAGAAAGCTAAAACGTGAGCTAACTGGAGAGGTCGCCGACATTTCGGACAACCTAGTTGCGGAAAAGAAAGTATCTAGGTCGCTTAAAGGAGAGGTGACTGATCTTACTGGCGATCTAGCGGCTGAGAAAACCGCTCGACGGAAATTGAAGAGTGAGGTCGCCGATTTGTCAGGGGACTTGGCCTCGGAACGTATCGCGTCGAAGGCGGCTCGTAATCAGTTGACCGACGTTGGTGCGGATGTGGTTACTTACCGTGGTAAAAAAATGGCTAAAAATCAGGCTGTTGAGTTGACTGCAGATAGTATATCGAAGCGAGCTGTGAAAACTTCAAGCCGCTCAATTGGTTCCATGGCAGGAGAGGCCATTCCTTACATTGGAACTGCTGTCATTGTTGGGGTAACATCGATGGAGCTGAAAGACCTCTGTGATACAATCAAGGACATGAACGAACTGAAGCGGTCGTTCAATCCAGAGATGGAAAACGGTGATAACCAAACAACTGTCTGTTCGATGAAGGTCCCCACCGCTGGAGAGCTTTGGGAATCCACCAAGGCGTCCCCTGAGCTGGCTTGGGAAGCAGCCAAGAATGCCACACCTTCACTTGAAGAAATTCAAAACTATGAGTTCCCAGATGTCGATTGGACCGGTGCCTGGAATTCGACTATCGCAGGAACCGGAAGCGCGTGGTCGGCCACCAAGGACGGTGCCGGTGCGGCAATGGATGCAACTACTATGACAGCCAGCGATTGGTGGGACGGTGCAACAAAGTATTGGTCAGAAGATTCTGAAGGTGAACTGATTGAAGAATAGGTTTCACAGGCTCTCCTTCTAGAGCCATTA
>NZ_JBGFCD010000038.1:0-6188 GCF_041205405.1 Falsihalocynthiibacter sp. S25ZX9
GGCTGACATCGATCCCTCGTTCGTGCAGTAAGTCTTCTACGTTTCGAAGTGAGAGAGGAAATCGGACATAGAGCATCACCGCTAGGCGAATAATCTCAGGACTGGTTTTGAAGTAGCGAAATGGCGAAGGTTTTGTTATCGCCGAAGCTACGAAACCACACTACCCTGTTCAAGTCAGTTTCTTCTGACAGTGCCCACGCAGCGAATGCTTAGCCAAAAATCTTTCGCGACTGCGGCTGCCTCATCGCTGCAATGCAGCCAATTTCACCGAAGCGGCCATTGAAACTCGTCATGTGACACCGAATTCAAACCGCCCGTTCGCTGCTGCCGGTGTCAACAATCGAGAAGCGGACTTTCTCGACCTTCTCTCAGATTGGCTTAGACGCGGCCTTTGGCGAAAACTGTGCTTTCGCCAAGACTTTAGGTGCTGTGCTGCAGAAGCCCTAGACTGGACACACGCTGCATTCGCATGATCCAAAGACTCTCGCCCTCGTTTCTGTAGCGCAGTTCAGCCACCCTTTTGATGGTTTTATGAACTTGCACCCAAAGTTCCATTCGCCAAAATGTTTGATGAAATTTATTGCTCAACTGTGAAGTGGCCGTATATTAGTAAGGTTGATGCTGGCAATATTTTCATGGAGGCCATTTTAAAATGCGATTTTCACTGGGCTTTGCTCTCGCTGGAGGCTTGATGTTTGCAACGGCAACCGTTGCACAAGACTCTCAAAAACCAAATATTTTGGTTATATTTCCCGATGACGTAGGCTGGCAAAATGTCAGCGCCTACGGTCACGGAACGGTGGGCTACACCACACCAAATATCGACCGGATCGCACGCGAAGGCGTGATGTTCACTGACCATTACGCGCAGCCTTCCTGCACGGCTGGCAGGGCCGCATTCATCACCGGGCAATACCCTATTCGTAGCGGTATGACGACTGTTGGACGTCCGGGATCTACTTTGGGTCTTCAACCGGAGTCCCCGACCATCGCGGAAGTTCTAAAGCTGCAAGGCTATGCCACCGGCCAGTTCGGCAAAAACCACCTTGGCGATCGCAATGAACACCTGCCGACCATGCATGGCTTCGACGAGTTTTTTGGCAACCTATATCACCTCAATACATCTGAAGAACCAGAGCAGATCGATTATCCCAAGGATCCCGAGTTTTTTGCCAAATACGGTGTGCGCGGTGTCGTGCGGTCAACCGCAACTGATGTTGACGACCCGACCGAGGACCCGCGTTTCGGCCGTGTGGGAACGCAGACCATTGAAGATACGGGGCAATTGACCATCGAGCGGATGAAAACGGTGGATCAAGAATTCTTTGGTGCGGCTGTCGATTTCATGCAACGCAGCGTTGATACTGAGGTGCCGTTCTTCGTCTGGCTCAACCCCAGCCGGATGCACCTTTACACCCATCTGACCGACGAAAGCCGCTATCTCGCGGCACCGTTCACCACAGAGCACGATTTCTATGGTAGCGGCATGATCGAGCACGACATGATGATCGGTGATCTGCTGGCGGACATGGAAGAGATGGGCATTCTCGACAAAACGATCATCATCTACTCGACTGACAACGGCCCGGAACACAGCGCCAAGCTACATGGAGGTACGACGCCCTTCCGGGGTGAGAAGATGACCACCTACGAGGGTGGTTTACGGGTGCCCTTTATGGTGCGCTGGCCCGGGCAGATTCCGGCGGGTACTGTTCTGACGGGCATTCAGGCCCATATGGACGTTCTGCCGACGCTGGCGACTGCTGCGGGGGAACCCAACGTGGCCGACCGCATTCTTGCGGAACAGCAGCAAGTCATCGATGGCGTCGACAATCTGGCGTACTGGACCGGCGAAAGCAGCGAAAGCAACCGCGACGACTTCCTTTACTACTACGAAAGCGACATCAAGGCGGTGCGCCTCGGTCCGTGGAAACTGCATTTTGCGACCAGTGAGAACTACTATGATACTTACGTCAAACAGAAGTTCCCTGTCTTCTTCAACATACGAATGGATCCGTTTGAAAGCTTCGACGAGATAGGTGATCGGTCTGGTATCGTGCAGCGAAAGCAATGGCTTAATGAGCCGCTACAAGAGTTGCTGAACGCACATATTAAAACATTGATCGACTACCCGCCTGTTCAGGAGGCCACATCGTTCGACTTTAGCGAAATCATGAAACAGATGCGCGCTGGGGCAAACTGATCGCCTCACCGGCTCGCTGAAAACAGCGCTGTCATTTTAGTTTGTTTAGACCGAGGCTGTATTGCCTCGGTCTTTTCTATGAAAGCAAGCTGATTTCTTTGAGGCCGCTTTCATGTTACGAGCGAGCGATTGTATTCTTCGCTACCGAAACACCTGCTGCCGTCGTCTGAAAACAGATCGACCGTTTCTCTTCATCCGCCCAAAGCCGTTTCGTCCGACGTGCCATTCAAAGCCCCATAGTGTCCGCTATCCTAAGCGGACACTAGCCGATCACACTTTCTCAGCGGCAAAGCAGTCAGGCCGGACGCTTGCGGCAAAAGAGGGGTTTCGAGCCCCGAACGTCCGCTTTCTACAAGTTACCCAATTTAGTTTGCGGGCGCAGCGAAAGTCCGGCTTCCCCCCTTCGTGTCGAAATGTGCGTGGTACAGCATTTGGTAAAGAGGGCTCAAACCTGATTTTAGCTGCAAAATGCTCCAAGGTCGGCTCAGGACCGAAAATAGCTTACTGACAAAAATCCACTTTAGCCGTACAGGGTTTACTCGCTCGAATAGCGAGCCGCTGTGGTCTGCAAGCGTTCAGCATGATCGTAGATAGCATCCACACTATCAATTGCTACGCGCTCTTCGGTCTCGCCATCAAACAATCCGAGGTAGAGTTGTTTTCTATTAAAGTGCATGCGAGCAAGTGAGTTTCGATTATTGTCGTCTATTAATACCGCACAGTAAGATTTTGAATCTCGAATTCCAACCCGACTTGCGCTCACGACATCACGACATCACGACATCACGAACGATTGCACGAATGGCGTGCATACCTTCAACCTCCTCTTCTGTTGTGACAATAGCGCTCTCGATTTCTGGGCTGTTATCTTCGGTATTGGTGTCAACGTTGCTTGCAAGGGCAGAAGAAAGCCTAGATTGGACCTCATCCCTAACAATGTCTTTGAAAGCTGCTTTGATTGCGCTTTCGACGGTATCGCGAACTTGGGCGGTAACCCTCCCCTCGTGTACCTCGCTTGCAATCATTTTCACAAAGTATGGTTGCGGTGCTTCGAACAATGAATTTAGTGTTTTTTTGACAAGTGAAACATATTTTAGGCGCTCTGCTGTCGCTAGGATTTTTTTCAACGTCGAATGATGTCCGCTCGAATTTTCTAATTTCGGCGAGATTGGCTGCGGAAACATCTAATAAATCGACGGAAAAGAACGGTTTACTGTCAAGTTTGTTCGGCTCTTCGAGATCAGAATAGAATTCGTAATGACGTCCACTTGTTAAAATGGCGAAAGCGACTTTATTCATTGGGGCACAAAACCACACCAATTCTGAATTCTCGGATTTTTTCTGGGCATGAATGTGGAGTAGTCAGCACCAGAGTGGACGCGGAACTTATAAAAGGGTGTAGTGGGTCACCATACTTTTGTGTTGTTGAGGAGATTTAGAAGTTGGGCTCAAATCAGACATTAGCCGGACACTGCTCAAACAGCCCAAACGCGTATAGCCCTCCTTTGGGCGTTAGAGCGTTGTAATTGTTTTATTTTTTTGATTGCGGGAGGGCGATTTGGACTATACTTGCCACTCTCAACAAAAAGCCTCCGTCTAGAATAAATTGCTCGGTCACAAAAATTTGTCCAAAATTTAAACTAGCACAACGGCTGCAAGATCAAAGATATGCGGCTAGTTGACCGCAAATGTTAGTTCATGGGAAACACGCAGCGTGTTTTCATTCTTATTAGCGACATCGGCTTGCGGCCAATTGCCGACTTTCGTGATCCGCGCAGCGAATGGCTGCATCGAGCCCCTTTTCCAATATTCTGTAGCGCAGCAAATGTTGGCGAAGGGATCTCGTTGATCCATGCGGCTCTTTTTTATAAAGTGCGGACACCACTTCCTACTGGCCTTTTGCCTTTGACCAAAGCTGGTGCCCCCAGAAACCGGAGAATTGCCTGTAGGGGCGCTTTTCGGGTTCTGGGGACCAGGGCCGATTTAATACGAGGGCTGGCCAGACCCTCAAATCGGCGCACTGTGCGCGTAGGCATGTCAGGTTCCCAATGCCCTGAATGACCAAAACCAAAACGAGAAAATCCTGCGCTTTGGTGTCGCCTGTCTGGCAAATTTGAGTGCCTGATCCGCTCGCGCTTGCCGTCCAATCTTTATGTAATGAGCGGTATCGATTGACCCATCGGCGCGATATTTGATTTGTAGTGTTTCATATTGTTGCATGACCGGAACTCCTCGTTTGCGATGAAACCAGTAGAAACGAAGGACCACGTCAAAGCTTGAAGACCAGCTTTAGAATTCCTTGTCATTTCGAATATTCGCCTTTGATTGCATTTAAAGTTCTTGAGTATTGCTGGCTAAAGGCGGTTCAATGCTCCATGGCATACAGATTTTCAAATTGCGTAATCGACCCTGAAAAACATTTATTTCTTCGGGATGGACTGGCCGTTCATCTTGAGCCGCAAGTTTTTGATTTATTGTTGGCGCTTGTCGAAAAGCGGGGACGGTTGGTAACAAAAGATGAACTCGTCGAAAACGTTTGGCGAGGTTTGAGTATTTCTGACGCGACGATCAGCGCCCGTATCAATGCATCTCGGAAAGCGGTTGGTGACACCGGCCGAGAACAGACGATCATCAAGACAGTTCACGGCCGAGGTTTTAGGCTGAATGTTGAAGTGCAAGAATCTGAAGAAGCGGTTCCACGTGCTCACGAAGTAAGCCATTCTGATACGCAAAACATACGTTTCACCCGCTCCTCACATGGGGCAAGGATCGCCTTTTCGAAAAGTGGCAATGGGCCACCTCTGGTCCGAGTTGCGCATTGGCTTTCTCACTTGGAACTCGATTGGCATAGCCCTGTCTGGAGGCCATTGATCGAAGCCCTCGAAGAAAAGCACACGCTTTATCGCTACGATCAAAGAGGCACTGGTTTATCTTCTCGCGACCTTGATGGGGCTAATCTTGATGCTTTTGTTGATGATTTAAAGGCTGTTGCAGATGCCAACAACTTGGATCGTTTCCCGATATTTGCTGCGTCACAAGCTGTCCCCGTCGCCATCCGCTTTGCTCAAAGATGTCCAGAGCGTGTAACCGGGTTAATCTTGTATGGCGGATACGCAAAAGGGCGTGCACTGCGCGAGGCCGCACCGGGAGACATTGATGAAGACACGATTCTGGGATTGATCAGAGCGGGCTGGGGCAAGCCGGATAGTCCGTTTGTAAATGCCTTCTCGACACTGTTTATGCCAGATGCAACACCTGAGCAGTTGGACGGATTTGTTAAGATGCAAACCGAAACGATATCCTCGGAGAATGCAGCTCAGTTGAGGAAAATAATAGACCGGTTTGATGTTTCGGAATTATTGCAGTCCGTTTGCGCCCCAACATTGGTCATACATGCGATTTCGGACGCGGTACAACCGGTTGAACAAGGACGCATCCTCGCAAGCGAAATCCCTGAGGCAAAATATGTTTCGCTGGAAAGCAGAAATCATATTCCTCTTCCTCAAGAGGATACTTGGGCTCAGATGATGCATGAAGTCCGTTTGTTTCTGCGCAGCTTGCAACCCTGATCAAGTTTCATTCAGATCACAAAGAGACCAAGGAAACACTGAGAGATGACTCTGAGGCATGGGCCACTGATGGCTGGTTTGTCCGCACTGCCGACGTCGGCGCAAAACGCAGCGAAGGTCGGGTTATTGCCAACCTCCGATGCCGCGCAGAATTTCATGATTTGGTTCAGTATCAACGTCTGGTTGTCGATGTGGGTGGGTATACATTTGCTTACCCCAGCGCGAACGTTCTTCACTCTATAGTACTAGAAATTGTCCCCGATTAACGCAAGAGAGAAGTTTGGGAAGTAAGGCATTTGGACCTGTCACGGTTTGATGCCGCTCCTTTGATAGCATTTACTGCAACAAAGGAGACTGAGCATGGGACTGAAACGAACAGACGAATTTAGGGAAGATGCGGTGCGGATCGCACTGAC
>NZ_JBGFCD010000039.1:0-2500 GCF_041205405.1 Falsihalocynthiibacter sp. S25ZX9
TGGTTGCGGGAGTCAGATTTGAACTGACGACCTTCAGGTTATGAGCCTGACGAGCTACCGGGCTGCTCCATCCCGCGACGCTTAGGCATTTTGCCTTAGTTCGCATCCCAGTTTTTGTAATTTCTGGGGTTTGAGGGATCGTTTGAGAGATACGTGTTATGTTTCTTACTAGGTTTGGCGGCGACCTACTCTCCCACGTCTTAAGACGCAGTACCATTGGCGCAACAGTGCTTAACTGCCGAGTTCGGGATGGGATCGGGTGTTTCACTTGTGCCATGACCACCAAACCGAGAAAGAAACACAACACACAGTTTTAACTATCAGATTTAGTTTCACTTAAAAAAGTGTAGCTTTTGATTATTCCGCCTGAACCCTTACCAAACTTACGTTCGGGGGTCAGGTTTGTAGAAGTCTATCTTCTACTGGATCAAATCAAGCCTATCGGGCAATTAGTATCAGTCAACTGAGTGCGTTACCGCACTTACATCTCTGACCTATCGACGAGGTGGTCTACCTCGGCCCTCAGGGAGATCTTGTTTTGAAGGGGGCTTCCCGCTTAGATGCCTTCAGCGGTTATCCTGTCCGTTCATAGCTACCCAGCACTGCCATTGGCATGACAACTGGTCCACCAGTGGAACGTTCACCCCGGTCCTCTCGTACTAGGGGCAACTCTTCTCAAATCTCCTACACCCACGGCAGATAGGGACCGAACTGTCTCACGACGTTCTAAACCCAGCTCACGTACCTCTTTAAATGGCGAACAGCCATACCCTTGGGACCTGCTCCAGCCCCAGGATGAGATGAGCCGACATCGAGGTGCCAAACACTGCCGTCGATATGAGCTCTTGGGCAGTATCAGCCTGTTATCCCCGGCGTACCTTTTATCCGTTGAGCGATGGCCCTTCCACTCGGGACCACCGGATCACTATGACCGACTTTCGTCTCTGCTCGACTTGTCAGTCTCGCAGTCAGGCTGGCTTCTGCCATTGCACTCAACGACCGATTTCCGACCGGTCTGAGCCAACCTTCGCGCGCCTCCGTTACTCTTTAGGAGGCGACCGCCCCAGTCAAACTACCCACCATACAGGGTCCCGGATCCAGATAATGGACCGCGGTTAGACATCAAACAGAATTAGGGTGGTATCTCAAGGGAGGCTCCACAAAGACTAGCGTCTCTGCTTCAAAGCCTACCACCTATCCTGCACAAATTGTGTCTAATGCCAGTGTAAAGTTGTAGTGAAGGTGCACGGGGTCTTTCCGTCTAACCGCGGGAAGCCTGCATCTTGACAGGCAATTCAATTTCGCTGAGTCCACATTTGAGACAGCGGGGAAGTCGTTACGCCATTCGTGCAGGTCGGAACTTACCCGACAAGGAATTTCGCTACCTTAGGACCGTTATAGTTACGGCCGCCGTTTACCTGGGCTTCAATTCGGAGCTTGCACTCCTCCTTTTAACCTTCAGGCACCGGGCAGGCGTCAGACCCTATACGTCGTCTTACGACTTCGCAGAGCCCTATGTTTTTAGTAAACAGTCGCCACCCCCTGGTTTGTGCCCCCGACCAAGACTTGCGTCCTAATCGGGCCTCCTTCTCGCGAACTTACGGAGGTATTTTGCCGAGTTCCTTAAATGTGGTTCTCTCAAGCGCCTTGGTATTCTCTACCAGTCCACCTGTGTTGGTTTAGGGTACGATCTTAAAGAGGGGCTATTTCCAGGAACCTCTAAGCAGCTCTTTCAATCCAATAAGGAAGAACTACCTTCGAGATCCGTCACCACCTCACGGCCCAGGAATATTAACCTGGTTCCCATCGACTACGCCTTTCGGCCTCGCCTTAGGGGTCGGCTTACCCTGCTCAGATTAACTTTAAGCAGGAACCCTTGGACTTTCGGCGACAGGGTCTCTCACCCTGTTTGTCGCTACTCATGTCATCATTCTCACTAGTGATCTCTCCACCCGATGGCTCACGCCCGGGCTTCACAGAAAGCTCCTTATCCTCCACTACACCCGAAGGTGCAAAAGAGGATGGGAACTATGTCACACTACGCTCTGCTACCATGCAATAAATGCATCCTAAGCTTCGGCTCATGGCTTGAGCCCCGTTACATCTTCGCCGCAGGACAACTTAATTAGACCAGTGAGCTGTTACGCTATCTTTAAAGGATGGCTGCTTCTAAGCCAACCTCCTGGTTGTTTTGGTCGTCCCACCTGCTTTCCCACTTAGCCATGAATTAGGGGCCTTAGCTGTAGGTCAGGGTTGTTTCCCTTTTCACCATGGGCGTTAGCACCCACAGTGTGTCTGCCGGATATTACTTCTCGGTATTCGGAGTTTGATTAGGATCAGTAAGACGGTGAGTCCCCATTACCCATTCAGTGCTCTACCCCCGAGAGTATTCGTCCGACGCTCTACCTAAATAGATTTCGCAGAGAACCAGCTATCTCCGAGTTTGATTGGCCTTTCACCCCTAGGCACAACTCATCCCGACCTTTTTCAACAGGTGTGG
>NZ_JBGFCD010000040.1:0-5739 GCF_041205405.1 Falsihalocynthiibacter sp. S25ZX9
GCCGTTTACTTTCAAAACAAACCTCATCTAGGTGCCACTGCCATTGAGGCCAGGATCGCAATCGTTCCACTCGTTTCTTCCGTATCTCAGATGCAAACATTGGCCCAAACCGGTTCCACCAGAATCGGACCGTCTCATGGCTGACGTCGATCCCTCGTTCGTGGAGTAAATCCTCTACGTTTCGAAGGGAGAGAGGAAATCGGACATAGAGCATCACTGCTAGGCGAATAATCTCAGGACTGGTTTTGAAGTAGCGAAATGGCAAAGGTTTTGTTATCGCCGAAGCTACGAAATGATCCTACTTTTCACAACAGGGTTTCTTCTGACACCACCCTCCGCATCAGCTTTCTTCTGCGCCCATCGTTTGTCCTTCCGAAATATTGCCTCAAATTTTGAAGCTGGCCAACGGTTATCTGCTAACAAATCATTAAGAAGTTCAGTTAAATCGTAAGCATTGATTCCGCGCGCAACCTTCTTGCAAGCTCATTACGAAGGCTGCGCACCAAAAGTGAACCTAGTTGCGACCCGTAGAAACGCGCTTATTTTCTGAGCGTTAGACATTTTGAAGAAACATGGCCTCCCTAGACAATAGGTGTCTCTGGAATTGCACACACTTTACATGGTAAGAATGGAAGCAGAAGATGATACAAATATGAGGGATTCACCTTTGGACCCCGACTACAAAGATTATCACTTACTGATGCCAAATACTGGCTGAACTAGAGACCGAAGATTTGGAAGATGCCCCACCATCCGAAGCGCAGAAAACAGGTTTTGCAGCGCTCATCCAAGAGTTGGACAAACAAAGCCAATCGATCGGATATGTGACGCTGGGTGAGACGATCGACCGGGCGAGCACACGCATGCATGGGGTTGCTATCTTTTTGATGGCGCTGCCTGAATGCATTCCTTTGCCCATACCCAGTTTCGGGGCGATTTTGGGCGTACCTCTCATCGCTGTATCCGCGCATTTGGCGATTTACGGTGAACGGGGCGACCTGCCAGCGAGTGCCCGCAATATCAAAATTCCGCATGAGGTGATCGCCGTGATGTCGCGCTATATGATCCGGCCGCTTCGCTCGGTCGAACGCGTGAGCCGAAACCGCCTGTCAGTACTGGGACGCCGTGAAAGGATCATCGGGGCCTTGTGCCTATTCATGTCGCTTGTGTTGCTACTGCCGATCCCTTTAATTAATGTTCCGCCCGCTGTTGCTCTCGCCTGCCTGTCATGGGGGCTTGTGCAGCGCGACGGGCTTTTCATCAGTCTGGGGATCGTCTTTTCAGCGGCCGTCGTACTGATCCTTTTTTCCATAGCGGATCTATTCGCATCGCTTCTCCCATGACCCTTAAAAACGACCACTTGATAATCTTTGCGAGGCTGCATGCCTGTCCTTGGCAGGCTCCTTCGGGCGCCGTCATTGAGGCGGAATAGGTTAATGCCTGCCATATGTAATAAAGGTCAAAGGCGGATAATTTCTGGATTAGTTTTTAAGTAGCAAAAGGAGAGCGTTTTGTCATTATCAAACGCTAATTGGATGCCCTGCCCCGCTCAAGTCGGTTTCCTCTGACAATACCGTTTCATGTTCTTAATTCTTTCAATAAGTTGCACGACCACCGCTCAAGTCGAAGACAGCACCTGTTGTAAACGAATTTTCGGGAGTACAAAGCCAAGCAATCATGCTCGCGGCTTCTTCTAAGCGCAGGAACCGACCCCGCGGGATTTTGGAAAGCATAAAATCGATATGCTCTTGGCTCATTTGGTCGAAGATCCGTGTTTTAGCCGCTGCAGGCGTCACGCAATTCACTGAGATATCAAGATCTGCATGTTCCTTTCCAAGTGATTTAGTTAGTGCAATGACACCAGCTTTTGACGAAGAATATGCTGCAGCATTGGGATTGCCTTCTTTGCCAGCGATAGAAGCGATATTGACAATGCGACCGAATTGCCGCGCTTGAAACCCAGCGAGCACAGCCTTGCAACAATTAAACGTTCCATTGAGATTTATGTCTATAATCGAGCGCCATTCTGCAGGCTCGTAGTCGATAACTTTTGCATTTGAACCCGCGACGCCCGCGGAATTGACAAGGATGGAAACGGGGCCGACTTGTTGCTCGACTTCGGCAAAAACCGATGCAACGCGGTCAGGATCCGTCACATCCACACCAAAGGCGACACAGCCATTGCCAAGGCTATCAGCCGCCTGTTTTGCCAATGCCTGATCTTGATCCCAGATCGCAACGGTAGCACCTGACGCTACCAGTCGTTCGGCAACCGCATAGCCGATCCCCTGCGCGCCTCCGGTCACTATGGCGCCCTGATTTTTCAAGTCATAGATATTCATCTATTTGATCCTTTTCGACATTATGTGTTTTATCATCGTTATCTCATCTCTCCGTTGATATGATTGTATCCGCGAATTTATCTGCGGTCATATTCGTTGGGTTACTTGTACAGGCTCCCCTGAACGTTTACCAATTTTAACTAAGTTCCCTCAGAGTAATAATACTGACCGAATTTATGTCTGATCTTACTTCGCTTCGGAACGATGTATGTGGTACAAAAAGACCCATCAGTGTTTGATTTATAATAGTCTTGAGTACGCCACCGGTAGGTGGAAAATTATGTGCAGATACAGTAACTGGGCCAAAATTATCCGTACAGTGGCACGCGATGTGGGTGATCACCACATGCAGGTGAATACGATGGGACCCGGCTGGATGATGACATAACGCCAAATCAAATCTGGGCGACGCCGGAAACGCTGGAAATGCGTTGTGAACGTTAATGCCTGCCCGGCTTGATCGAATCAGTCCACGTGGCCCGGTAGTAAATTCAATTTCGATTGTAAAAGGTAGCGGTAAACAAAGCCTTCAAGCTCTGATAGTTAAAGAGGTGATAGTCGGAGACTAATAGTTCGGATACCTTTAGCACTATCTCGCAATACCGTAGGAGTTTGCTATGCAACCTGAAGAAAAAATCAACATATTAGGTGGCCCTTTGCAGCTTTGCAGCTCTAAACCAGTGACCGGTTTTTTTAGAGATGGACATTGCAACACGTGCACAGAAGATAGAGGTTCTCACACTGTTTGTGCGGTTATGACGGCAGAGTTTCTCGCATTCTCAAAATATGTCGGCAATGACCTAAGCACATCTCGGCCTGAGTTCGGTTTTGTTGGCCTCAAAGCCGGTGACAGTTGGTGTCTTTGCGCTTCACGTTTCCTTCAAGCTCATGAAGAAGGCTGCGCACCAAAAGTGAACCTAGCTGCGACCCATAGAAACGCGCTTATTATCGTGGCTTTAGACATTTTGAAGCAACATGAACGCACAACAAAATAACCCTGCCGGTAGTTTCAGGCGAATTTGAACTCGTCTCTACTAGACCTATGAGGCCGCAAATATATTCCGCGTAGATATCGTCGCCACAGTCAAACAGCCAGCTTTTCGCTGTCCGTAGCGAATTCTTTGGACCTAAGTTTCTGGTGAGATAGTCGAGGGTCGCAACGAGTTATTCTTTATGCTTATTGTGGGGTCCAAATTCTGGACTGCTCACTGGGGCCTTTTCTATGACATCGACGATTTAACATATTGTCATTAAACGAAAAAAGGCGGCGCGCGGGCATAATCCATCCGGCACGTCGCCCAGTTGCGAAGAATTTTCACATTTGCCAGATAATTAGTCCTGGCGTGATGGGCCCAGAACGGGTTCGCCGCCATCCCCACCGCCGCAATTGATCCGCCTCACCGTGCGGTGTCTCCTGCGGCTCCCCCGCTTTTGTGGGTCCGGGTCCCCTACCGTGACCTCACCCTATTTGGCGAAACCATTGTGATCAGGAAGTCAGGGCGTCCGACTCCGTTATCTTTCTAAGCTCAGGTAAAAATTCAGCGTGGTGCATTTTCATGTATCGTATGCCCCTTGTATTGCTGATAAGTTTTGAAACATAACCGCGCGCCAGAACCAGATCGAGATGGTCAGTACCATAGGAGTCTTCAACAAGTCGAAACTCTCGTTCCAGATTGGTTGACTCCCGCTCCATCAGTTCCAGTTGCTGTTGGGAAATACCCTTTGCAGCTTTAGGTTTTTCCGGATTAACAAGTTGGCTTGCTGGCGTCGCGGCCAAAAGCGAACGTGCATAATTGACTGTATACTTGTTCATGGCCACCATGATTTCTGCAGCTTCAATCTGGCGCAACTGCTTCATCTTTTTGAGAACACAATGACTGACGTCAGCGCCTATGGGACCAAATGGGGTAATTTGATAAGAGAGTGTTCTTGGCTCATCGTAACCACTGAGGAGTGGAAGATGAGACAGACAACTGGAACACGCAAAAGCCCCGGCGAGAAGCTGGTCAAAGATATCAAGCGCGCTACCCGCAAGCATTACTCATCCGAGGAGAAGGTCAGGATCGTCCTGGATGGCCTGCGTGGCGAAGACAGCATTGCTGAGCTGTGTCGTCGTGAGGGCATTTCCCAAGGCATCTATTACAAATGGTCGAAGGGCTTCATGGAAGCTGGCAAGAAGCGGCTGGCTGGCGATACAGCCCGGGCCGCGAACACTGACGAGGTGAAGGATCTGCGCCGTGAAGCGCGCGATCTGAAGGAGGTCGTGGCAGAACAAACCCTCGAACTCCGTTTGCTCAAAAAAACATGCTTGGCCCCTCTCGGTGATGCTTGCATCACCTGCCAGGCAATGGATGGGGGCGACCACGAATGAGGTATCCCCCATCCGAGAAGTTATAGATCATCCGGCTGGTCGAAGGATCGCATCTATCGGCCCGCCTGACATTGGCTAAGCTGGGCATCCCTCGCACCACATTCTATCGCTGGTACGACCGATACCTCCAGCGCGGAGAAGCTGGATTGCAGGACCAATCTCCCAAGCCCAAACACGTCTGGAACCGCATTCCTGATGAGGTGCGGCGCAAGGTCATCAAGCTGGCGTTGAAAGAAACAGAGTTGTCACCCCGCGAGCTTGCGGTGACCTTCACAGACAAGGAAAGTTACTTTGTATCAGAGGCTTCAACATATCGAATCCTGAAAGCACATGATTTAATCACAAGCCCTACCTTTATCGTGATCAAGGCCGCGAGCGAGTTCAAAGACAAAACCACGGCGATCAACCAGCTGTGGCAGACCGACTTCACATATCTCAAGATCATCGGCTGGGGCTGGTTCTATCTCAGCACGATCCTTGACGATTACAGCCGCTATATCATCGCGTGGAAGCTCTGCACCAACATGCGGACACAAGACGTGACTGACACGCTGGACCTCGCTTTAGAAGCGTCGGGTTGCGATCAGGTACATGTCGTTCACAAGCCACGTTTACTCCCTACTCAGCGACAACGTCTCCAGCTACGTGTCCGGCGACTTGGCTGACTGGCTCAAAGGCAAAGGGATGAAGCATTCTCGTGGCGCGCCGTATCATCCACAAACACAAGGCAAGATCCACTCTCATCGATACTTCGTATCGACTGCCGTGCAATGGAACGATGGCACCAAACCCTGAAGAACCGCATTCTGCTGGAACATTACTTCCTGCCAGGTGATCTCGAAGCGCAGATCGAAGCCTTCGTCGATCACTACAACCATCAGCGCTACCCTTTGACCGGCAGGTGATTGGACCTGTCACGGTTTGATGCCGCTCCTTTGATAGCATTTACTGCAACAAAGGAGACTGAGCATGGGACTGAAACGAACAGACGAATTTAGGGAAGATGCGGTGCGGATCGCACTGACC
>NZ_JBGFCD010000041.1:0-5103 GCF_041205405.1 Falsihalocynthiibacter sp. S25ZX9
AGATCCTACGTTGTGTATCGGGGTATCCATGTCGGTAAACGCCTGGAAAACGAACTCTCGATATAACGCACTGCACCTGTCGAAGAAACTGGTGCCGATCATTCAGTCCCTACACGACGCAAACCTTATCGACATGGCAAAGGGCAGTTATTCCGCTCCTGGGGCGAAGGGAAACAGAACCACAAGGATACGTGCAGCTGAAATTATGCAGGGTTGGTTTGCCAAGGCCAAGTTCGACCGCGAGGATATTGGTCGGGCGGAAGGCGAAGAAGTCATTATCCTGAAGGACAAAAACAACAAACAGATTGAATACGAGGACACTCCCGAGACCGATAAGATGCGGGAGGAAGTGTTGGCTTATAACGAGCTGATTGCCTCGTCTTTTATCGACATTCCCTCACTTGAAGACCCCACAATCGAACCTGTAGAGGAAGGGGACACCTATGCCATCCGGGTTGATGGTGGACCTCCACGGTTAAGGCGCATTTTCAGCCGAAGCGACTGGCAGATGAATGGTCGGTTCTATGGCGGGTGGTGGCAAAGAATAAACGGCGACTGGCGTTCACAGATATTCATCAACGATGAACCGACGGTAGAGGTGGACTTTCAGGGCCTTCACATCAACCTGCTTTATGCGGAAATTGCGGAGGAATTAGTGGGCGACCCCTATGACCTTTCCCCAATAAAATTTCATGCGTATCCTGATGAAATGGTCCGGAACATAGTTAAGCGGTTAGTGCTTACTTCATTGAACGCAAAGGATAAATCATCTGCATACAAGGCGTTTCGCAACGGGTTTAGTAATACTCACTGGGCAAAGCAAGCGACTGATATTCAAATTGATAAATTCCTTAACGCCTTCTTGGCCCGAAACCCCAAAATTTCAGACTATTTGTTCAGCGATAAGGGTATCCAGCTCATGCGAATTGATAGCGACATTACTGCCCATATTCACAGTCACTTCACCGAGCAGGGCATTCCAGTCCTATCTGTCCACGACAGCTACATCGTCGAATATAGGCGAGTGACAGAACTTAGGGTTGCCATGGCAAAGGCGTCGGAGGCTGTTGTGGGTAGAGCTTTGCCCACCTCAATTAAACTCCCGGACCTGTCTGAGCACCCGGATATCACCGATGGAATGGCAAAAGGGCAAATCCAGAACCGGGAAGTCGTCCGGTGTAAGGGGTATCTGGAGCGGAGGGACAAGCATGGAGCATGGCTCAAAGTTGAGTAATTAGCGGTGCCAGGATGCTTTTAGAGATTGCCTTTATCGTTAATGAAACTTCAACGTTCATTAAAATATTTTAATAATACCAGTAGCTAAGTCATTGTTGCAGCTTGAAGTTGTATGGATAATCTGCAAAAGTTCACTAATAGTGGTGGTTTTGAACAGGTCCGAACCTAAATATTGTGTAGAGCAGTTTTTTTGACAAATAATTCGCAAATTCCAGGCCTTTTGGGACGCCTAAGTGAAGAAATGTCCCAAGAAAATGTTTGTATTGAAGGGTTTATTGACGATCTTCAAATGTTCAATGATAGACGGAGTTCCGCATCTCAGGTTGGTCTCGAGGCAAAGCTTAGGGCGGCGGAACGTGAAGATCAGCTAGAGGGAGCTCAGCAAAAGAAAGAGCTTTTCGCAAAATTGCTCGCAAAGTGGCAGCATTATCCGTCGGCACAAAAGATTTTTGCACTGTTTTTAGCTCGGATAAACGATGTCTTTGAAAACCACATTTCTCCACATGCAGCGTCATTGGACAGACAAGATATCGATAAAATCATAGATGAAAAAATTATAGATCCAACTATGAATGATATGGGTGCAGGCTTTGAGCATTTTACTATAAATCATGCGCATGTTCGAGGAATGATCTATTGGCTAGCTGACCGATGCTACGTTAGGTGGAATTGATGTTTTCCCTTACTTATACCCCGGCTTATGACCCCTATCATACGACGTTCCGCCTTTTGGTACTTTTGACATGTGCTAAGGATCATACTTTCACCTATAGAGCAGCTAGAGCTGCGGACTTCTTTCTTTGTTTCCCTTGGGCTTTGGAAGGGGTACGTGCCCCATCGAACGTAGAAGGGTTCAGAAAAGATCGAAACGGTATTGTTCGCAACTATCCGAAATCAAATTATGACCATTTTCCAAGTGCCAGAACTGTTTTCGAAAGGATGGAAATGATTCAAGCCACTGCAGTAAGCGCGCTTGCGGGTTCCAAAATGATTGATCCCAATGCATTGAGAACCGATACACTGGTTCTTGTGCAAAATGTTTTACCAAAAGAACTTCGATCATCTATCAATGAATTCCGGGAAAGGAAGCCTGATTTAGTGAATTTCTTGGCACTTAGTTTCCCAAAAATTGGCGACCTTGGAAAAGATGGAATTTTTGCCAGAAGTGGCCTTGGGGAGTTCAGCTATGACGTTGTTTAAGCCAAATCTTGAAGTCGTAGATCTTGCAATATTCCGTCGTGGACAACGCGTTTTTGATGAGAAGTTCCATTCCGGGCTGAACATCATTCGAGGAGAAAACAGCTCTGGGAAGTCCACAATTATGGATTTCATCTTCTATGGACTGGGAGGTGATTTACTTGAGAATCAGTGGCGCGAGGCCGCCTTGAATTGCGATTCCGTTATGATGGGCGTCAAGCTGAACGGAAAAGATGTTACGCTTCAAAGAGATGTTGAAAGAAAATCATCTCAGCCAATGAAGGTGTTCTTCGGCCCATCATCCGAAGCCTCGAAAACGAGTTTGGAAGGCTGGGAGCGTTATTCATTCAGGAGAGGTAAATCGGAGAGCTTCTCGCAAGTAATGTTCCGGCTTCTTGATTTGCCAGAAGTTCAGTATGGGGAAGCAAACACTAAAATCACAATGAACCAACTCCTGCGCCTACTTTATTCAGATCAGTTGAGTTCAGTAGAAAAATTGTTCAGAGGCCAACCATTTGATGATGCAATCACCCGTCAAACTGTTGGTGATCTTTTGCTAGGAGCCTTCAGTGAAGACTACTATGCCGCCAAGCTAAATCTGAAGGCTTATGAAGCTGAAATTAAGGACGTAATTTCCCGTATTTCAACGCTCACTCGTATGCACGGACGAGACGGACATCCATTAACTAATGAATGGATTTTGCAAGAGCATTTGAGACTAGAACGTGAACTCGAGAACCTGAATGCTGAGATAGAAAAAATTGAGGCACAAGTCTTCTCGGCACAGTTCGAAGACCGGCTTTCACTTAACGATCAGAAAGAAACCTACTCTAGGGTACAGCAACTCCAGATCGAGATTGGGCAAATCACAGAAGAACTCAATTTTGTCGAACTTGAAGCTGCAGACTCGGATGAGTTCATTGCATCTTTGACAAAGAAGCTCGATGCCTTGCATGAGTCTAAATTAATCGTGGACGAACTCAACGCTCTGAATTTTGAGTTTTGTCCCGCCTGCTTTGCACCAGTAGGGGGAACAGATATTGAAGGCGCTTGTTCGCTCTGCAAACAGGCATCTGATCAGCAGCAAGTCAAAGAAAGAGCGTTGCGGCTGATTAATGAGTATGCTCGTCAAAAGCAAAGCTCTCTGGACCTACAAGAAAATAGGCTGCAAAAGGCCTCTTCTTTGAAGGCTAAATTGACGCAAACTACTGAGTTGTGGGAGCAAGCGGGCCGTCATTATACGGTGTCACTACGGAGCCCGACCACTGAGCTGCGGTCAAAGTTACGAGCTCTCAATCGCGAGGCTGGTTATGCCCAGAGAAATTTGGAGGAACTCGCCGCGAGGAAATCGGTTGTGGCGGAATTGCATGAAGCCCAGCAACGTCGAGACGAGTTACAAAAAAAAATTGATAGCGAAAAATCCGTATTAGCGGTGTCTGAAAAGCGAGACCGAAACCAAATATCACAATCTCGACGATCAATTGAATTGGAAGTGTTAGATTTCCTGCGAAGGGACTTGGAAAGACAATCAACTTTCAAGAACGCTAAAACAGTGAACTTTGAGTTTGATGGAGATAGGATAAATGTAAATGGAGAGTCGTTCTTTTCAGCCAGCTCAATGGTGTACCTAAGGAACAGCTTTATCGCTTCGTTCGCAACAGCAGCGGCAAACCATGCATTATTCTCTCATCCAAGGTTCATGTTGATGGATACAATCGAGGACAAGGGGTTAGAGCCGGAAAGAAGCCGTAATTTTCAGCGAATTTTGCACGAGAAGTCAATGAATGCTACTTCCGGAAACCAGCTAATTATTGCCACCTCAATGATCGCGCCAGAGCTAGATATTCCTGAGGTTACAGTCGGCGACTATTACACGCATGAAAACCGCACTTTACGCCTCGCAAAAACTTAAAGGGGATTGTGTAGTGGACGAAACTGTCAAGCAGGATGACGATTGGCAGCCAGAGGCCTGGCGAAAAAGGACTTTAAACTGGCACCTGCTAAGGGGGTTTGGTCAGAGTCTGCCAGCTAGTTTAACCATGAGCACACCATTCATCGGCTACATGATCCTTTATCATTCGAAGATCAAAGATTTTTTAGGAGGCATGGGAGGTTTGCTTGAAAATCCAGATCAATTGAGCCAGTGCCCTCCCTGGATTGTTTTCTCTATGCGTCTAAACCTAGTTTACTGCGGCCTACTGCTCCTTGGCATCGGTACTATCGCTTACCGACTTTTCGCACCCGAGGTCGTGAAAGGTTCGCGAAGCATTTCGGATTACGTACTCCAATCGGTAGACAGCGTTACGGCCCTTAATCTTCGGTCGATGTATGTTACAATAAAATCGCGCAGACCTCAGATAGTTTCGAGCTTTATAAACAGAGCTCCGTGGCTCGATAGGACTAAAAGCCTGAAAACAGCATCAGACGCTCTTAAGAAGAATGGAGATGGGCAGCTGACTATTGATGTATTGCGTGCGTTCTACAACGTAAAAAACAGGCACAGCAACCGATCGGCAGTTTACTTTGTTCTCCTATTTTACTCGTTTGGTTTCTTGCTCCTAGCTATCCCTGGGCTTGCGTTCACAAGCCGCGTACTTTGCATGATAGGTAGCGATTTAGGAGTTTTCTAAACGGCGCAGAGGATATCTTCTTCCCGCCTCTATCGAATCC
>NZ_JBGFCD010000042.1:0-4889 GCF_041205405.1 Falsihalocynthiibacter sp. S25ZX9
GGTCAGTGCGATCCGCACCGCATCTTCCCTAAATTCGTCTGTTCGTTTCAGTCCCATGCTCAGTCTCCTTTGTTGCAGTAAATGCTATCAAAGGAGCGGCATCAAACCGTGACAGGTCCATCAAGCCGTATCCCTGCACGTTGCGCAGATATAAAAAACACAAGCCAAAGCTCCACGTGTGCTTGTTCCCGGTCAACCGTTCCCGCCAATCTCTTCGTTCTCTTCGCTCAAAACGGGGTTGTAGCGGTAGCACGTCTCACTGATTTGAAATGCACGCTACTTGTAGAAGCTCGCGCTGTTCATTCCATGCTAGCGGCACAGTTCAGAGACCGGCACACCACTCTCCGCCTGATTCAAAATGCTCATGATCTTTGCGTCGCTGTATCGTGTTGTCTTCATCAGAAATCTCCTCAGATATCTTGCCGAGAAAATTCGACTTTTGAACACCTCTAATTATTGGGAGGATTACCTGATTACGTTGGTCAGGTCAGGCCTGAGAAAGCAACTATGGTTGATCCGTGGAAAAGCAAGCTAACACGGATCGATCGCATTCCGTTTTTACGTTTCTCGCTCCAGGCCGCTATCAGGTTTTGCAGCCTGAACCTCCGCTTGTGACCCGAAGCCCAAAAGCTGTGCTGTAATTCCCCGCATAATCAGCATCAATAAGTGATCTGACACAAAACTTGGCCCGTATACCTTCTGTTACTTAGGGAGTTACAGGCCATGAACTATATCGTGCTATCCAATCAGCTGCCCGAAGCGGATGATTTACCCGCGCCCACTTATGATGAGGTGAAAAGCGCACTTGAAATTATCAAGCGCAGCAGTGTGTTGAGATTGGATGACGATCTCAGCGGGTCGATACGCAGCTACAGAGCCGATCTAAACAGAAGCTACCCAGAACAATTTGTTCCCGATGCAGCTTACAAGGCAAGTATGCCCGATCTGCAGAACGGGCCATCGAGCCTGATAAAGGGTGCCAAAACTGAAATCCAGCATGTCGGCATTTCAAACTTTCGCCTTCCGCTGAAGTGGCAGACCCGCGCTGGCGGACAGTTGGTGCTGGAGACGTCGGTAACCGGTTCGGTCTCCCTTGAAGCCTCGAAGAAGGGCATCAATATGAGCCGGATTATGCGCTCATTCTACAGTCATTCTGATGAGCCCTTCGACCTTGCACGGATAGACCGGGTTCTGAAAGGTTATCTGGATGATCTCGAGAGTCTCGATGCGCGGCTACAATTGAGCTTCCGTTACCCGTTGCTGAAGCGCTCACTGCGCAGCAATCTTGATGGTTTCCAGTATTATGATGTCGCGGTTGAGGTGATCCGGCATGGGCCGGAAAGCACGGGTATCATTCACTTTGATTATGTCTACTCGTCAACATGTCCGTGTTCCTTGGAACTGTCCGAGCATGCGCGCAAAAGTCGTGGCCAGATTGCAACCCCGCACTCGCAGCGTTCGGTTGCACGTATTTCTGCAGTGATTAAGAACGGTCAATCCCTTTGGACTGAAGACCTTGTGGAGCTGTGCGTTGCTGCTATCCCAACAGAGACACAAGTGATGGTAAAGCGCGAAGACGAGCAAGCCTTTGCAGAGCTCAATGCCTCCAATCCAATCTTTGTTGAAGACGCTGTTCGGCTGATTTGCGAGGGTCTGGAGCGAGAGGATCGCGTCGGTGACTTTCGCGTGGTTGCCAGCCATCAGGAGTCGCTGCACAGCCATGATGCCGTGTCAATTCTCACCAGCGGCCCCACATTTCAGCAAGTCAGCTACGATCACCGGATGTTCGCGTCTCTTTATCATATTGGCTAACGTTTCGCGCCTTACAACGCAGATTTGTGATGGCCAGTGAGATGGCCTCCGCCGTCAAGAGCGATCATCTGCCCCGTTATCCCTCTTTGGGCAATCAGGAAGCGAACGGAGGCACACACTTCGGACAACGTAGCTGGCCGTTGCAATGGAAGGCAGGCACAACGGGCGCGGAACTCTTCTTCTGTCTGCCCCACCTGAGGCAGGATGGGACCTGGTCCGATTGCATTGACCCTAATCCGAGGCGCAAACTCTTGGGCTAAGGCCTGGGTCAGGGCCCACAAACCTGTTTTCGAAAGGGTATAGGTCAAATGACGCGGCGTTGGATTTAGAACGCGGGAGTCGATCACATTAACGATGATCCCACCAGCGCTTTCTGATAGCCGCTTGGCGAAATGCTGGCACAGGATCAATGGTGTTTTGACATGGATATCCATGTGGCGCGTAAAGGACTCTGCGGTTGCCGATGACAGATCGTCCCATTCGAATACGGAGGCATTGTTGATCAATACACCGATCGGTCCGAGCAGATTTTCTGCACGTTCAATGAGGCTATTCACATCTTCTTCAAGCGACAGATCTGCTTGCACGATTTCGGCGCGCCCACCGCCCTCTTCTATGGCATTCTTGACCTGAATGGCAGCGTCCTTCGAACCATTGTAGTGGATGACAACCGGCCAACCTGCGGCCGCGAGGTCCACGGCAATTGACCGCCCCAACCGCTTGGCTGCGCCCGTGACCAAGACAGCGCAAGATTGCGGTGTCGGTTGGCCTAACGCGTCGGGGAAATGAATTTCATCTACTTTGGTGGATTGTGATGTCATCGATTCACTATGTTTCATTGTGTTAATCATTCGATTTTGGGCCGTTCGAGATATAGATGCTTTATGGTATTACGTGGTGGTGTCCCGAACGGATCACATTTACGAAATGCCTTGCAAGAACAAAGTGGAGACCTGGGTCGGCACGGGAGTTTTGGTCCGCTTCGGGCTGTGGTTTCAAAGGGTCGCCGCAACACATGCTTCAAATTTCTCTTCTGGGGTTTGGTATTGCAAGGGCTTTCTTGGCCGCTCGTTAAGCTGACGTGCGACGGCGCTGAGTTTAGCTTGCCTAAAACCCGATATATCAGTGCCTTTGGGGAAGTACTGTCTGAGAAGGCGGTTGGTGTTTTCCTTGCTGCCCCTTTGCTACGGCGATTGAGGGTCGCAGAAGTAGACGTCGATTTGTGTCGCTACTGTAAAGTTTCGATGCCCAGCCATCTCAGATCCGCGATCCTATGTCAGCGATATGTAAAGCTCTTTAGGCAGCTTTCGCGCCTGTTTAATAAGGGTAGTTATGACGCTTTGGGTGTCCTTGTTCTCTACTTTTGCCAGCATCACAAAATTCGAATGCCGCTTAACCAACGTGGCGATATAGCTGTTGTTGGATCCCACAATCAGATCGCCCTCAATTAGCTTGCATCACCGAGAGGCCCAATGGCCTGGGACAGCGCGATTTTCACCCTCAGCTGGGCGTTCACTTATCGGAATTGCATTCTTGATTCTGAGCCACCCTGCGATTTTCTGCGGTGACCATTTCCGACGCAGCTTGCGCGCTATTAACAAGCACAAAGGTCGTTGAATGAGAGCTTACACAACTTGGGCCGAGTTGCGCAGTCCCAAGCGCGCAGGTCTGAGGGGGCGGCGCGATAAGCGTGTCGTCCGCCATTCCTGCGAACCTCGCGGCTGATTGTTGAAGGCTACCGGTTCAGGATTTGCGCGATTGAACGAAATGACCGTTTTGTGACAAGCCCACGGGAAATCTCTTCCCGTTCCATGAGGCTCAAAGCACATCGTTACCGCGTGCGATCAGCGGGTCTGATCCCACCAAATCGCGCCAAATGAGGGAAGATCGAAGACGACACACGATTGAAGTGACGCCCAATCGAACTCATAGACTCTCCGCGCTGCCAGCGATCCCACATCTCGGACTTCTGCTTGTCCGCATAAAACGTTCGCGGGCGATACTTCGTGATAAACACTCCATCTTTCTCAAAGATTAAAGTGTTACGTCAACCGGTTGAAACCACGCTGCAAAATCGCCGTTCGTGGTGGGGCGGCCCAAGGCCCGACAATTTGAAGGATCTACGATTGCTGTTCGATGTCTCTTTAAGGAGTGTCTGAGGGAACTGAATTACACCGCTACTCTCACTGTGTGGCACGGTCTTTGAGCTACATAAATAGCAGCCTCACTGGCTTAGTACAGCCGAGCTCGAATTAACCCGATAGCACCATTTTCGGCAATTGGAGCGACGGATTGACGCAATAGAGATCCATGGGAGGCTTGCTTCCGTATACTTTAAAAGGAGTACGTTCTAATGGGTATCCCAAAGATTAAGACACTTCTAATCGTTGAAGATGACGATGCGCTTCGTGATCGCCTAGCCAAAGCGATGGATCGACGCGGGTTTGTGACGAAAACATGTTCCAGCGTTGCTGAGGGATTGCTCGCTATTTGCCAAGGGATGCCTGATTACTTGATTGCCGACTTAAAACTATTGGACGGTAGCGGTCTTGATGTCGTGGAGTTTTTGAAAGAGCGCAATCCAAAATCAAGCGCCGTCATTCTGACCGGTTTTGGCAACATTCCTACGGCTGTTGCTGCAGCACGCATGGGAGCCGTGGACTACATAACCAAGCCCGCGACTACCTCCGAGATCGTCGATGCACTGATGACGCCTTCGGATCAAAGGCCACCCGCGCCCGTAAACACTCTTTCACCAAATGAGGCTCGCCTTGAGCATATCGAGTGCGTCTTCCATGAGGCGGGCGATAACGTTTCGCAGGCGGCACGTCTTTTGAGCATGCACAGGCGCACTCTGCAACGAATTCTCAAAAGTAACGGAGTATTAAAAAATGCGGCGCAGTGAGACAGACCTGATTGGACCTGTCACGGTTTGATGCCGCTCCTTTGATAGCATTTTGGACCTGTCACGGTTTGATGCCGCTCCTTTGATAGCATTTACTGCAACAAAGGAGACTGAGCATGGGACTGAAACGAACAGACGAATTTAGGGAAGATGCGGTGCGGATCGCACTGAC
>NZ_JBGFCD010000043.1:0-4688 GCF_041205405.1 Falsihalocynthiibacter sp. S25ZX9
ATTACAAAAACTGGGATGCGAACTAAGGCAAAATGCCTAAGCGTCGCGGGATGGAGCAGCCCGGTAGCTCGTCAGGCTCATAACCTGAAGGTCGTCAGTTCAAATCTGACTCCCGCAACCAAAAAAATAACATATAAAACAACGACATAACGCCCCTTGGGGCGCTTTTGGCGTTCGGCTCGGTTGGGGCGGTGCTACAACGGTGCTACGGTTGGGAGCAAACATAAGCACCGTGGAAGCACCCGAAAACCGATTCCCCGATAAACACGCTGCAAATCCGCCGTCGGCACGCGGAACGCTCGGTGCCGGATGACGCAGCTACAAATAGCCTCGCAAATTGAGTGAATTTGAAAGGTGCCAAAAAGGACCGTTCTGACCGATAAGTTTTTGTCAGCGAAGTGGGGTATGATCAATCCACCGTCGGTACTGTCAGCACTGGCAGCCACGTGATCATTTAATCACGGTGTGGACTGCTAGATAGCACAGAAATTCTTGTACATTGCGAAACGATAGCTGAAGTACTTTCAACTATGTTAGAGACGGTACTGGCACACCCCTATAAAGTATCAAATCAAAACGGCGGTATTATGAATAAATTAGCATTCCCAAGTGTAGCTGCTGGAATAATTATTACTCTCAAAGTATTTTTCGAAGAACAAATTTCAGCACTGCCCGATTGGGTGAAACTGCTATTCCCTTTGGTAGTATTCGGAAGTCTTGTGGCAATTGCAATTTACTTTATTTTTCCTGATTGGAAAGAATCATCCAACGAAAAAATAGAAAAAATGGGGGCACCTAAAACTGACCAAGTGATACATCCGTCGAAAAATGAGGTTTCTGATAAAGGTCAAGATTTCTTGGACAGGTTGAATCGGATTGATTCCGTAGACGCGACATATGTTCACAGCCTTATGCAATTGACGGATGAAGTTTTTGAGAAAATCCTGGGAAAATATAGCCAATACAAAAGATTTGACTCTCATAATGTCGAGGTATTTTGCGTTTCAATAGTGGTAACTGCCGTAATGGTTAGTGATTTGCCGGAAAAGGAACGCCTTGAGATTGTTGATATATATTTGGGCTTAGTTGCGCATAATATTGGGGTGAGAACCAATGGAATTGATGAAAACCTTCTAAGGGCCGAGATGAAAAGTGTATGCGCTGGATATCTGGCTCCGATTGTTAATATCGCCGCGAGCTTAGATTTCAAAGATGATGAAGCTTATAAATTGGTTTGCACGGTAGACGGAATAGCGGGTGTGGAACGCGACGAAATAGACCGGAGACTTGCGTCGGTAGTTTTTAAAGCAACGGCGTTTGATGTGATCCGCTTCGTCGGTGGACTTACGGACACGTCACCAACGAATTCTATCTAGCCTAATCCTTTTCCTAAGAAACGAAGGACAACCCCAGAATTCAATCGTTACGTAGAGAAACTCCCGACCCATTGGGCCGAGACTTTTTCTTTTCTCTAAGTTTGATGTTCTCGCTCAACCAGAAGCGATCTGGATCACCCGCACCCCTGTTTTGCCCTCGCGGCTGAAGCTCATAGTGATGTCACGCCGCCGTAAAACGGGCTGAACCCTTCGGAGGGCCGCGCCAAACCGTGCCTCTGATCGCGGAAAGCTGTGGCTGTCTTCCGTGAGCGCAGGAAAGCACACGCGCAGCTTTTGCCGAAGTTCTGTTGCTGTGCCGCTCCATGTGCGTTGCTGTTCGATCAAGGATAGGATCGAAAGGGCGACGGGGTTGGATTCAACCGCGGCTTGGTCACTTTGGGCGCGATTGGCGCTGTAGGAGTCCAGAAACGCCCCCTGTGGCCATCCAAGGGTCCCTTCGGCAGCTACGACCCATTTTGCGAAGTCTGCCATTCTAGGGGCCTCTGTGAGCGTCACAGTGTCGATCCGCCCAAGAGCGCAAGCAACGGCATCCAATAACGCCCCAAGGATAAACGGCTTGGCCTTTTCAAACTCCCGATTGAAGCTGCCCAAAGATTGGCGCTTGCTTGGCGGAATGGCGGGCAGATGTATGCCGATGGCGCGATCTGCGAGATCGGGTCGTGCGGCGAGGTCTGGAATACCGTTGAGCAAGCAAGGCCGCGTCGCGTTAAACAGCACTTCGTCGCTGTCTGTGTGCAGCTTGCGGGTGCCGAAACCGCCGCCCGTAGCAATCCGACAAAAGGCATCGGCCATCGAGGGGCGGATGGTTGAGAGATTGTCAAAGCTCAGAACATGGTTGTGCATCGCGGCGATGACTAAATCTTGCTCAGAGTTGGGTGTGCTGCGCGTACTGGGGCTTGCAGGGTCAATCAGATCGCGCAGGGTTTGCGCCGTGGTGCTTTTGGCGCTGCCTTGCTCGCCTGAGAGGATCAAAATTGGGTAAGGGCCTTTGGGATGGAAACACCCTAAGAGCCACGCGACCAACATCTGGAAATCCGCCTCAGTTTCCACATTCAGAAACTTGCGTAGCAGGTTGATCCCGTCGGGATGGCGTTCCGGTGTGGGAAGCGCTTGCATCGCGTGCGATCTGCGAAACCGTGCGGGGGAATGATCGACGACTTGCCAGCCCTCGGAGGTGATGGCGATGGTTTGCCAGTCTTCATTTCCAAGATCGAGATAGAGCGTGCGCCCGATGGAAGCCACGCGACTAAAGACGGGATGCGTCTCACCTTCAAATCGCGCCATGCCTTCGAGCATCCGGCGCTTGTCATCCAGCGCGGCGTTCGACGGGGCTTTGCCTTCGGATTTGTAATGCGCGTAGGAAAGATAATTGCGTAACGTTGTGGACCCAAGCGGCCAATGCTCAAAATGGCCTTTGCTACGTATCGTTACGTAGGGTTCGCCCTGCGGGGTTTTCCATAACTCAAGGTCGTCCACATTGGCAGTTTGTTCGTACGTATCGTTACGTAGGGAATCTGTTTGCGAATTTTCCGTATCGTACGTAGGGAATTGGTTATCGTTTACGGCAGGTTTGGTCTGCGCCTGTACGTAAGGAATCGTAGCGTTAGGGAGGTTACAAGCGACGCTATTTGCCAAGGCGTCAATCTCGCTACATCCCCAGCCTGCGGCGATGGCATCTGCCACGTCCCAGCCCTTCGGCAAGATTGTCGAAAGCAGATCACGCGGGTCGTGCGTCTTCACCAACTCCGCGCTGATCGGCAGGATGATCGGCGTCGCCTTATGGCGGGTCAGAAGTTGCTCTGCCAGTTGCGCAGCATATTCCTGCCCCGGCTGGTCGTGATCCGGCCAAATGATGACAGTGCGCCCTGCAAGCGGGGTGAGGTCTGTTTTGGAGAGGGCCTTACTACCGCCAAAGCTGGTCGAGGTCAGATAGCCCAAAGCGGTGAGCGCGTCCGCGCACTTCTCGCCCTCAACCCAAATTACGGGTTGATCTAGGTCCGCCTGCGCGATCCGATCAAGGTTGTAGATCGGGCGCGATTGCGGTGCTTTCCAAGTGTCTTGGGCCACGTCATAGGGCAGGAAGAACTTCCCTCCGTCCCTCCGCTCAAACCGATTGGCGACCAAGACAGGTTTGCCCAATGTATTGCGGTAAATGTGTTGTGTGTCAGCGGTACCTGCTTTGGGATGATGCACTGGGATAACGGAACTCATGCTTGTACCCCGAAACGCTGTGCAAGGACGCGGGCGGCTTGCCCTTGGCGCAAACCGTTGAGATAGGCAAAGAGGCTGATCGCATCGCCGCCACGATCACCTGTCGCAAAATCTGCCCACAGGCCATTGTCCATGTTGATCCGAAACGATCCACGCGAGCGATCTGCACGGGTTGGATTGAGCGCTACCCATTCGTGGCCCATAACGCGGCCATCGGGCAACCATTCCGATAAGAGGCTGCGCAGATGCGCTTGGCTGAGAGCGGCAATGGCCGCAAACTCAATCGGTTTCCAGTTATCAGTCATTTGCAACCACCTCCCGAAGACGGGAAATCTCAAAGGCGTCGACATCGCCTGCACGATAGCGGACCAAGCGGCCAACTTTGACGTAGGCGAGCGGGTAGCGTTTGGTGCAGCGCCATGTGGCGAGCGTTGTTGTCGATATGCCAAGGCGTACCGCAACATCTTTAGGAGTCAGCAGGATTTGTGTTTTATGTTTTTCGATCATGTTCTTTCCTTTCAATGATAAGCAATGAAGGATTATTTAGAGCAAAATAATGTTTGCAACTGACAACAAGCAACAACCCTAAACTGAAAACCTACGTAGGCTTTTGACTATGGGTTTCTGCGGCCAAATATGGCAAAATTATGTCGGAACCTCTCGCAAGACGGTCACAACATTTGCACGCGTTATGTTTGGATCAAGCTTTTGCGCGATCAGAAGAACCGCTTCCACGGCATAGGATTCGTTTTGTTTGGTCTTGGCGCTGTATTTGCCTGCGGTGAACGGGCGCGGCGAGTTCCTCAGCCAGTAAGGGCGAAACGCCAGAGCCAATGCCATCAAGGGAGCGCTATCGCGCTTCTTGGGACGCCGCGCCCAATCCTTAAGCCTTTCTTCGTGAACTCCGTTCGCCAACTCTGAGACTTGAAAATGTGCTAAGTGATTTGTGGCTTGGGGGGCAGTTTGGAGCTGTCGCGCTTTAGTGCCGCCCCAAGTGCTCGTTTAAGCCACTTTCCGTTCGAAAGCGACGGGACTTTTCCATCCCAGTGCTGAATGGCGCCGTCGCGGATTGTAGAACCC
>NZ_JBGFCD010000044.1:0-3744 GCF_041205405.1 Falsihalocynthiibacter sp. S25ZX9
ACGGCCAATTCGACGTGGTTGTTGAGGGAAAAGTGTTTATGTACGCCTATATGGATGGTTTTACTGCGTCTTACCTTAAAATGGCGGAGGAATGCGGGTTCGACGGCGAAGGCGTCGTCGACTAGTGTGTCAGCTTTCGGCGGCATCGCGCTCCCCTACCCTACTATAGCAAACGTCTCTGAGGCTTCGGCGGTAGATTTGGATAAATCCGCACTTGCTGTGGATTTATTTGCGATTAAAATCCTCGCCATACTGCTTTCATACTCAACTGTATGAGCTTTGTGAGTGTTGTCATGGCCGATGATAGTCTAATCTATGAAGCCGCAGCTAACGGCCAGTCCGAACCCTAAGTCACCCCAGTTCTTTGAAGCGCGATTGATTTTCCAGCGACCCGTTTCCTGGCTGGAAGAGTTCCCAATAACCTTCATCTCGGGGCTTGATGACGTAACTTTCCAAAACTTCGCCTTCATGATCCACGGCGCGCCATTAATCTTTACAAAAACCTCATCAAGGTGCCACTTCCAGTCTAAGTAAAGTCGCATTCGGCAAACCCGCCACAAGTCAGTTCAATCTGACAAATCTGGGATGATTAATGCTGTTTCATGAAATGGGCGTAGATAGAAACTGCAATCGTAATGGTCGCCCCATAGATTAACTGAGTGTAAAATCCTTGGACCCCCATTGCCACGATGCCCGCTTCCAAAGAACCGATAATCAGTATGCCAATAAACGTGCCGTACATGCTTCCGCGCCCACCGAAAACAGAGGTTCCTCCGATAAAGACGGCAGCTAGGGCAGGAAGCAAGAAACCCTCGCCCGTGGTTGGCCAAAAGTATGTAACCTCGGATAGTAGGAAAATGGCCGAGAGTGCGGACATCGCGCCTAACAATACATAGCTAGTCATTCGGACGCGATCCGAATGAATGCCCATCATTTTTGCGGAATCCTTATTGTCGCCAACAAATAGAACGTGGCTTCCAAATATGTGCCTTCGATAAACTGTGATCATCAGGATTGAGATGAGACAAAACCATACAAACTGCATGGGAATTTCGCCGCCAATGCGACCTACCAAAATAGGGTGGAATGCTGATTCCCGCAGCTGCACCAAAGGAATGCCTTTGCCTTCAGCCAGGACATTTACCAAGCCGCGCAACAAAAACATTGTACCAATCGTCGCGACAATGGAGGGCACCCCAATTCTGGTGATAATAAATCCGTTTAGGGCACCACACACCATTCCGGAACCAATGCTCGCTAGAATGCTGATCATTGCGCTATCGGTTAGAGTAAAAACAATAGCAAATACCCAAGCGGATACGCCCATAATGGACGGAAAAGAAAGGTCGATTTCCCCTAATGTGACGATGAATGTGACCCCTAGCGCGAGAAATCCCATGTAAGGTAAGGTCGACATGAAAGAGCGGTAAATGTCGAACTTCAGGTATACTTCTGGCGCGCCAATTACGTACATGCCCAGCAACAAAAAGAATATCACAGTGATCGCAACATCGATCATGTTTCGGGACATTAGTTCCTGAAGTCGGGATGGCTTTGTGGCTTGCGGACGGGTTGATGAGATCGGAAATGTCATATTTTTACTACGCGCTTTCAACTGAAGAAATTTGGCCGGTTTGGTGTAGATCCACCATCAATTCCACTAATTGCTCTCGCGAAATTTGGTCTTTTGAGAACTCAGCAGCGACTTGGCCTCGATCAAGCACTATGAAACGATCCGCAACAGCGTAGACGTGTAGAATGTTGTGATCGATGAGAATCGCAGATTTTTTTTGCTCGCGAATCTCGCGAACAAATTGTAGCACTTTGTCAGTTTCTTTGAGGCTTAGACCCATGGTTGGCTCGTCGAGAATGATCAACTCTGCTTCAAAATACAGTGCACGCGCTATGGCGACCCCTTGTTTTTCACCTCCCGACAATCCGCTGACTTCACTATCCGCCGTGATTGCGCGTGACGTAAAACCCATACGAGTTCTCAGCAACTGCGCCGCTTCGGCACGCTGTTGCTTAACATTCATGAACCCAAATCGATTTGTAATTTCACGGCCCGCAAATACATTGCGCCAGATCTCTTGCTGATCCGCCAAAGCGCGCTCCTGATAAACAGTCTCAACTCCGCGTTTGCGCGAGTCTTGGACCGAGCCCATCTTCACGACTTCGCCCTTGATAAGCACGCGACCCTTGTTCGGTGAGTGAACGCCTGTCATGACCTTGATCAAAGAGGATTTTCCTGCGCCGTTGTCACCAACAAGCGCCACGACCTCACCTCGGTTGATCGTAAAATTGATGCCCTTCAGGACATCAATTCTCCCGAATGACAGGTGAACATCTTCTAGTCGGAGTAGCTCTTCATGTGCCATGGTTCTGCTCGCAGTTAGACAATACCGAAGAACGGCATTGTCTGTTTGGATTTTAATTAGCGGATAGCTTCGGCAGCCAAGGCTTTGACTGGACCTACATTGCTTTGCGTTATCATCGCGGCACCCGTATCAATGTTCATACCTGCAAAACCGTATTGGGATGTGAGAAACAACTGAATGATCGGCAAGTAGCCCTGCAGGAATGGCTGTTGGTCCAAGACCATTGTAATCATTTCGTCCTCAATACCCTGCGCCGTTGCAGCAGATAGATCGAAACCAGCACTACAAATCTCACCCGGCTTTTTGCCAGCGGCATTCAGGTAAGCAGGCAAAAGCGCTGTTAGAGCGCCGTGATCGGTGATCACTCCTTTCATATCCGGGTTCGCTGCCGCATAGGCTGCAAAAACGGGAATGCCCTGAGAAGCATCTTTAGAGATGTTTGGGTTGATTTCCAGATAATCGACTTCGATACCTGCTTCCTCAAGCACTTCGATCGACCCGGTCGTGCGCAGCCCGCGCTGCTCCATGCTTTGCATACCCCAGACAAATACTTTGTCGCCGGCCTCAAGGCCACATCCCTGAACCATTCCCGAAGCCAGGTTGCGCCCAGAAGTATAGTTCTTTGAACCCACATAGCCGAACCCTTCGGCAACGTATTTTGCTTCATACGTCGGAAGGTCGACGTTCTGTGTCGTTACGATAATTCCTACTTCTCGGGCTTGCTCGATGAGTGGGCCTAGAGCGGATTCACCTGGATGCCCCATTACCGCTATGCCATCTGGGCGTCGCGCTACTGCCTCTGAAAACTGGCGGACCATTTTTTCAGAGTTCCAATCCGACCAAACATACTGAACATCACAGCCCGTGTGTTCTGCCGCCATAACCGCACCGTTGTAGACAACCGAGGCGAAAGTCCCGCCTTCAGGCCCGCCCGGGAAGAATACAAACTGTTTTCCTTCGCATTCACCAGCAGCAAAAGCACTGGTGGCGGACAAACTGGCTAAACAAGCCGCAGCTAGTGATTTTCTCGATATTCTCATAGTTCTCTCCTGTTGTTAGGCTCGCAGTTGACGCATGATTTTCAGCGGTTCTAAGCGCCGCTGAGACGCCGATGTTTGCCTGAACTTGACAGAACGGCACTAAAAGTTAAGAAATTCTTCAATAAAATTCAATTTGTGAAATTTATATCACCACGTCAGATTCGGGATGTTTGGTCAAACCGAGGAGCGGCGGATAACTCCAACAGGTGGTGTCATGTGTTGACGGCCCCTGTTTTGCAAGGATTTATTTGAGCTGATTTTGATCGTTGCAGGTTGCGGTCATGTGTCCGGCCTGTTGACGCGGTGCATGTGACCGCTGGCCTTTC
>NZ_JBGFCD010000045.1:0-3599 GCF_041205405.1 Falsihalocynthiibacter sp. S25ZX9
GACTGTCCTGAGCGCCACCATGATCCATCAGGGTAGCGGAATAACGATATCGTGCCAAAATGGACACGAACGTCAAAAACTCTTAAGGGCACCAAGATCAGCCGGGTTTCCACACAGCCTCCGGACAAAACGCCACTTCCAGCCGAGTCCTAAAATGTTAGCTTTAGCACGTTTTAGAAGCTGATTTGAACAAAACTCGCGAACGTGCCCCCTAGAAAATTGGGACGCAGTCCGGTCGCTTATGGTACGTTACCTACACGCGGGAACCTGTCGACATCTTGGACAAGAGGGATTGAAATGGACAAATTTCGCTTAACACATGCGGCAGCGCAAAAATATGACAGTCATAGTGTGCCTGCGATGTTTGCGCCATTGGCGCGGGCTACGTTGGATAAAATGTCTTTACCAGAAGGTGCGCATATTATTGATATCGCATGCGGTACGGGGGCTCTGACACGCGAAATTGCCAAACGTCTTCTTGGGGATGGCCGCATTGTTGGCGCAGACTTGAATGAAACAATGATTGACTTGGCGAGACAACGCCATCCGTCGGATGCCCATGATGCGGCATATGTTGCTTCTGATGTTTGCGAACTTCCGTTTGAGGATGGAAGCTTTGATTTGGCCTTCTGTCAACAGGGCTTACAGTTTTTTCCAAACAAACCAGCAGCGCTGGCGGAAATTCGGCGCGTGCTCAAAGCGGGTGGGAAACTCAAACTAACCTGCTGGAGTGCGGTTTCACCGTTTAACGGAGCGCTGTCCGAAGCTTTAGCCGATCATGTTGGCGAAGCTGCATCTAACAAAGCAAAAGCGCCGTTTTCTTTCCGCGATGCGGATGTAATCACGGAACTTTTTGAAGAAGTCGGTTTCGTCATTGAGGCCCATCAAAAAATTGTACTTGAACGGCGGTTCGAAAATCTTTTCGAACAGATTATGGCGTTGCCTGTGGAAAAGGACTTAAGCGATTCAGGTGAAGCCGTTACGCGCGCAGTTGTCGAAGATGTTGCCGTTAGGCTTGAAAAATATGCTGTCAACAATGTCTTCATTGTGCCGCAGGAAGCTCATCTTTTCGAAGCGCGCGTGTAAATTACCCTCATGTCATACCGAAGAATGGCATCTGTTAATCCGGACATTCGACAGGACTCGGAAATTTGCAATTTGGACTCCATGCAAGCTCAGCGAACAGCAGCAGTATGGCTTCGCAGCAGAATGTCGGTTAAGGTGAATGTCTATTGATATTCATTCAGGGTATCCTCAACCGGTTATTCACATACCTAAATAGTGAACTAGATCGGGTTTTCCAGATTTTTCGACGGAGCAATTGTTGTCAACCTCTCGGCCAAATTTGCAGCGAAGGCGGATTTGCGATGAGAAACCCCGATCCTCCGAGACCCAGCATCCGCATCAATCAGCGGACGCACTATGATGTTTTCGCGGCTATCTCCGTGTGATTGCGGCACAAAGGCGATGCCTAAGCCAGCGGCCACCAAATCAAGCAGTTGCGGATCGTTCATCGCTTGCGCCGCGGCGGAAGTCTGAATCGTAGCCAGATCCATGCGATCGGCATTCGGACAATATGGCCGGTGGATCAGAGGCTCGCCTTGAAGGTCGGCGAGACGGATGCCGGACATCCCGGCGAAGGGATGGAAACGCGCAACGGCAATGCGAAACGCCTCGTCCGCGGTAGGAATAAATTCGTGCGAGCTCGGGACGCATTTATCCGACACATACGCGAGATCGCTGTCGTCCGGGTCCTCAGTAAAACGAAAGGTCAGGTTCGCTATGCTCCGGCGCAAACTGTGCAAGCCCGGTGCAAGCCCGTGAATCAGCATGTCAGGAGCACAGTGGATTCGGACGATCTTCTGGGGTTGATCCCGCAGACGGCTTTCCAGCGTCGAGAGGTGGCTCACGCTATCCACAGTGTCGTAATAAAGCTTGCGGGCAAGTGCCGTTGGCACCAACCCTGATTTCGAACGCTGGAACAGAGGCATCCCCAATCGGTCTTCCAGCTTCAGGATCGCCGCAGACACTGTAGGCTGACTGACACCATTGAGGCGTGCGGCCTTGCTGAACGTCCCTGTTTCAAATGCGCTCGAAAAATAACGCAGTGTGTTTAATTCTACCATAGGTTTTAGCTATACAACAACCAAATAGAATAGCAATTACCTTCTACTAAAGGTCGCCGTATATACGCCTCATGACTGCAAATAGGAGCGTTTGAATATGCGTATGACCCCCGTAAAACCCGAGACGACCGCCATCAGCAAAGTACTCACCAAGTTCGTTGCTGGTGATCCATCGATGTTCGAACTGATTTCAGACGACATTGATTTCCGTATCGATCATTTTCGCGACGAAGCGGATACCAGTTGGCAACAAGCGACTTCCCGCGAAGGCATGATGGCCATGATCGAACGGCTAGGTCGGGAGGTTTTCCCGAAAGGCACCGAGGCGCTAAGTGTAGAAACGTTTGTGTTGGGAGATGGCTGGCACTTGACCCATTTCAATCAGCGCTTCTTCTACGGCGTGCGGCAACGCGACGTCACCAGCCTCACTTATATCATTTCACATGAGACCGACGGCGTTTTGGATTTCTTCCGCGAAACGGTAACCACAATCTTAGACGCCTAGTAGGGAGCGCTTTTACGGCCTTGAACATCCGTAGGAAGTATCAAAAACACTAGCGGACATCGGTGTAACAATCGCCGATGTCCGCTTTGGGGAAGCTGAACTGCGGCGTGGCGGCCCTTTGCGAAAGGCAGGTTTGGGCCGGTAGGACCCCAGGCAGAAATGGGCGGAAAGCATGTGTAATTGGGCAGCCTTTCGCTTTTAGGCCAAGCTCCCACTAAGATCACAGAATAGCTGTGAACAAGGGAGATAGGTGATCGAATATTATGTTGGATTAGATGTGTCGTTGCGATCCTGTGCGCTTTGCATTGTGGACAGTAAAGGAACAGTGCTGTTCGAACGTGAACTGCCTTGTGAGGTCAGTGGTATCGCCGAATGCCTTGAGGCATTCCCACATCCGATTGAACGTGTTGGCTTTGAGGCTGGATCAATGAGCCAGCATCTTTTCTTTGGCCTGCGCGATGAAGGTTTTGATGTTGTCTGCATGGAGGCCCGCCAAGTGTGCGCTGCTCTGTCAGCGATGAGAAATAAGACCGACAAAACAGATGCTCGAGGCATCGCGCAAATATTGCGCACTGGCTGGTTTAGTCCTGTCCATATGAAAAGCCGTGAGGCCCATGGGCTTCGCGCGTTGTTAAGTACACGCAAAGCCTTGCTGAAGAAGACCATGGATTTAGCCAATGAGGTTCGTGGGCTTTTGAAGGTATTTGGCGTCCGCCTTCCTCAAACAGTTAAGCATGGTAGCTTCGACAGCGTTGTACGGCCGATGATCGAGATCGATGACGTTCTGGCACATGCTCTCGTGCCCTTGCTCGATGCCAGGGTCGCTCTGTATCAACATTATTTAGAACTGGACCTGTCACGGTTTGATGCCGCTCCTTTGATAGCATTTACTGCAACAAAGGAGACTGAGCATGGGACTGAAACGAACAGACGAATTTAGGGAAGATGCGGTGCGGATCGCACTGACC
>NZ_JBGFCD010000046.1:0-3134 GCF_041205405.1 Falsihalocynthiibacter sp. S25ZX9
TACCGCTTCCTCCTGTCAGATAACATACTGTTTTCTAACAAGAGTCGCAGTTGGAGGTAGCGCGCACCCAGCTACATGAGAAAGTCCTATAATCAATGTTATGTTAATTAGCCCTCTTGCAACTAACTGAGAAGTTCCGCTATTGTTCCTCATAACGCCCAAATATGCACGTTCGGGCAAGTTGGGCCGATTGACAGTTTTTGGGCAAGCCCTCTTGCGCGGCGCCCTCAAATTTCTCAAACGCTCGACGCGCTTCTGCGGGTGTTTGGTCTCCCAGAATCGATGTAATGCCAATCTAAGTTGTTATCACCAGCCCATTTTAGGATCGCACGATTGGGTTTCATTTGACCCCACCATTCAAACGGGTGTCGGGCAACCATATTTGAACAAACAGGATTCCCCCCAGACTTAATTGCTTAGTCTGATGCAACACAGTCTGCAAAATATTGGATCTGACCGTTTTCGTCCAATTCCTGAACGAGCCCATGAATATCTGTCTCAAACCCTGGGCATTCAAGCGCAAAGACTCTGTTGAATTTAAGATACTCGACGATCTTTTTATTAAAGACCTCTCCTGGGATAAGAAGCGGGATACCCGGGGGATATGGTGTGACAAGGCTTGTGGTAATGCGCCCTTCAAGATCATCAATCGGCACACGCTGCGTGGTGCGCGCCGCGATATGTGAGAAAGCATCTGTTGGTTTCATCGCCGGAACGAGATCGCTGAGGTACATCTCGGTCGATAAGATCGCGACATCCGACTTGGCATAGAGCGAATGTACGTGCTGGCACATGTCTTGCAGGCCCATTCCCTCGTAGCGGGGCTGCTTTGAGCAGAATTTCGGCATGCAGCGCCACATTGGCACGTTCTTGTCGTGGTCGTCCTTGAACTGCTGCAATTCGGTTAACAACGAGTTCCAACGCCCCTTGGTGATCCCGATCGTGAACATGATAAAGAAGCTATAAAGGCCGGTTTTCTCGACCACCACGCCGTGTTCGGCTAGATATTTAGTAACGATGGACGCTGGGATGCCGGAGAGGTCGAACTTCCCGTCTATTTTCAAGCCCGGCGTGATGATTGTCGCCTTGATCGGGTCCAACATGTTGAAACCGGGGGCCATGTCGCCAAAGCCATGCCAAGATTCCTCGCCATCTGACGGCTGCACACCCTCGGCGTCGGTTTTTTTCAGGACCCAGTTTTCCGCACTGTCGATGCCTTCATCGTCAAGCTCGTCTGGCCCCCAAACCTGGAACCACCAGTCGTTGCCGTATTCTCCATCCACCTTGCGCATGGCTCGGCGGAAATCGAGCGATTCAAGCAGGCTTTCCTCGACCAATGCACGTCCACCTGGAGGCTCCATCATCGCGGCTGCCACATCGCAACTTGCGATGATGCTGTATTGCGGGCTGGTCGAGGTGTGCATCAGGTAGGCTTCATTAAACAGGTGCCGGTCTAGCTTGGTGTCTTTGCTGTCTTGCACCAAGACGTGGCTTGCCTGTGAAATCCCAGCCAGAAGCTTGTGAATGGACTGGGTCGCGTAAGTCACCGAATGACTTGGACGATCCCGCTTGCGCCCCATCGCGTGGAAGTTTCCATAGAATGGGTGGAAGGCGGCGTGCGGCAACCAAGCCTCGTCGAAATGCAGGTTCTCGACATAGCCGTCGAGCATGCGCTTGATTGTCTCTGTGTTGTACAAAACGCCGTCGTAGGTCGATTGGGTCAAAGTGATAATGCGTGGCTTGACCGTGTCGGCATCCACATGCCCCAAGAGGGGGTTGGCGCGGATTTTTTCTTTGATCGCCTCTATCTCGAACTCGGCCTTCGGGATTGGTCCGATAATGCCATAGTGATTGCGGGTGGGCTTCATGAAGACCGGAATAGCACCTGTCATGATAATGCTGTGCAGAATAGATTTGTGGCAGTTTCGATCGACCACAACCACATCACCTGGGGCAACCGTGTGGTGCCAGACCATCTTGTTTGACGTACTGGTTCCGTTGGTCACAAAGAAGCAATGATCCGCATTGAAAATCCGCGCCGCGTTGCGTTCGGACGCACCGATGGCGCCGTTGTGGTCAAGCAATTGCCCCAATTCTTCAACCGAGTTGCACACATCGGCGCGCAGCATGTTTTCGCCGTAAAACTGGTGGTACATCTGTCCAATCGGGCTTTTCAGAAATGCCACACCGCCGGAATGCCCCGGACAGTGCCACGAGTACGATCCGTCTTCTGCATAGTCGAGAAGCGCCTTGAAGAACGGCGGTTGAATGCTTTCCAAATAGGTCTTGGCATCGCGAATGATATGACGGGCGACAAATTCTGGCGTGTCTTCGAACGTGTGAATGAACCCGTGCAATTCGCGCAAAATATCATTGGGCAGGTGGCGGCTGGTCTTGGTTTCGCCGTAGATATAAATCGGCACATCTTTGTTCTTCCAACGCACCTCTTCAATGAAGGTCCGCAGGTTCAAGACGGCAGGGTCCAGATCGGGACCGGTTGTGAATTCCTCATCGTCTATGGACAGCACAAAGGCACTGGCGCGGGATTGTTGTTGTGCAAATTTCGATAGATCGCCATAGCTGGTCGTACCCAGCACTTCGAAGCCTTCTTTCTCGATGGCTTCTGCAATGGCACGGATACCCAAGCCCGAAGAATTGTCTGATCTGAAATCTTCATCGATGATGACAATTGGAAAGCGAAATTTCATTAAAAGCTCCAAAATGACGGCGGCGAACGATGTATTTTCTCCGGGTTCGCTTCATTCATCGCAAGCCGGAAATTGAGCGACGTCGTTCCTTTAATCCGAGCGCCGTCGAATCAAGACACCCGTGTTTTACTATTTGGGTCAAAAAAGCCACGGCATCAAGTGGGTTGCAAGGCTCAGGACAAAGAAGAACCCTGCCATTTCAGTGATTGTTGTCAGGAGCTGCTAACGCGAAAAAGATCGCCACACATCCCTTACGCCCAACGGGTGTGGATGCGTCTCATGATCGGGCCGTTTAAAACGGGAGAGCGAAGCGACATTGATTACGGAAAAGCAAAGTTCACAGGCAAACAAGACTTAAAGTGAACAAAAGCCGTGACGAAGAAATCTTCTCTGCGGCTTTTTAGGTTTAAGCTTGGGTGTGCACTT
>NZ_JBGFCD010000047.1:0-2976 GCF_041205405.1 Falsihalocynthiibacter sp. S25ZX9
TTACAAAAACTGGGATGCGAACTAAGGCAAAATGCCTAAGCGTCGCGGGATGGAGCAGCCCGGTAGCTCGTCAGGCTCATAACCTGAAGGTCGTCAGTTCAAATCTGACTCCCGCAACCAACTTTATTTGCACAAGGTCGTCACCGGAAACGGGAGCGGCCTTTTTGCTTGTCTGGCAAAGGCTTAGGATGCCGGCCAGATCACCCTCGATGTCGAGTAGATACCCCACTTCGTCTGTTGCAGGGTTTACGACAATCCGGTCAATGAGGCTCCTGATATGATTGACGGCCTCGGCTCCGTCGGGACGCGTATCTAAAGTCTCGCGTAGATTGGCCACTGCTTCGCGATACACATCTCCCATGACCGGAAGAAGAATGGGGGAACTGGTTTGTGTGGACGAACTCGCAACCTCTTCTTCAAGATTTGCTTTTTCCGCTTCCAAGATAGCCATTCGATCTTTTACGCGTTCTGCGGGAACGCCTTGGATAAGGGCATCGACCAACTTCTCCAAATCGCAAGAGATTTTCTTGATCCGTCTTTCATTGGGAATTCGGTTCCCGCTTTGCACCTTGCGCAGTTTGGTCAGGTGCAGGAAGTATTCTTTGCAGAACACATCTAAGAGGTCCGTGTCCATCAACTGATGCTGTAAACCGCTGAGGACCGTTCTTTCGAGAACCCCACGCCTGATTGACCGACCGTTGGGGCAGGTCCCCTTATTGCGCGCGCTTGCACATCCGAAATGGTGCTGACTGATTTTGACTAAACTACTGCCACATGTGCCACATTTGATGAGGCCAGAGAGCAGAAAGCGCGGACGCCGGCGATCCCAAGCCTCGAATATTCTTGTTCGCTTGCTTCCCGAGTGATGTGGCCGTCTGTTGGTCTTTTACGCGTTGCCATAGCGAGTGTTCAATGATTTGCAGGTGTGGAACATCCTGCGTGATCCATTGGTCGGGCGGATTTAATCTGGAGTTTCGTTTGCCTGTCTCGGGGTCTTTCATGTAGCGCAGCCGGTTCCAAACTAGGCGACCAATGTAGAGTTCATTGTCGAGTATGCCTGTGCCGCGATGTTTGTTGCCATGGATTGTTGAGGGCCCCCAAGAGGTGCCTGCTGGCCCCAGAATGCCCTCGGAATTTAGCTGTTTTGCGATCACCCGTGGGGACGTGCCGTCGGCGTAGTCACAAAAAATCCGACGAATGATTTTAGATTGCTGCGCGTTGATCGTTCTGTCGCCGCGTATTGGTTCTCCATTTGAATCGACTTGTCGCACGACGTCGTAGCCATATGACTTTCCGCCACCGGATTTTCCTGCTTCGACACGACCGCGCAGCCCGCGGCGGGTTTTATCCGCCAAATCCTTCAGAAAAAGAGCATTCATGGTGCCCTTTAGACCAATATGAAGTTCGTTGATTGCGCCTTCTGAGAGGGTGACGATTTGAATGCCAGCATAGGTTAGACGTTTATAGATCCCGGCAATGTTTTCTTGGTCGCGCGAAATGCGATCAAGAGCTTCGGCAAGGAGGATTTGAAAAGCGCCGTTGCTGGCGTCTTCTATCAGTTGTTGGATGCCAGGCCTCATCAAGCTCGCCCCTGAAATCCCTTGATCGACGTATTGTTCGGTAATGTCCCACCCTTCTTTTACGGCACGCTCGCGGCAAATCCGGATTTGGTCCTTAATTGAAGATGTGGATTGTAGGTCATTTGAGTATCGGGCGTATATTGCGACTTTCATTTTATGTCCTTTCCGAGGGTCTCCAGAATTCCGGCGTAGTTACGGCCGTCATTGATTGCGCGGGCTTGGTTATAGTGGCGCTCAGCAGTGCGAAACGAGGCGTGGCCGAGAATGGCGCGCACGAGGCGGGCGGCGCCGGTGACTCATAAGCGAGCGTTGTCGCCGTGCAGTCGCGGAACAAATGCGGGTTGACGCGAACCCCGACGAGCTTCTCAGTTATCCGTGTAATCCTGGCGCCCAAGTGGGCTGCACAATAAGGTCGCCCACTATCGTTGACCCAGAGTGCGGCGTGATGTGTTCGCGCGCGTGCGAGGAACCAAGGCCGAACGTCTTGAATGTAGGTGAGGAGGGGGCCTGCGAGACTGGACGGGACTTCAGAGTCCCACACCATTCGGTTCTTTGTCATTGTGGTCTCAAGACCGACAAATAGCTTCTCCCCAGAGACAAGAAGAGATCGGTCTAGTTCCAAAGCGCAGAAGGAACGCCGTCTCATCGGCAACAATGCGAGAAAGGCGACCATCATTCCGTCGCGTCGTTGCCGCGCTTCCTTTAAGGAGCAGGGTGAACCGCCTGAATTTAGTGTATCGACAAGGGCGAGGCCCTTCTGAAACAAGATATCGCTTGCCACGATACGTCCCTGTTTGCGAGGGCTTGGTGAAGCGAACACCTCATACCGTAAGAGCGAGGCCAACCGGCGGTGCGCGCTCCAATCCCCGTCCGGACAATGTGATCTCAGAATGCGCAAGGATTTTTCTAAAAGCGAAAGTCGGGTGTCTGGCCGCAAGTGAGAAATTGATTTGATCCAGGCATTCATACGCTCTGGAGTTGCGCGTTCTAGCGGCGGGTCTTTCAGGGCTTCTGGCTGATTGGCTGCAAGCCAGCCAAGCCAACGCCATAAGACTTAAGTAAGTTCCCGCTCGATGGTTCTCTTAGGTGGCTCAGGGGCCCACGAGGATCAAGAGGGCCTGCCTGTGTTGTGAGGTCTGCCCATAAGGCGGCGTCGGCTTCTGGCCCGTCTTTGAGGAGGATGGACAGCCGTTTCATTGTTGCTCTCTCTTTTTGTCGATGACTTCGGCAAACAGGCGGGTTGCGGTTCCGGCCTCAAAACCTGCATAGGCATTGTGGACCTGTCACGGTTTGATGCCGCTCCTTTGATAGCATTTACTGCAACAAAGGAGACTGAGCATGGGACTGAAACGAACAGACGAATTTAGGGAAGATGCGGTGCGGATCGCACTGACCA
>NZ_JBGFCD010000048.1:0-2774 GCF_041205405.1 Falsihalocynthiibacter sp. S25ZX9
ATCGCTCGCTGCGACAATACTTCCCAAAGGGCACGGATTTGGCGATACATAGTCAAGCAAAGTTGAGTGCTGTCGCAAGACCGCTTAACGAACCACCTCGAAAGACGCTGGGATACGAAACACCCGCAGAGCGTTTCAATGCATGTGTTGCGTCGATCAGGTGAGCCTGCCCCACTTAGCGGTCATCGGTGTCTTAATTATGCTGTATCAATGTCCGCTATGCAGGACCAAGCGAAACTTCTGCACCGGTTGCGTTCCTATGCAAGCCGCTGAGCGGAGTTACCTTGGCTAGGGTTTCGCGCGTGAATTAGGAATATCTACACATTTATGATACTCTGCTCACAAAGCGGGGGTTACAGCATGGCAAATGTTGACAGAGACGACACAGATTTTGTGAAGTTTTGGAACTCTGTCCTAGAGCCAAAATTTACAAAATATCGGCACATCCTCCAAGGGGGGCTGTCACGCCATTCCGCAGCAGTTATTCCAAACTTGCCCATTAAAGAAGGGATGTCAGTTCTTGATGTCGGGTGCGGATGGGGAGATATGTCGCTCCAAATAGCAGAGATTGTTGGGCCCAAGGGGCGGGTTCTTGGGATTGATTGCGTCGATGCATTTTTGGAAGAGGCCAGAAAAGACGCCGCCGCAAAAAAACTATTGCACGCCGAGTTCTCTCGCGGGGATGCCGAAGTCGCCCTACCCGAGAATGAGTTCGACTTTGTTGTTGCGCGTTTTGGCACGATGTTCTTCACAAACCCGGTAGCAGCATTGCGGCGGATGCGTCTGGCGCTCAAGCCGGGGGGACAGATGACACATATTGTCTGGCGTCGCCGCGAAGACAATCCGGCATGGCAGGAAGCGAAGGAAATCACCCTTCGGCATCTTCCGCCTCCGAGCGAAGAGGCAGACACCTGCGGACCTGGCCCTTTCTCAATGGGCAATCAGGAGACGACGGGACTAATGATGAAAAGCGCAGGTTTTGAAGACGTTACTTTTACCCGCGTGGATGAAAAGATCATGGTTGGAACAACACCAGAGGAATGCATTGCATTCGCTTTAGCTATTGGCCCAGGGGGCGAAGTCTTCCGCGAGGCCGGAGAGGCCCTCGCTGAGGACAAGCGTCCGGAGATCGAGAGCGAGATGCGCACTTTCTTTGAAAGCCAAGAACAGGACGCGAAGGGCATTTGGGCGCCCACGTCGTCATGGGTAATATCCGCACGCAATCCCGCCTGATCGCTATTTTTTGCAATTGCCGAGTTGGCGGACGTGCGTGAGGTAGAAAGAGAAGACGCAGAGACCGTTCAGGGCTCAGACAGAGCCTTTGCTGCAAGATGCGCTCAAGTCATTTTAGTGGCTCTGCGGACCTCTGTTGAACGATCAACACGGCAGAAGGCGACTTTGCAGCAGTAATATTTCAGTCAAAGTTGTGTACCGCGCCCTTTTTGTTTGGGCGGCAATAAGAGATTGAGGGACATTCAATGGGAATTCGAACAACTGAAGGACGTGGAACGGTTTATTCTTCGATCCTTGATACGATTGGCGACACACCGACTGTGCGCATCAACAACATCGCACCGGACCACGTTCAAGTTTACGTAAAACTTGAAGCTTTCAACCCAGCGGGGTCAGTCAAGGACCGTCTGGCGGTCAATATCATTGAAGCCGCAGAGCGCGATGGAAGACTGAAGCCTGGGCAGACTATCATTGAGGCAACCTCCGGAAATACGGGCATCGGTCTGGCGATGGTTTGTGCGGCAAAGGGATATCCTCTCGTTGTAACAATGGCAGACAGTTTTTCCGTCGAGAGACGGCGATTGATGCGCTTTTTCGGAGCAAAGGTTGTGCTTACACCTCGTGCTTTGAAAGGGTTTGGTATGTATAGCAAAGCCAAAGAACTGGCCGAGGAAAATGGTTGGTTTCTGGCGAGCCAGTTTGAGACACCCGACAACGCCGACATACACGAGAGCACGACGGCCCGAGAAATACTTGCCGATTTTGACGGGCAGAGGTTGGATTATTGGGTGACTGGTTATGGCACCGGCGGCACAGTATCAGGCGTCGGGCGCGTTCTGCGGGAAAGCAGGCCAGACACCAAGATCATCCTCACCGAGCCCGCCAATTCGGCCATCGTGGCATCGGGATACGTCAACACCAGAAACGAAAATAATCAACCGACTGAAAGCCATCCGTCCTTCGAGCCTCATCCGATTCAAGGCTGGACACCGGACTTCATCCCGTACGTCCTTCAAGAGGCACTGGACGGTTCTTACTACGACAAGCTAATTCCAGTGGCAGGTGCTGAAGGCATTTCATGGTCTAGGCGCCTCGCAGCCGAGGAAGGTATTTTTACCGGCATCTCAGGAGGATCGACTTTTGCCGTGGCAATGCAAATTGCCGCAACTGCAGCAAAAGGCACGACGCTCCTTGTTATGCTGCCCGATACGGGCGAGCGTTATCTTTCAACGCCTTTATTTGAGGGCATTCCGGAAGAAATGGATGACGAGGAAATAGCAATTTCTCAATCAACGCCAAGCGCCCAGATGCCAACGGATTAAAAGAGCCCAAAACCATTTGGACATATCAAGTGGGATCGCCCATTTTTAGGGTCGTTGCCGACCTTTGCTTCGGTCGGTGCCGATGGCGGCTATGCGGAGAGGCTGTGTGAAAACTCCCCCATTTTGATCCAGATGCTGCTATAATTTCCGTATTCGGTATGGAGGTTGTTCATGACGCATTTCATCGAAGGTTTAGACTGGCAGCGGACGATGTTACTG
>NZ_JBGFCD010000049.1:0-2492 GCF_041205405.1 Falsihalocynthiibacter sp. S25ZX9
CAGCCAAACACTTCTTCTCTTTTTGAACGTGCGAAGTACCCGCCCTTTTGTGGCGTGGTTTCAGCGATTTGCCTGTACGACATTCAAGGAGAGACGCTCTTCAGAGAGCAAATACGGCCTTCATATGGCCAATATCTCTCTTCGACATTTCCGCGGTGCGAGTTTGGGGTGAGTTTGCGTTGTGACAGGTTCTGGTGTTGACGTGTTTGCCGACAGACTAAGTGAGCAAGTCGTCTTGCTGGGCCCAGTCGGACGGAAAGCCCTTCTTCAGAAGATAGTCTGTTGTAATGTGATGCGGCAGAGTTCCGTTAACAGCACACTCAATCATGCTCGGCGAGAGAAACGCGAGATTCGTCACTGCTTGGATCCGACGGACAGAGCTTCCTTCGCGTGCCGCTATTTCTTCAAATGTAGTACCGTTTCTGATTGCCGTGTACCAACCTATCCCGCTCGCGATGTTGCGGGTCAGGGTCTGGTCGATCTCGGGAGGGCTGCTGCCAAGGATGATCTTTGTTTCAACACCTCTGCGCCGAAGCCGGAAAGCCGCAGTGATATGCAGGGCATCCGATTCAAGCCGATCCGCCTTTAGGCCCAAATGATCTGCAATGAACTTTGCGTTTAAAGTGATTGCAAGTGATCCTGGCTCAATGATGGTTTTGGCAATCAAGTCTGCCCAACTTCTCACAGTGGATTTTGAATTCAGATTAGAAGCCAAAGTGTCCATACGCTGTCGGAATTGGTCAACATCGGTTGCCATGATGCCCGGAATGGTCCTCGGCAGAAACCCTGGCGCCGAAACATGTTCCGCGACGGCTCTGGCTATCGCGGCTTCGAGTTGCGGCGCGGGTAGTCGCCAGGCCTCGGGATGGTTTGCGCTGCGTTCCGTTACCAAGCGCCTTGAGATATAATACCGCAGCCTTTTGCCGTTCTTGCTTGTATGGCTTGGTGTCAACCGGTCACCTGTCTCATCAAACAGTTTACCTGCGAGGGGCGACGGGTGAGCCGCGTTCTTTTCTCCGCGGATCCGCGCGTGATTTTCCGTCAATCTTCGCTGAACCTCATCCCACACCTCGGGATCAATAATCGGCTCGTGCAATCCCTCATAGATATTTTTGTGATGCCGGATGCGCCCGGCATAAATCGGATTGGTCAGGATATGGTGAATGTGGCCGCGATCGAACGCTGTGCCACCTCTTGTCACACCCGCGACCGTGACCGTCTGCTTTGACCGCAGGTTCAAACCATCCGCCCGTTCTTTGACCAAACGGATGTTGCCGTGCTCCCTGTAGAGATCATAGAGCGCGCGCACTGTCTTCGCTTCTACTTCCTTGATGGTCAGGGTTCGACCGTCCGGATCATACCCCAGCGGGACGTTGCCTCCCATCCAGAGGCCTCTACGTTTGGAGGCTGCGATCTTATCCCTAATTCTTTCGGCCGTGACCTCGCGCTCAAACTGGGCAAACGACAGCAGCATGTTCAGGGTCAGCCGCCCCATGCTGGTGGCTGTATTGAACGACTGGGTGACGGAGACAAAAGACGCCCCTGCCCCATCCAGCCGATCCACAATCTTAGCGAAGTCCGCCAGAGACCGTGACAGGCGGTCAATCTTGTAGACAACGATCTGATCGACCCGTCCTTCGTCAAGATCTGTGAGCAGGCGTTGCAAAGCGGGCCGCTTTAAGGTCCCGCCAGAGATGCCACCATCGTCATAGGCTTCCGGCAGCAATACCCAGCCTTCAGCTCTCTGGCTTGTGATGTAAGCGGTGCAGGCCTCCCTTTGGGCATCCAGCGAGTTAAACTCCTGTTCCAAGCCATCTTCGGAGGACTTGCGGGTATAAATCGCGCAGCGGATCTTGGGCTTCATTGCGTAAGCCCGAAGAAGCGCGGACCCGACCAGTGCGCGCCTGTGATGCGTTTGGCGATGGCAGACAGGGATTTATAGGTCTGGCCATCCATCACAAAGCCCTGCGTGACCACCTCAACCTGATAGGTTCGTCCGTTCCATTCCCGCATCAGATGTGCTCCTGGTTTCAGAGAGGACGTCGAGCAGGTGTTCGGCACCTTGCCATTTGCCATTTCCTGCAGGCGTCGCAGGGTTTGTTTTGGTACGCGCCCGTGTTTCTGGCACTGTTGTTCATGGAGGATTGCCTTTCGCAAGAACCCGACAGACAAGCGCTTGGGGGGTGGGGCATCAAACACCTGCCGCCAGACTTCAAGGCAGGTTGCACGGTCTGCCAGGAAGCCGTCCTGAACAAGGTCCGCCCCGATTTGTGGCGCTGCGTCAATTGCTTTGGATGGCGGGCTGATCAGTTCGCCCTTTTTAGTCTCGTGCAGCCTTCTCTGCGCGCACGCTGCAGGCTGTATAGCACGCGCGTTGAGGGCTAGGCCGTGCTCAACTAGATCCATAATTATCTCCGCTTCGATCCTGGGGCGGGTTACTCCCCCCCTTGTACTGAGCAGAGCCCGGCATTCGGGCGGCAACGGCGACACCT
>NZ_JBGFCD010000050.1:0-2113 GCF_041205405.1 Falsihalocynthiibacter sp. S25ZX9
GCCACCATGATCCATCAGGGTAGCGGAATAACGATATCGTGCCAAAATGGACACGAACGTCAAAAACTCTTAAGGGCACCAAGATCAGCCGGGTTTCCACACAGCCTCTCCGCTGAGCTGAACGTATAACTTCGTGCAACGAATGACCGTTTTCCGCCCTTTACGTCTATCGACGCTTCCAGCCCAAAGGGCGACCCTGCGAATGCAGAAACTTTTCGCCAATGTCTGGATGCTAACCCCATTCCCGGTTTTTTATTCAAACCAGGTTTCCTGATTTGATCACTTGAACCTACGTCCTTCCTGTATTTTCCAGGAGACGTTTAAGTGACAGTAGATTTTAGCGCGAAAAAATACCCGGTAGTTTGTCGGTTTGAAGGCCTGTGGACGCATCAACTCGCGGGCTACGAGATGCACCGAGAGCGTAAAGGCGGCGATCTGGACCATGTGGATGCGGAGCGAAGCGCGTCGAACAAACGCTTGATCGGTGAGGTCGATTGGGCTGAGAGCGTTAAAGAAGAAATCTCCGAAATCTGCGTGGATAACTTTGCCAACGAGTTGGATGGATTAGCGCGTCGTAGGCGGAAGTCAGACATCAAAAAATGGATGGTTGAAGGCCCTAAAGCGCCTTGGCGAAACACCAAACATGGGCCGATGCGGGAGGTAATCCTGACGGCGCATAAAGATTGGTTCGAAAATGATATCGCGGATTTCTCGGCTTAGAAACGCGGGAAAATCGTTTTGAACAGCACGCCGTCGCTTGGCTGAAAAACACGTTCGGTGACGACGTTGTGCATGCGCGGGCGGATCTAGATAAAACGACCTATCATATTTATGCAGTGATCATGCCGCGCGTGGCGGTCGGCAAGGGAATTGGCGTTAGAAAGGTTCTGCAGCCCTCCAAGTATGAAGTCATCGAAAATTATGAAGTAGCACAAGACAGCGTCGGAAAATGGTTTGAACCTCTTGATCTGGTACGCGGTGACAATCGCGCAGCCCAAATTCGAGAGGCACGCGAGCAGGGCGAAACGCCGCCACCGAAGAGGCGTCATGTGCGCACACAAAAATGGCGTCAGGATGAAGAACTACGGATTAAGAAAGCCCAAAAGGAGCTCAAACAGAAAGAGCAAGACGTCGCTTCACGAGAAGAAGAAGCGGATGCGGTGCTTTCTGTTGCAGAGGGATTGGCCAGTGGCTTCCTTGAATTTGAAGACAAGGGGGCTGAACCAAAACTGCGCGCTTTGGATGCAAAGAAGAACACCGATGCCAACCAAAGCATTCTAAAGCGGCTTCGCAAATCTCCGATAGGATTCAAGCGCGCGAAATCAGTCCTTGGAGCCGCTTGGCTCCAGTTGCGACAGCAAGCCGAGACGCGCGCGCAGAAAAAGGCAAAGGAAGTGCTTGTAGGTGAGTTTGCAGAGATAAAGGCCGCAGATACGGAGATCGTACGGATCGCAGCACTTTTACCTCAAACACTGGCGCTACAGATCGCACAGGCCCGTAAACCCCTCGTCAAAAATATCCTGTCTTTACAGAAGAGTGCGGGCCTCAAAGGGGCGGTTTCCAAGCCAAATTCCAGCCCCGGTGATCGAGAAGAAAAATATTTCGAAAAAAGGGCATCAAACCGTTTTTCTTTTTTCCGAACGAAACCCAGTTCCTTTCTAGCGACGGAATGGTCCGTTCGTTTAATAACCTACAGGAACTATACTATGTCTGAGAAGAAACAAACTGGGGGCGACCGTGCTCTCGAGCGTTTTAAGCAATCAATTGAGAAAGAGCAAAAGCAGGCTGTTGTGACAGACCTTGCGCGGCAAAAGGCTCTGCGCCACGCGGCAAATGCTTGGATTGAAACGCTTTCAGAAGAAGGCCGTCTCAGGGCCTTCTTGCAGTTTGAGGAGGCCGCATCAGCGGCCAACGCAAAAAAGGATCGCAACACATCCCTTATGTCCAACGGGTGTGGATGCGTCTCATGAACGAGCCGTTTAAAACGGGAGCGCGAAGCGACATTGATTACGGAAAAGCAAAGTTCACAGGCAAACAAGACTTAAAGTGAACAAAAGCCGTGACGAAGAAATCTTCTCTGCGGCTTTTTAGGTTTAAGCTTGGGTGTGCACTT
>NZ_JBGFCD010000051.1:0-2087 GCF_041205405.1 Falsihalocynthiibacter sp. S25ZX9
CGATTGACGATGGCAATCACGACCTGACTGGGACCGTGCTTCTTGTCAGTGACAACGCCGATCCGGCGGTATTTGGGCTGGGGGATACGGTGACTGCGGATGTAAGCGGCTTGGCCGATGACGACGGGTTGGGCACGCTGCGCTATCAATGGTTGCGCTCGGGCGAGAAGTTTGAAGGGGCGCAAGAGGCCACTTATACGCTCACGGATGAGGACGAAGGCCATGTGCTGACGGTTCTCGTTTACTTTAATGACGGCGCTGGATTTCATGAGGCAGTGACCAGTGTTGCGGTCCAAGTTGCGGGCTTTACTGGCCTTGACATGCTGGGCACAACGGCGGGCGATACCCTCATAGGTACCGCAGAAAATGATCGTCTGCGCGGTCTGGAGGGCAACGACATTTTGGTTGGCGGCACCGGCACGGACATCCTGATGGGGGGCGACGACAACGACTTACTCTATGGTCAAGACGGCAACGACACCCTCGAAGGTGGCCATGGCCATGATGGCCTGCGCGGCGGTGACGGGGCAGATGTCCTCAACGGCGGCACAGGCATCGACCGTGCTGAATATATCTCGCAAGTGCGCGCAGATATTGGCTATAGCAGCAGCAACACGGGCGAAGCGGCGGGCGACAGCTACATCTCGATCGAAAACCTGCTGGGCTCCAACTTCGCGGACTATTTGGCAGGAAATGGAGTGGCCAACACCCTCTGGGGCGACAATGGCAACGACGTTTTGGTCGGACGTGGCGGCAATGATGCGCTGTACGGTGGCGACAATAACGACACGCTCTACGGCGGCGAAGGCAATGACAGTCTCCACGGTGGCGCGGGGGCGGATATTCTGCGCGGCGGGGATGGAACCGACCGGGCCGAGTATTCCCATACATCGGTGGGCGTGCGCGCGGATCTTGGGTATAGCAGCAGCAATACGGGCGAAGCAGCGGGCGACAGCTACTTCTTGGTCGAGAACCTGCTGGGGTCCTCACATGCGGACATTCTGGCGGGAGATAGCGGCGCCAACACCCTTTGGGGCGGCAGCGGCGATGATGTTCTGGTCGGGCGCGACGGCAACGACAGGCTCTATGGCGGCAACGGCAACGACAAACTGTATGGCGGTGATGATAACGACGTTCTAAACGGTGGCGCGGGCGCGGATATCCTGCATGGCGGGGCTGGTTACGACAGCGCCGAATATAACACGCAAGTGCGCGCGGACCTTGGCTATACCGGCACCAACACAGGCGAAGCGACGGGCGACAGCTACGTCTCGGTCGAGAACCTGCTGGGCTCCGCACAGGCGGATTTTCTGGGCGGGAACGAAGGCGCCAACGGGCTTTGGGGGCAAAACGGTAACGATGTCCTGTCCGGACGCGGTGGCAACGACAGGCTCGACGGCGGCAACGGCAACGACAGGCTGTACGGCGGCGACGGAGGCGATGTTCTAAACGGTGGCGCGGGCGCGGATATCCTGCATGGCGGGGCTGGTTACGACAGCGCCGAATATAACACGCAAGTGCGCGCGGACCTTGGCTATACCGGCACCAACACGGGCGAAGCGACGGGCGATAGCTACGTCTCGATCGAGAACCTGCTGGGCTCCGCACAGGCGGATTTTCTGGGCGGGAACGAAGGTGCCAACGGGCTTTGGGGGCAAAACGGTAACGATGTCCTGTCCGGACGCGGTGGCAACGACAGGCTCGACGGCGGCAACGGCAACGACAGGCTGTACGGCGGTGATGATAACGATGTTCTAAACGGTGGCGCAGGAAACGACAGGCTTGTCGGCGGAGACGGGGCCGATACCTTCGTGTTCAACACGGCATCAAACAGCGATACCATCAGCGATTTCGATGCGCTGGATACATTGCGTATCGAAAACGGAGCCCAGAGCCTAGCGGATCTGACCTTCACCGATACCGCCGCCGGACTGCAAGTTAGCTTCGCAACGGTCAGCATCTTCCTCACCGGCCTCGACCGCGCAGACCTCACCGCAAGCGACTTTGATTTCGTTTAAAGAGGCGCAATTGAATGCATAAAGGGGCGGGCTTAAGAGGCTCGCCCCTTTCGTTTGCGAGGGCGTTGG
>NZ_JBGFCD010000052.1:0-1958 GCF_041205405.1 Falsihalocynthiibacter sp. S25ZX9
TGACATCGATCCCTCGTTCGTGCAGTAAGTCTTCTACGTTTCGAAGTGAGAGAGGAAATCGGACATAGAGCATCACCGCTAGGCGAATAATCTCAGGACTGGTTTTGAAGTAGCGAAATGGAGAGCGTTTTGTCATACTCCGAAGCTACGAAACGATCCTACTTTTAAAAACCGGATTTCCTCTGACACCACCCTCTGATGCCCGCCAATCACAAAATCTAAACGTTGTGAGGCCGCATTGTTCTCCCGCTTGTACATAACTACGAGGCGGGCTCGTTCGATCATATCGACACTATGACGCGTTTTTTGCCTGCTATCTTGGTGTACCAACTTAGTTTGCGCTTCACAAACGAGTGAACTATTGGATTCCCAGAGCGACTTATAGAATTAAAATGGGCGGCTCTCCTCGGGCATGAGAAAGCCGCCGCTAATCGCGCGTTATTTGGGGATAATAACTGCGTCAATTACGTGGATCACTCCATTTGAAGCTTCAATGTCTGCTGAAACTACATTGGCTCCGTTCACTTTAACGCCACCCTCAGTCATGATAGTTATTTCACCACCCTGAACTGTGGTCGCCATCATGTTGTTGCTTAGATCGCCGCTCATTACCTTACCTGCCACAACGTGATATGTAAGGATCGCAACGAGTTGGTCTTTGTTCTCTGGCAACAATAGAGATTCTACAGTTCCCTCCGGCAATGCAGCGAAGGCTTCGTCTGTTGGCGCAAATACAGTAAATGGCCCTTCGCCTTTCAATGTATCAACGAGTCCTGCAGCCTGTACTGCTGCGACCAGTGTATTAAATGACCCGGCAGCAACAGCGGTGTCAACGATATCTTTCGAATGACCGCCAGCATAGGCAAAAGTTGCTGATGTGAGAGCTGCAGCGGAAGTGATTGCGAAAAAAGTACGACGGAACATTTTAGTCTCCAGAAAAAAGGTCGCCAGCTTGATGCTGGATATAGATATTACGTCTCCTCGCTTCAATCGGATCACTTTTAAAAAAACATTTACCATCCGCCTCACCAAAGTGACCTCCTAACCGTTGGACAAAAGAGCCTTGTCAAAGATCAAAGCTGAACGTCTTTGCGGCGACACTATCAGATGAGACTCGGTTGCGAACGTGTGACGCGCCGCTTTTGAGAGATGCGGCGTCTGTCAAAGTTCGACACCGTCCACTTTTCAGTTCACAATTACTTCGATCAAGAGCGTTACTTTAACTTACGCAGCAATCTCAAATTCAACCGCACCAGTGATTTCACAGAGTGGCGCGAACTTGGCGCGGTATTGCTATGACAATTCAAAGAGATCGAAAGGGTATGGCGCAATCTTTTTGGGCAGCCATATCGTGGAACCAGTCCAGTCAATCGCTTTAACGAATATTCCTAGACTTGCTCATTTACGGCTCGCCCTGGGGTTTGCAGCACGCGCTCCAAAGCTTTGCGCCAGTTTTGAAAAGGCCGGACGAACTGGAAGAAAGAGTTTATAAATTGCTTCTAAAGCACGCGTTGCACCTGGGATTTTGGACAGACGTGCAGCCCACCGCCACCCAGGCAGCGTTTCCCAAACAGCTATGAAGGCACTTGCGCCAGACACGAGTGTGCCGTCCACAAGCCGCACATGAAAGCGTTTCATTGCATCGCTTGAAACAAGGCCGGTCCCCAGGACCGCATTTTCTTCAGACACATCTACAAATTGTAGTTGGTCACCACCAAGACGTGATGCGTAGTGATCGATCTCGGCCGAGCAGAGCGGACAAGACCCATCAAAGTAGATTGTTGGCCCTTGCGTCTGGCATTCCAAAGCTGGCTCATGATGGACCGCTTTCAAGACGATCTGGACCTGTCGCGCTTTAGTGCCGCCCCAAGTGCTCGTTTAAGCCACTTTCCGTTCGAAAGCGACGGGACTTTTCCATCCCAGTGCTGAATGGCGCCGTCGCGGATTGTAGAACCCAT
>NZ_JBGFCD010000053.1:0-1934 GCF_041205405.1 Falsihalocynthiibacter sp. S25ZX9
CGATCCCAAATCTCAGCACGCTGTTCAGTTGAATAATAAATCCTACGACGATATTTCATGGCAAACACTCCATCTCTTCCTAAAGATTAAAGTGTTGCGTCGACCAGTTGAGGCCACCGCCGATAGCTGCCAAGGACAAGTCACTAGATGTGACGGCTTTTCAATCCTACGGCTTCCGTATTGCTTCCGCCTGAAAGGCAAACTCACTCAAACCGAATTGAGAAGGAGCACTAAACACTGGCTTAATTGAATGAAATGGTGAGCCGGTCGGGATCCGAGGCCTACTGTGTGCGCAGGCAGAGTTTTTGGCCTCAAGGGCCGCGTAATTTAAGCGCGATTTTGGCTCATCTGGTTAGTTGTATTATGCGACGCGTCTCCAGTGTCTTGCGTTTAAACCTGTCTCTTTGTTGTAGAATGGCTTTGCCGCGTCCAAAGTAGACATCTGCTTGCGTGACGTTGCTGAGGCTCTCACCCCTCTCAGGGATGCATGAATTACCCGCCGGTCAAAAGGGGGTGTGGCGCGCGACAAAGGCTTCGTTTTGCGCCTCAAGATCACTAGGAAGGAAGTAGTTTTCCGGAAATATCCGGTTCTTCGGGGTTTGGTGCCAACGCTCCACTGCCCAAAAGTCGCGGCTTGCAGCGATGACAGGGGATCTTGCCTTGGGTCTGTGGGGGATAGGGTGCACTGCGTGAGTGCTTCATGCCTTTGTCTCTTGCCACCACTCGGCCACAACCTGACGGAACCAACGCCTCAGTCTCATCCTCAGTCCGCATGTTGGTGCAGGGCTTCCACGAGATGATCTAGCGGCTGTAATCGTCGAAGATAGTGCTGAGATAGAGCCAGCCCCAACCCAGAACCTTGAGTCCGTTTGTCCCGTTGACCGACAGTTGATTGCAATGCAGTCAATGAGAGGGGGCGGTAAAATATGGTGCGGCGGATGCCAAGCTTGGCCAACGTTTGTCGCGCAGACAGGTGCGATCCTTCACCAAGCTGGATACTCTCCAATTTCTCTGTCGCGGCATACCTCATCGTGGTCGCCCCCACCGTTGATCATGCTTTTTTGATTAAACGGAGTTCGAGTGTTTGCTCAGCCATAACCTCTTTTTGATCTCGGGCTTCACGTTGTAGGTCTTTGACCTCGTTGGTTGTGACCGCTCGGATCGTGTCACCCGGCAAGCGCCGCTTGCCGGCTTCCATGAAGCCCTTCGCCCATTTGTAGTAGATGCCCTGTGATATGCCGTCCACGGCCTTCGCCGCGCAGCCCGTCTAAAACGACCCCAATCCTCTCCTCAATAGAAGTTTAGCTTTAAGACTAGCAAAACAATTAGGAGGCCAATGAGGCCTAAAGTAGCCCAAAATACTCGGATTGACCCGAGTGCGTATTCTGCAAGAAAAACGATTTGCAGGCAAAAAAATCCAATCGTCCAAAACAACTTCACCACCAAGGGAATTTCGATTCCAACGAAAAAGGGTAGCAAAAAAACAGCTGCTGATCCCCCGCCAACGAAAGCAACAGCTCTGACGGCATTGCGCCATATTGGATGCCGTGGCCTGTCCTCACTTCCATAGATAGCACGGCTGATAAAGACGACAATGATTTCTAACACGTCTGCCAAACTCGGGTGCTCCTTTGAATGAACTCACGACACAAATAGCGTAAAGACAGGAAGTGGCAGGATTTTGACAGTCTTCTAATTTAGATGACCTGTACTCACCTTGTTGTGGTTATTCTGATTCTGGGAAAACGTCGCAAAAGAATCGATCAAGCCATGGTTCCAAACCCGCCGCTGGTCTAAACGCAGCGAAAGCCGGCTAAGGGCGGTGGCCTCAACTGGTCGACGCAACACTTTAATCTTTAGGAAGAGATGGAGTGTTTGCCATGAAATATCGTCGTAGGATTTATTATTCAACTGAACAGCGTGCTGAGATTTGG
>NZ_JBGFCD010000054.1:0-1471 GCF_041205405.1 Falsihalocynthiibacter sp. S25ZX9
GTTTTGACGTGTTACCGGCATATTTTTTAATCTTGAGGTGGTTTGCGTGAGAGCCGCGCCAATTCGGCCCTCACCGAGGTCTCAACTAAACTGAGCGATTTGCTGTTTCCGGCCCGAATGTGTTCTTGATCTCGGCAACAAGATCAGCAGGAAAGCCACCTTCTTTTGCATGACGATAGATTGCCTCAGCATTCTGGGCCTCGTGCACGCAGTAGAGCTTGTCGCCGGCTGCATATGTATGGTGCCAGACGTAAGGGACACCAAGCCCATCCACAACCGCGTTGGATTTTTGCGAAATATCGCAAAGTTGGTCGGCAGTTAGTTTTTCAGCACCGGGAATATTTCTTTCAACGATGAATTTGGGCATTTTATTCTCCTTTGATATCTGGCGCGCCAAACCCGCGCGTTGCTCGCATCATCTCCAGTTACATGTTAAGTATCGTATGCTCCTGTCGACAACTGCGCCATTCTTCAAGTATTAACTTGAATTTGGCATTTCTCGTAGCTAAAAATGGTTTCTGATCTTTAAGTAAGGCTATCATATGTCTAATAATGATTTGCACTATCTTCCCGCCCTGACGACGCTTCGTGCCTTTGAGGCGACGGCGCGGATGCAGGGGTATTCTGCCGCAGCAAGAACGCTGAACGTCACACCTGCCGCAATCGCACAGCAGGTGCGTAAGCTTGAGGTCGAACTCGGCACTCCACTGGTTCAACGCGAAGGCCGAGGCTTGGTGCTAACTGAGGCGGGACGTCATCTTGGCCTGTCACTCCGCGAGGCCTTTGCTTTGATTTCAAGTGGCGTTTCTGAGGCCCGACGCATGCAAGAAGATAAAGGAGTCCGGGTTTCCACGACCCACTATTTTGTCAATTCTGTCATATTACCGAACCTCAGCGATTTTTGGACTCAGAACCCCAATACAAAGGTTTCGTTTGTTCCTGATGGGAATCAGAGCCCGATCGATCTCGACAACTTTGATATTGCTATTCGCGGCTTTCGAAAGGGTGTCACATGGGAAGGGTATGCGGCGCAGACGCTGCTTGAGGCACCGATAATCATCTGCGCCGCCCCGAGTTTGCTGAGCGGTGGAAAGTCGGACCTGTCCACGTTGCCGTGGGTGGCCGAACACGGATTCAAGGAAACCGAGTTGCACGAATTCGTCCGGCGCGCGGGTTTCGATCCGGAAACGATGCGGATCGTCGATCCTGGCGATGCAAGGTACGAAATGGAAGCTGCGCTTATGGGGTTTGGACTGATGCTTACCCCTGAAGTCATTGTGCGAAAGCATCTGAACGACGGGACGCTTGTCTGGGTCGACACACCACTGGATGAGACGGTTGTTTACCAAGCGATTTATCGCAAGGGCGCAATGGCGAAACCGGTGCGTGCGCTTCTCGATTGGCTCACAGCATTGTGCCCACCTCTATCCTATCATAGCCGCCCCTTTTGAAACACAACGGCCGACCGCTT
>NZ_JBGFCD010000055.1:0-1336 GCF_041205405.1 Falsihalocynthiibacter sp. S25ZX9
CAGAGGTGGTCCTAAGTTTTCGACCAGTTTGCAGCCTTGTTAAGGTGGATCAGGGTTTCATGTCAGGCTGCTACTCTCATTGGTTCTGTTTTGTTGGCATAGGCCTCGTCGGGGGGCAAGATTCCATGGGTCGAGTGAGGACGTTCAGCATTATAGTAGGCCAGCCATTTCATGATACCGGCTTTTGCCTCTGAGCCTGTCTCAAAGGTGTGCAGATAGACGCATTCGTACTTGAGTGACCGCCATACGCGCTCGATCATCCGATTGTCGCGCCACGCGCCTTTGCCATCCATGCTGACCTTGATTTTGGCATCAGTTAGCACGTCGATCCAATCGCCGCTGGTGAACTGGCTGCCCTGATCCATTGCCCGGCAGGGTATTGCGAAGCAATGCCTGAGAGGGGGTGTTGAATATCTCCGGCGTGCCGTGATTGGCCAATGCCTCTTTCAGCGCCTCAACGCAGTTTGCGGCGTCCATGCTATTTGACAACCGCCATGCCAGCACCTTGCGGCTGTACCAATTCATAATGGCCACGAGATACAGGGAGCCGCGCCGCATCGGTATGTAGGTAATATCTGCACACCAGACCTGGTTTGGAGGGTCAATCACCGCGTTTCTCAGAAGATATGGCCAAATCTTGTGTTGCGGATGCTTTTTACTGGTGTTGGGCTCCTGATAAATCGGCACCAATCGCATGAGGCGCATCAAACGGCGGACACGATGCCGCCCGCATGCGTGGTTGTTGCGCTTCATATAACGTGCCATCTGGCGCGATCCATACCACGGGGTCTCCAAGAACTGCTCGTCGATGATCGCCATAAACCGCAGGTTCTCGACGCTCTCGCCCTTCGGTTCATAGTACAAATTAGATCGCGTTAACGTCAGCAATGCGCATTGCCGACGCATGCTTAGTTTATGATCCTGGCTCACCATTTTTTGCCTCGCGTCCCGAGCAACTGGTCCGAGGCATCGGCCAAAAAATCCCGCTCCATCCATTGGCCGGCAGGGGTGTTTACACCCCGAGAGGCACAAGCTGACCGATCTTCGAATGCAATTTGTCGACTTCAGCCGCGCTCACCTGTTCCGGGGCAGCACCTCGGCGCGTAAAAGCCGTCGTCATGTTTTCTATCGCTGCACGCTTCCACGTGCCGATCTAGGTCGGGTGAACACCATACTTCTTGGGCAACTCCGCAAGCGTCATCTCCTCGCGGATTGCTTCAAGCGCGACCTTGGCTTTGAACTCTGGCGAATGGTTCTTTCGTTTTTTCATTCTGGATCACTTCTCTCATCGTGCGATCCACCTTAACAACTGGTCCGAAATTCCGCGACCACCTCT
>NZ_JBGFCD010000056.1:0-1278 GCF_041205405.1 Falsihalocynthiibacter sp. S25ZX9
CAGTAACATCGTCCGCTGCCAGTCTAAACCTTCGATGAAATGCGTCATGAACAACCTCCATACCGAATACGGAAATTATAGCAGCATCTGGATCAAAATGGGGGAGTTTTCACACAGCCTCCGGACAAAGCGGACGCCGCTCTAACTGGTTCACAAACTGCTCTTTTAATTTGGATTTTCCACAATAATCAAACCGATTTCGCGAGCAAGGGACCGAGTCATTAGCCAGTCAACACCAATCAACGCAAATTCACATTCAGTTGTGCTGATACTTTCGTTGCATGAGCTTCGATCTTGGTTCTGCAATTTTCCGGCACGTTCTTGGAAACGTTTTCTGTAAATCGCTTTCATCTCTTCGATCGGTTTCAGCAATGGAAGGACCGCTTGAATATCTGCTCGCAATTGATCCGTAAGGTCGTTCTTGCACGAATCCCGAAATTCCACAGAGCGACCAACGGAGCAGTATTTTTCGGCCTGAGCGAGGCAATCATACTCCATTGTTTGCGTCATAACCCTCTTTCCCACGGTCAACGCGATGCATCCATCAAGCCAACCTTTTACGTCTGACAGACCAAAATCTTCGGCGTCAACCGAACCAGCCCCTAAAAAAACGGCGCAAATCAACGGTAATGCAATTTTTTTCATTTAGTAATTCTATTCTAACACACTGATTTTGCAACCTCTATTTCTGATAAAGCCCCTATTGGGAAGCAAAAGGCTTGCCTACATGTACTTGGTGAAACCACCCACCAGTCAACAGCAAGAAGACAATATTGGCCTCAATCCTTCTATTCGAAAAAGTGGCCACCAAGGTTTGTTACGGGTCGTTTGTGTCGGTCAACGGTAAGGGCGGAAAGGAGACCTTCGCTGCGGCCGAGAATCTGATCAGCAGAGCTTCAAAGCAGACCTCAGCCCCCTGATCAGGCAAAGCAAACGCGGTGCCAACACACAACGTATAGCGCCTGCCATCGGTTTCTAGTTTGAGCTTCAATTCACGACAAACATTCTCACGCTGAAGTTTCATTTTCAGCCCCCGTAGTGTTTGGTCGGCGTCGTTATCAAAGCTGTCTGATTAGCATGATCTGTGCCGTTCTCTTAAGGGATAGGAGGTATGATTGATGCGTTTTCATGGACAATTGAATTGCGTCAAGGCGTTTCCAACGCCCTCGCAAACGAAAGGGGCGAGCCTCTTAAGCCCGCCCCTTTATGCATTCAATTGCGCCTCTTTAAACGAAATCAAAGTCGCTTGCGGTGAGGTCTGCGCGGTCGAGGCCGGTG
>NZ_JBGFCD010000057.1:0-1270 GCF_041205405.1 Falsihalocynthiibacter sp. S25ZX9
GCGTTGAGGGCTAGGCCGTGCTCAACTAGATCCATAATTATCTCCGCTTCGATCCTGGGGCGGGTTACTCCCCCCCTTGTACTGAGCAGAGCCCGGCATTCGGGCGGCAACGGCGACACCTCAAACGCGTCGGCGTCGCACCAGTGACGCTTCCCGTGGCGATGAAGTCCAGTGGAAAGAACAAGTGAGAAAGGCAGACAATACACCACGTAGGCGCAATCACGGCCTTGACCAAGACTGCTGTCAAAATCTCAACGGATGGCATGCATGCGCACTTTGGCAAGACTACGAGGGTGAAGAGAGGCAAACCCAAGAACGGCAGGATCTGACATGTTGGCACCAAGCGCGTTTTGAGACCCATTGGGAAGTCCCAAAACGCCGAAAGCCACCGAAGGAGGCTTGTTTGCCGGTATTGGTTGCGGGAGGAGGCAACCAGCGTGGCAGAACTAAGCTGAGGTGCTTCGCCTAAGGGCAGCATACATGCCTAAGGTATATTTCTTTTTCTAGTGCAGCAATCGTCGCTAAGGGCGGTGGCCTCAACTGGTCGACGCAACACTCTAATCTTTTGGAAAAGATGGAGTGTTTGCCATGAAATATCGTCGTAGGATTTATTATTCAACTGAACAGCGTGCTGAGATTTGGGATAGGTGGCAGCGAGGCGAGTCGATGAGGTCGATTGGGCGCGTTTTTGATCGCCAATCATCCTCAGTCTTTTCCGTGATCTCACCAACGGGTGGGATACGCCCACCAGATCGCAGACGCGGCAGGTCAGCATTGAGCCTTTCTGAGCGCGAAGAAATATCCCGCGGGCTGAGCACCGAGCAGTCCTTGCGTGCGATTGCGCGTCAGTTGCGACGTGCGCCCTCGACGATCAGCCGAGAGGTGGGGCGCAATGGTGGCCTTGCAGGTTATCGTGCAACCGCGTCTGATCAAGCGGCGTGGGATCGGGCGCGGCGTCCCAAGATGTGCAAGCTGGCTTGTCACCCGAAGTTGGCCTGCGCAGTATCAGCAAAGCTGCGGCGCAAGTGGTCTCCCGAGCAGGTTGCGGGCTGGCTCAAACGCGCTTTCCCAGGAGAGGCGCACAAACAGGTGTCACACGAAACGATCTACAGAAGCCTTTATATACAGGCGCGAGGCGTCCTTAAAAAGGAACTCCTGGAGCATCTGCGCGCAAGACGGACTGTCAGGCGCTCCAAACACGCCAGCCAGAAGCGCAACGGGAATGGCCAGATTAAGAATGCTGTATCTATCAGCGAAAGGCCTGCGTCCG
>NZ_JBGFCD010000058.1:0-1205 GCF_041205405.1 Falsihalocynthiibacter sp. S25ZX9
CTGTCGCGCTTTAGTGCCGCCCCAAGTGCTCGTTTAAGCCACTTTCCGTTCGAAAGCGACGGGACTTTTCCATCCCAGTGCTGAATGGCGCCGTCGCGGATTGTAGAACCCATTGATGTATTCAAAAATCGCCATCTCAGCCTGCCTGCGGGTTTCCCAAGTGTCGCGCCAGATCAGTTCAGCTTTGATGGTTTTGAAGAACGTTTCCACTGCCGCATTATCATAGCAATTCCCTTTGCCACTCATCGATACCTTGAAGCCATGCAGGCGCAGAATCTTCTGGTAATCGTGGGAACAATATTGGCTGCCCCGGTCCGTGTGATGGATACAGCCCTTGGGTGGTGCCCGAAAGGCTATTGCCATGTTCAATGCCCGGATGGCCAGATCGCGTTTCATTCGGTTACTAACAGCCCAACCGACCACTCGGCGCGAATGCAGATCCAAGATCACAGCAAGATAGAGCCAGCCTTCTCGCGTCCAAATATAGGTGATGTCAGCTGCCCACTTCTGGTTTGGTTGCTCAGCGACAAAGTTCCGATCCAGTAAGTTAGGCGCGATGTTGAACTTATGATTGCTGTCCGTCGTTGCCTTGTGTTTCCGCGTTCTGATCACTGATATGCCGTTCTGGCGCATCAAACGGCCGACGCGGCGATGCCCGATGTCCAAACCAACTTCTTTCAGTTCTTCAGTCATGCGCGGCCTGCCATAGCTGCCAAGACTGAGACGGGATTGTTCTTTGATGTGGGCCAACGTGACCATATCAGACCGCTGCCTGCGACTGGCTGGACGGTTACGGAACGCCCGTAAGCCGCGTGCGCTGACATTCATGACATGGCACATACGTCCAATGGAAAATGCAGATTGGTGTTCTTCGATGAACCTAAACCTCACGGCTTTTGGCTCGCGAAGAACACCGTGGCCTTTTTTAGGATGTCCCTTTCCTCCTTGAGAATACGGTTCTCACGTCGAAGCCGGTCATTCTCCTGAGCCAGTCCCAAATCCTCCTTCGACACCACATCCGTGTCTCGGTACGCTGTGATCCATTTGTTCAGCGTCGACATACCGACACCAAGATCATCAGCCACTTGCTTGCGGGTAAGCCCACTGGTCAGTGCGATCCGCACCGCATCTTCCCTAAATTCGTCTGTTCGTTTCAGTCCCATGCTCAGTCTCCTTTGTTGCAGTAAATGCTATCAAAGGAGCGG
>NZ_JBGFCD010000059.1:0-1172 GCF_041205405.1 Falsihalocynthiibacter sp. S25ZX9
GAGGCTGTGTGAAAACTCCCCCATTTTGATCCAGATGCTGCTATAATTTCCGTATTCGGTATGGAGGTTGTTCATGACGCATTTCATCGAAGGTTTAGACTGGCAGCGGACGATGTTACTGCCTGAACACCTCGACGATTATGTTGATGAGAATAGCCACGTCCGCGCCATTGATGCTTTCGCGGACATGCTTGATTTGGCGGTTCTTGGCTTCAGCGCGCAACCTGCCGCGACGGGTCGGCCCGGTTGTCATCCGGGGTTGATGCTGCGGATTTAACTGTATGGATATCTGAATCAAGTTCAATCATCACGACGGTTGGAACGTGCGTGCGGGCGCGATCTGGAGCTCATTTGGCTGACGGGTCGCTTGAAGCCCGCATGGAACGCACCCTGCGAAAGCTGGAACCTCTGCAAAAGGAGGCCTTGCGTTACAGATCAATTGAACAGCGGATGGATGAGACTGGAGAAACACAGGTCTCATTCAGCGATCCAGACGCCAGATCAATGGCAACAACAGCGCGCATGCCCCGTATTGTTGGCTATAATGTCCAAACGGCTGTCGAAGCCGATCACCACCTGATCGTTGCGCACGAAGTCACTATGCTTGGTTTTGATCGCGACGCTTTGTCGATGATGGCTGGGGCAGCGAACGACGTCATGACCACAGACCAGCTCACAGCAATCGCCCCCTCTCGTGCATGCTGCGCATACACTGCCGGGCAGTGGATAAGGGTTATTACAAGGGCGAGGAAATTGTCGCTAGCGAAGAGGCTGGTATCTCAGTTGTCGTTCCCAAACCGATGACATCAAATGCCGCTGCACGCGGTCAGTTTGATAAGGCTGACTTCGCCTATGACCGCGACCTGGATGTCTATGTCTGCCCAGCAGGCGAGAAACTGATCTACAGATTTACCGGCCAACAAGATGGGAAGGCCATCAGGTCATATTGGTCGGGGGCGTGCGCTGGTTGCGTCCCTCTCATTGATTGCTTTGCAATCAACTGCCGGGCAGCGGATCAAGACCAAATGCACAACGAGCAAAGACCGGCGTGTGCGTCGTTGGGAAAAAGAAGATGTTCTTGAGCGGGTGCAAGCACGACTGGATGCAAACCCAGCTCAACTGGCGGTCCGCAGCATGACCGTCGAACATCCCTACGGCACGATCAAATCATG
>NZ_JBGFCD010000060.1:0-1142 GCF_041205405.1 Falsihalocynthiibacter sp. S25ZX9
ATCGTCCGCTGCCAGTCTAAACCTTCGATGAAATGCGTCATGAACAACCTCCATACCGAATACGGAAATTATAGCAGCATCTGGATCAAAATGGGGGAGTTTTCACACAGCCTCCGGACAAGACTGCCGTCTGTTTATTCACCTCAATGGGCTTTGGAGTTGGTGCTGAAGCAATTTGATTTCATCGCCAGAAATCACCACTCCCTTACGCCAAAGGTTATCCTTCATCACGGTCGGATATTGGTTTGCGTAGTCACGAAATTTGTCGTTGGTCACAACAAAAGATATTGGCATATACTTGAGAAACTCCAGAATGTATCTGTCTGCCTGAAACCCGCTAGGCACGACATAGATTTCGTCTTCTCTGAGCCCAAAAATGTCTTCTAGCATCACCAGTGAATGCCGCTTGTCCCTTGCGAAAGCTCCGTGTTCTTCAAGGGTATAAAAAATATTGGCATCAAAGAAACAAACGATACGGTATCCTTGTGAGCGAAGCAGGTGCGCGATCTCACCAAGCGGTTGAGCGTCTAACCCTTTGTCATGCCCAAGATGGTAAATATTGTTTCCATCAAAAACGGCCACCTTTTCATCCAGTCGCAGTCCATGAATGAAACCCTGCCGATCATTGATCAACAAAAAGTGCGGCCTGTTTTCGCGAACTTTTCGGTTCACAAACCACCAGAAAACAATCAGTGCCGTCAAGAGGGCCAAAAATGAGACCTGGTCCCAGTCTGACTGCCCTAAGAACCACCATAAAAGCAATGCGGATATGCAAGCCAGCAAGCCGAAGTTTAGGACCCTTAGTAGGGTGCGCCGGAGCCATGCGCCAGTATTGATACCTAGTTTCGGGGTGATTTCCCCTGAGAGTTCTTCGCCCAATGTAATTTTTTTGGAGGTCATGGTTTTTCTCATGCAAAAGCTAATCGCTGAAAAGTAACTAAATTAGCATTGGAATACCATAAGGGCTCAAACCTGCTGTTAGCTGCGCAAAACATCAAGGTCCGGTTTGGGACGTTCGTGTCATTCGACACTAAGGGCGGTGGCCTCAACTGGTCGACGCAACACTTTAATCTTTAGGAAGAGATGGAGTGTTTGCCATGAAATATCGTCGTAGGATTTATTATTCAACTGAACAGCGTGCT
>NZ_JBGFCD010000061.1:0-1126 GCF_041205405.1 Falsihalocynthiibacter sp. S25ZX9
TGCAAGAGGGCTAATTAACATAACATTGATTATAGGACTTTCTCATGTAGCTGGGTGCGCGCTACCTCCAACTGCGACTCTTGTTAGAAAACAGTATGTTATCTGACAGGAGGAAGCGGTATGGGAACGACTTATACACAGCTTAGTATCACAGAACGCCGCAGAATTCCTTCTCATTGATTGCTTTGCAATCAACTGCCAGGCAGTGGAACGTTGGAAGTACGCTAAAGTCCCTGTCGATGACATGGCTCGCGTGTTGAAGCGCTGCCGTTCGACAATTTACAGAGAGTTGAGGCGTAATTATTTCTCAGATGAAAGTTTACCTAAGTACGCTGGTTACTACGGCTCTGCGGCGCAATTAAAGACTGCGGATCGGCGTGCAAGACAACGTAAGCTGATCAAACATCCTAGCTTATGCGACAGCGTAATTAGACAACTTAAGAACGGTTGGACACCGGAGCAAATTGGCAACCGGATGATCCTTGAGAAAGCGCCGCTAAGGGTCTGTCAGGAAAAGATTTACCGCTACATTTATTCCAAAGACGGCATGAACCAAGAATTGTGGTGGTATCTGCCGACCCATCGCATGTCGCGAAAACCACGCCGTGCGCGCAAACGCCAGCCACCTAAGTTCCATCGCGATGTCAGTATCTTGTTCAGGCCGGATGATGTTGCTCACCGACGTCAGTTTGGCCACTGGGAGGCAGATTTAATGTTGTTCAAACAAACGCTTGGACAGACAAATGTCACAACTCTAGTTGAACGCGTGAGCCGCTTCACACTGATCTTAAAGAACCCTAACAGACGCACAAAGCCGGTCATGCATTGCCCGGCAGGCGATACCCGTATCGCCGAGAGGGGGCAAGATTATGAAGGCAATCAAAGAATTGCCTCATGTCGCGCGCAGATCCATTACTTTTGATCGCGGCACGGAGTTTGTTTCCTGGCCACATCTGCAAGCTGAGATTGGCACGCAGACATGGTTCTGTGACCCCTCTTCACCGTGGCAGAAAGGCACGGTGAAGAACACCAATCGAAGGGCGAGACGTTGGTTGCCCCGCAAAAGAGACATTAGAAGAATGACGGATCACGACATCAAGAAATCAGTGACCGCCTGAACAGCACA
>NZ_JBGFCD010000062.1:0-1086 GCF_041205405.1 Falsihalocynthiibacter sp. S25ZX9
GGATTTATTTGAGCTGATTTTGATCGTTGCAGGTTGCGGTCATGTGTCCGGCCTGTTGACGCGGTGCATGTGACCGCTGGCCTTTCCTCTCAGCGATGCCAGCATCGCCTGCCAGACAACGGATGAAGTCCGCGTACCGAGTCCCAATCAGACGAACGAGCTTTAAAGCCCAGACAGCACCTCGGGGTGTCCCGGCGGCGGTCCCTTTCGATCATCATCACTCACTTCTGCCCTTGCATCTCATCGCGGCGATGTCGGGTGCCGCTTTGTCCCTCCTTCGTTCAGATAGCCGGTGTGGCCTTGTATGACTCTCCTTTCACCATGAGCGCCCACGCTGTTCGGGCGGTCTTGTGGGCGATAGCCACGGTGACGACCCGAGTCGGCTTGCGCTCCAGGAGCGATCGAACCCAAGCGCCCGTTCGGGTGTCGGTGGTTGGCGCCCGTCGTGTGCCGGAGGTGGCACCAACAACCAGCAGTCGGCGCAGATAGCCATTCCCCATCTTCGAAATTCGCCCGAGCCGATCCTTGCCGCCCGACGAGTTCTGTCGGGGCAGTGTGGGCCGAAACGCGATCCGTCCGAGTGACGGACCGCACGCCGAGGTAGGCCGCAAACTGTCGGCCGGATTTGAAGACAGCCGGATCGGGTACACTGGCAGCCAGCGCGGTTGCCGTGATAAGGCCAACACCCGGGATCGTCATCAACCGCTGGCTCGCGGCGTTCTGCCGATGCCACTCCAGAAGTTCGCGCTCAATCTTCCGGACTTCTTGTTCCAAGCTGTCGAGTTGTACCGCCAAAGCCAGAAGGGCGGACCGGGCTGTCTCCGGCAATCTGGGGTTGTCATCAGCACGAAGGACACTGACAAGTTCAGCAACTTTTCGAGCCCCCTGCGCGGCGATGGCCCCAAACTCGGCGAAGTGGGCGCGGATCGCATTCAGGATCATCGTGCGCTGTCGCATCAGCAGGTCACGAGACCGGTGCAGCACAAGAACACCCTGCTGCTCCTCGGTCTTCACTGGCACGAAGCGCATGTTCGGTCGCGTGACAGCCTCGCAGATGGCTTCCGCATCCGCTGCATCGTTCTTTTG
>NZ_JBGFCD010000063.1:0-956 GCF_041205405.1 Falsihalocynthiibacter sp. S25ZX9
CGCAGCGAACGGCGGGTCCGAGCCCACTTTACCAGTTTTCTACAATGCAGCGAATGTCAGATCTTGCGACTTGCTCGCCCCCCCCTTCGCCAGTTAAGGCGAAGGGGGGATGACACAGGAGGCAAAGATAATTGAGCCGCACTGGTAGCCTCAAAAATGTTTACAGGCCATTTTTCAATGCAGAGGCCATTGCTCAGCCTTATGTTCTTTTATTTTCAGCCCTGCATACCCCCCGTCTTCTCCAACGCCGGGCACACGGTTGGCCGATCACATCCGGAAGCCGCAGGGAATTGTAAATCGCCTCTGCCTGGTCAGCCTTCTTACTATCGATCGGCAGATCACAAATCGGCGTTTCCCCCGCTTTGAGTTTTTCCTCCCAATCAAGGCAAGCAAAGGGAAAATCTATCGCCACCTCGGCCCCCTAATGTTTGAATTCTGAATAACTCGGCAAATGCGCCGCAACCCCGCCCTCGGCGGTGGTGGTGATCTCGCGCGCGTCTTTGCTTTGTTGCCCCTTTTTGCCCAGCGGTTTTTCCTTGGCTTTGCCGTCGCCGCGCGCTTTGCCCGCCAGACTTTCTAGCTCGCTGCGCTCTGCCTGCTTGAGCAGTTCTTTCATCGCGGCGACGTTTGCGCGCAATGCTAAACACGCCCGACAAGAGGGTCATTTCGCGATTTACAGTTCCGGCTGCCACTTCGCGCAACCGCATGTCGCGCCAATTCGCGAGGTCGATAGGTTGAACGTTGCGCAGGGCGACATCGCCCAAAGATCCTTTGGCGATCTTTTCCGGCCGCAGCTGCTCCCACTTCGCGCCCCGCTTTGACGGCGAGACTTCCCGCGCATATCGCAGCAATGCATCGCGCATGGTCTCAGTCGATCCCGAAACCTCCCCTTCTCGAATCAAAAACTCTTGGCGCGCCGCCCAGTCTTTGGCATCAACGCGCTTCTCAAATGACTT
>NZ_JBGFCD010000064.1:0-916 GCF_041205405.1 Falsihalocynthiibacter sp. S25ZX9
TTGGCTGGGATGGTAGGAACCCCAGCAAGGGGATCGTTTTCTTCGACTTATCCGATCAATACCACGAACTGGGGCATTCCTGGGGGCCTTTTGTGGCCTTTGTGGACAATCTGGGGGACTGTTCAGTGAACGGGAAGAAGGCGTTCAGGGCTCTGGGGAGGTATCACCTGAGCTGGATGCCCCCCCCCAGACGTAGTAAAAAATTACTTTGTAAAAAAAACCCACCCAGACATCTAGGAAGATGCCCAGGTGGGGAGTGTTGTTATGCTGTTGTTTCGGGATCACCGCTTAGCAAGCGACCATCAGGTCACCGGCCATGTCCTCTTCCCAGCACTCGCACTCAGCTGTGTCAGTGTTTGGGGCGTAGGGAAGCAGGAAGCCTACGGTCCAGTCTCGCGCATCGAAGTGAACCATCTCGCCCAGCGCTGCAGCCCAGACCAGGGCCTCTTCGCTAACGCCGGTGGACTGCTCGAAGCCAGCAAGGTCATTGTGTTCGACGAAATAAGCGCTGTCGCCGTTGTCCGTGATGATCTCGAAGCCAGCAAGGCAATCGCGTTCGATAAAGCAAGCGGCGTCGCCGTTGTCGGTGATGATTTCGAAGCCAGCGTGGAAAGGTTGGTTTTGCGTGTGAAGTGTCATGTAGTATCCTAACGTTTTATGATTGATTATTAACATTAGGGTCGGGTAGTTGTAACTCGTTGAAACTAAACAATAATCACTTTTTAGGCAAATGGCCGAAAAGGGGTGTGGAAACTGGGTGTAGCCTGGGTCCGGCTGACGGGGAGGGTAAGTACCAGTTGGTGGTGAAGGAGAGGGTCAGTTGTTGTTGGGGTCGTTGGAGGGCCCCCAGCGGGGAGGTTACCTGTTAAGGAATAGGTATAAGTAATGGATAAGAAGACTGGGGATGGGGGGGGGA
>NZ_JBGFCD010000065.1:0-835 GCF_041205405.1 Falsihalocynthiibacter sp. S25ZX9
TTGTAATATCCATTGTGGATGGCTCCTTCTCTCTGTTGGGTCGTAACAGCACCAGCATGACACATTGCGATGCCGTTCGGGTGGAGCCGTCCACACCATCAGACAAATTCGAACTCGTCTCGGCCAGGCCAGTACCCCTGCCCGTTTATGCCGCACAAAGACCGCGCCACTCTGTGAGCGCGGCAGTGCGATTGGCTTTGAAATGATCTCTTTGGGAAAGGCTGCGCTCCGGATTGAAGTGGTTGAAAACGGATGCATGAACGGAGGTAAATTTCTGCAAACTTCGCATTCGGCGGAAGCGCTGCATGGCACGTTCTCGTCGTCGGAACGGCAAGTGTGAATTCTCAGCGCGATTGTTTTTCCAGCGACCCGTTTCCTGTTTGCCCGCATTGCCAATGATCTTCATCGCCGCGCCGTAGGAACGCAGTTTATCGGTAACTAGCACCTCGGCTTTGCCATGACGGTTCATGGTTTTCTTGAGGAATTTGAATGCGGTCTTGCGATCCCGACGTTTCGTAACGTAGGCTTCCAACACTTCGCCCTCGTGATCCACGGCACGCCATAGATAGTGCAGTTCGCCGTTTATCTTCACAAAAACCTCGTCTAGGTGCCACTGCCAATTCGAATACATCCGCAGTTGCTGAACCCGTTTCCGACGAATTTCTGAAGCAAACAATGGGCCAAACCGGTTCCACCAGAAACGGACGGTTTCGTGGCTGACATCGATCCCTCGTTCGTGCAGTAAGTCTTCTACGTTTCGAAGTGAGAGAGGAAATCGGACATAGAGCATCACCGCTAGGCGAATAATCTCAGGACTGGTTTTGAAGTAGCGAAA
>NZ_JBGFCD010000066.1:0-722 GCF_041205405.1 Falsihalocynthiibacter sp. S25ZX9
TCGACGACGCCTTCGCCGTCGAACCCGCATTCCTCCGCCATTTTAAGGTAAGACGCAGTAAAACCATCCATATAGGCGTACATAAACACTTTTCCCTCAACAACCACGTCGAATTGGCCGTTTTTGCGCATTGCCCGTAGCACCCATTGACTAAGAGGATGATCAAACGCGATTTCCGCAAAGGCAAAACCTTCGTCATCTAAGGAAGCATAAACCATTCCATCCATGACATCTTCATCATCAAAGCGAATGTAGGCAGCTTGCCCGTTTTGCATCACGGTTTTAAAACCTCTGGGTGCAGTTTCACGCACCAGAACCGTTGGAAAAAAATCAGGCGGCCCCACATCCCCATTGCTCACGGAGACAACCACGCTCGGCGGGCCATCGCCCCCCGTCACGGCGCTACAAGTGCGGCGGATATCTTCGCCGGTATCAACTTCTTGGACGATCACGCGCCAAGAGCCGTATTCCCAGAAACCATCGGCCCAACTGGGGCTCGCCAACAATGCCAATAGGCCAACAATCATGATCTTCAAACAAAACACTCCATAAATAAGATGTGCGCACCTAACATGGTTTCGTTGAAAAATTCTTGCCAATAAAGTGCACACCCAAGCTTAAACCTAAAAAGCCGCAGAGAAGATTTCTTCGTCACGGCTTTTGTTCACTTTAAGTCTTGTTTGCCTGTGAACTTTGCTTTTCCGTAATCAATGTCGCTTCGC
>NZ_JBGFCD010000067.1:0-715 GCF_041205405.1 Falsihalocynthiibacter sp. S25ZX9
CAGCATTCTTAATCTGGCCATTCCCGTTGCGCTTCTGGCTGGCGTGTTTGGAGCGCCTGACAGTCCGTCTTGCGCGCAGATGCTCCAGGAGTTCCTTTTTAAGGACGCCTCGCGCCTGTATATAAAGGCTTCTGTAGATCGTTTCGTGTGACACCTGTTTGTGTGCCTCTCCTGGGAAAGCGCGTTTGAGCCAGCCCGCAACCTGCTCGGGAGACCACTTGCGCCGCAGCTTTGCTGATACTGCGCAGGCCAACTTCGGGTGACAAGCCAGCTTGCACACCTTGGGACGCCGCGCGCGATCCCACGCCGCTTGATCAGACGCGGTTGCACGATAACCTGCAAGGCCACCATTGCGCCGCACCTCTCGGCTGATCGTCGAGGGCGCACGTCGCAACTGATGCGCAATCGCACGCAAGGACTGCTCGGTGCTCAGCCCGCGGGATATTTCCTCGCGCTCAGAAAGGCTCAATGCAACGTGCCCGCGTCTGCGATCTGGTGGGCGTATCCCACCCGTTGGTGAGATCACGGAGAAGACTGAGGATGATTGGCGATCAAAAACGCGCCCAATCGACCTCATCGACTCGCCTCGCTGCCACCGATCCCAAATCTCAGCACGCTGTTCAGTTGAATAATAAATCCTACGACGATATTTCATGGCAAACACTCCATCTCTTCCTAAAGATTAAAGTGTTGCGTCGACCAGTTGAGGCCACCG
>NZ_JBGFCD010000068.1:0-655 GCF_041205405.1 Falsihalocynthiibacter sp. S25ZX9
GAGAACACGTCCTCGATTGGCATCAAGAAAGGTTCGTCAATCGCACGTGGAGGCTGTGGAATGAAGGAATCAACCGCCGCCATCAACTCAGCGATTTTCTTGGCGCCGATTTCTTCGTCACGGTCTTCCAAAGCAGCCAAAGCAGAACCAGCAATTACGGGGATGTTATCGCCGTCATAACCATACTCTGTGAGAAGCTCACGGATTTCCATTTCAACCAACTCAAGAAGCTCATCGTCGTCTACTTGGTCAACTTTGTTCATGAAGACAACCATTTCAGGGATGCCAACTTGGCGACCCAAAAGGATGTGCTCACGTGTTTGTGGCATCGGACCATCGGCGGCGTTCACAACCAAGATCGCGCCGTCCATTTGCGCCGCACCCGTGATCATGTTTTTCACATAGTCAGCGTGGCCCGGGCAATCAACGTGCGCATAGTGACGTGCTTCAGTCTCATACTCAACGTGTGCTGTCGAGATGGTGATGCCGCGTGCTTTTTCTTCGGGCGCGCCGTCAATTTGGTCGTATGCTTGGAAGTTGTCCGAAAACTGCTTCGTAATCGCAGCTGTCAAAGTCGTCTTACCGTGGTCAACGTGGCCGATTGTACCAATGTTACAATGCGGTTTGTTACGTTGGAATTTTTCCTTACCCATGA
>NZ_JBGFCD010000069.1:0-557 GCF_041205405.1 Falsihalocynthiibacter sp. S25ZX9
GCGTTGAGGGCTAGGCCGTGCTCAACTAGATCCATAATTATCTCCGCTTCGATCCTGGGGCGGGTTACTCCCCCCCTTGTACTGAGCAGAGCCCGGCATTCGGGCGGCAACGGCGACACCTTAGAAATGCGTCGGTGCAGTGCCAGTGACGCTTCCGGTGGCGGCGAAGTCCAGTGGAAAGAACCAGTGAGAAAGGCAGACAATACACCACGCAGGCGCAATCACGGCCTTGACCAAGACTGCCGTCAAAATCTCAACGGATGGCATGCATGCGCACTTTGGCAAGACTACGAGCGTGAAGAGAAGCAAACCGAAGAACGACAGGATCTGACATGTTGGCACCAAGCGCGTTTTGAGACCCATCGCCGGTCCCAAAACGACGAAAGCCACCCTAAGGTATATTTCGTTTTCAATTGCAGCATTCGACACTAAGGGAGGCGATCTCAACCGGTCGACGCAACACACTCTGCGAACTTCTCTGCTGGCGTTTGATATTGCAAGGTCTTGCGAGGGCGTTCGTTGAGTTGCCTTGCGATTGCACTGAGCTTTGCTTGGGA
>NZ_JBGFCD010000070.1:0-543 GCF_041205405.1 Falsihalocynthiibacter sp. S25ZX9
TATCAATCTCAGAAAGACCAGCATCGGTCGAGGATCGGGCTGTTCCAGGCCACTGGGAGGGCGATCTCATCGGAGGGTCCAAAAATAGCTACATTGCAACTCTCGTCGAACGTCATTCTCGGTACGTCATGTTGGTCAAAGTCGCCAACAAGGATACCGAAAGTGTCGTCACGGGGCTGATTAAATCGGCTCATAAATTACCGCGTGAACTCTACAAATCTTTGACATGGGATCGTGGGAAAGAGCTGGCAGACCACCCGCGCTTCACGCTAGCAACCGACGTAGACGTCTATTTTTGCGATCCTCAGTCTCCCCTCTCATTGCTGCAAGCAGCAACTGCCGGGCAATGCGTGGCAACGCGGATCAAATGAGAATACCAACCGATTGCTAAGGCAATATCTGCCTCGTGGGACTGATCTGTCGGTTCATTCGCAAGCCAAACTCAGCGCTATTGCCAGACAGTTGAACGAACGACCCCGCAAGACCTTGCAATATCAAACCCCAGCTGAGAAGTTCGCCCAGTGTGTTGCGTCGATCAGTTGA
>NZ_JBGFCD010000071.1:0-540 GCF_041205405.1 Falsihalocynthiibacter sp. S25ZX9
AGTTTCTTGTCGATGAGCGTTGCCGATGACCTTCATCGCGGCGCCGTAAGACCGCAGTAGATCAGTCACGATGACATGTGGTGGACCAAAGCGCTTCATTGTTTTTCTGAGGAATTTCAACGCCGCTTTGCGATCCCGGCGCTTGGTGACATAACTTTCAAGCACCTCGCCCTCGTGATCCACGGCCCTCCAGAGATAGTGGGTTTCACCGTTGATTTTTACGAACACTTCGTCCAAATGCCATTGCCAATTCGAATGAGCTCGAAGGTGCTGAACCCGTTTTCTTCGGATCTCAGCCGCGAACAACGGGCCGAACCGGTTCCACCAAAACCGCACAGTCTCATGGCTAATTTCGATCCCGCGCTCATGCAACAAATCCTCCACATTCCGGAGTGACAGAGGGTACCGAACGTAAAGCATCACTGCCAGGCGGATGATCTGCGGGCTCGTCTTGAAGTACTTGAATGGGTCGCGTTTTGTCATCCTGCGACGCTAGGCGTTCACCCTGCCCGCCTCAACCGGTTTTCTTCTGACAGTGCC
>NZ_JBGFCD010000072.1:0-534 GCF_041205405.1 Falsihalocynthiibacter sp. S25ZX9
TCCTACCATCCCAGCCAATTCATTTTAGATCAGCAGAACAAGCAGTCAGGCTTCCTCGTGAGGCCAGAAATGCCCCTGTTTATGCCCCAGTTATTGGGTACCCCTCTTAGGCTTCCTCTCTTTAGGTTTTATAACCAGAAATAGGTCCTTATGGGGGGGGGAGATACCTAGTAGTGAATAGGTATAAGTAATGGATAAAATAGGAGAGAATAAGAGGAGAACCCCTAAGAGGTGACCTTATAAATCCCCCCAATAGGTAGTCCTTGTTATCCCCCTCTCATAGTAGTTTAGTTACTTCATAACCACTTAGCCAAAGGGCCCTTGGACAATGAACGAAATAGAGGACCCTTGGCACTCCCGACCCATTGACGTGCATCGTTGGTCAGCCCACCCCGAGGTCGTTCAGTTCGTGGACAGGGTGTGGGACGAGTACCTGCCACAGGACATTGTGGGGAAACCAGGGCCGAAACCGAAGTTGGCCTTCAGGAAGCAGCTTAGGGTGTTGGTACTGGACCTGTATGTGGCTTGGCTGGA
>NZ_JBGFCD010000073.1:0-506 GCF_041205405.1 Falsihalocynthiibacter sp. S25ZX9
CCCAAGCAAAGCTCAGTGCAATCGCAAGGCAACTCAACGAACGCCCTCGCAAGACCTTGCAATATCAAACGCCAGCAGAGAAGTTCGCAGAGTGTGTTGCGTCGACCGGTTGAGATCGCCGAGGAAACCGGTCATTCGCCGCAGTATGCATCAACGGTAGTTATGCGGGGCGGGCTCACCTGATCGACGCAACACATACATTGAAACGCTCTGCGGGAGTTTCGTATCCCAGCGTCTTTCGAGGTGGTTCGTTAAGCGGTCTTGCGACAGCACTCAACTTTGCTTGACTATGTATCGCCAAATCCGTGCCCTTTGGGAAGTATTGTCGCAGCGAGCGATTGGTATTTTCATTTGAGCCGCGCTGCCATGCATTGCCCGGCAGTCGCTGCTTGCAGCGATGAGAGGGGCTGTGAGGGTCGCATGAAAAGATATCGATCTCCGTCGCCAAAGTGAATGTCTTGTACCCCGCCATCTCTGATCCGTGATTCCAAGTCAGTGAGCGATAA
>NZ_JBGFCD010000074.1:0-501 GCF_041205405.1 Falsihalocynthiibacter sp. S25ZX9
ATGCTGTATCTATCAGCGAAAGGCCTGCGTCCGTCGAAGATCGGGCCGTTCCGGGCCACTGGGAAGGCGACTTGATTGGCGGATCCAAGAACAGCTATATCGCAACCCTCGTTGAGCGGCATTCACGGTACGTGATGCTGGTTAAAGTCGCCAACAAAGACACCGAGAGTGTCGTCACGGCGCTGATCAAGTCGGCTCAGAAGCTGCCCCGTGAGCTTTACAAATCTCTGACATGGGATCGCGGAAAAGAGCTGGCAGATCATCCGCGCTTTACGCTGGCCACGGATGTTGATGTCTACTTTTGCGACCCACAGTCGCCTTGGCAACGCGGATCAAACGAAAACACCAACCGGCTTTTGAGGCAGTATTTGCCGCGCGGTACCGACTTATCGGTCCATTCCCAAGCAAAGCTCAGTGCAATCGCAAGGCAACTCAACGAACGCCCTCGCAAGACCTTGCAATATCAAACGCCAGCAGAGAAGTTCGCAGAGTGTGTTGCGT
>NZ_JBGFCD010000075.1:0-440 GCF_041205405.1 Falsihalocynthiibacter sp. S25ZX9
GCGCATATCGCAGCAATGCATCGCGCATGGTCTCAGTCGATCCCGAAACCTCCCCTTCTCGAATCAAAAACTCTTGGCGCGCCGCCCAGTCTTTGGCATCAACGCGCTTCTCAAATGACTTTGATTTCCGCGTACCTTGCATGGCGACTTACGCCTGCCATTTGCCGGTTTGCAGCTTTTGCAAGGGACGCCATTTCAAATCCTCCTACTCGGAAAAATCGCAATGGCATGTCAATTTCAATGGATTATAGCGCATTTCAGTACGAAATGCCCACCATAACCCCCTGTATATCCTTATATAAATAAGGAACTTCACTGATTAAGGGGAAAATATTGGTGCGGTCGAGAAGCAACGTTTTACTAATAATTTCATTTGGTTGCAAATAAATTTCGTGAAAAATTCGTAATTTCGTTTGGTGAAATTATTTTGAAATGAACGA
>NZ_JBGFCD010000076.1:0-422 GCF_041205405.1 Falsihalocynthiibacter sp. S25ZX9
GCTTGGATTCCTTCCACTTGGTTGGCGATCTGTTCGCGCTGCTTTCCAAGCTGTTCAACTTCACTCGTTTGGGTTTCCGCGCGTGCTACAAAAAGGCTGGATTGACCGGACAAGACGTCCTCAACCTCAGGTCGGACCTTTGCGATCGTGAGGAGGGAGTCGTCGAATTTTATCTCTGAAGCCTTGTCGCGCTCCGCTTGAAGTCGTGCGCGACGAGCTGATACCTCATAGAGTTGCGATTGCGTGATAGAAAGCTCAGAGAGGGTGCGGGCTGGATCAAGAATAATAAGAGGTTGATTGGCTTCTACAACGTCCCCTTCGTCAACAAGTATGGATTGTACGACGCCGCCGTCCAAATGCTGCACAACCTGTCGTGAGTTGTCGACCTCGATTTGCCCTTGGGCGATGATCGCGCCAGAAAT
>NZ_JBGFCD010000077.1:0-421 GCF_041205405.1 Falsihalocynthiibacter sp. S25ZX9
TTTTCCGCCTCGCGCACACGGCCTTTATCGGGCACAGCCTTGTGTCACAGGACGGCCCTTTGCCGGGCAAAAACCCTTACGAAGCCCTCGCACTCGACACTTTGGTGATGCATGGTACGGTCTATTCCGACTTCACTTATATTTATGACAGCTTGAAAGATGCAGGCGCGACCCATCAAATTTCAACCCCTGAGGACCTTGCCCAAGCCGTGCTCGAAGCCCAAGATCCGCAGTGGCGCGGGCCATATGTAACCGCGGGAACGGCCGTGATGGACTTGGGGCAAGACGCGCTGAAAAAACAACTTGAGGCCATTCTGAAGGCCCGAACCAGAAGCTAAGCGCCCTTTACGCACCCCCGGAAACCTGAGATACAGTACTATGAACAGCGCGTATAGGACGATAGCTCGTAACTCACTTTTGT
>NZ_JBGFCD010000078.1:0-419 GCF_041205405.1 Falsihalocynthiibacter sp. S25ZX9
TGGGCGTGGGTGATGAAAACCGCCTCTAGGCGATCTTTGTTTTTCTCAAGCCACGTGATGTCGGGCATGATCATGTCAACACCGGGGGTGCTGTCCATATCTGGGAAAGTCACGCCGAGGTCGACGAGAATAAGACGTTCGCGACCCTTGGGGCCGTAACCGTATACATAGGCGTTCATACCGATTTCACCGGCGCCGCCAAGGGGGAGATAGATCAGACGATCTCTGCTCATTTGGATTGGGTATCCTTGTTGTATTTGTGGATGACAGTCAAACCATGCATGGTGAGATCATCTTCGAAGTTGTCAAAGAGCGCGTGGCCCTGTTGAAATAAGGGGGCGAGTCCGCCAGTCGAGATAACTTTCATCTCACGGCCAAACTCGGCTTTAATCTGTTCGCATATCCCGTTCACCAATCCA
>NZ_JBGFCD010000079.1:0-415 GCF_041205405.1 Falsihalocynthiibacter sp. S25ZX9
GTTCTGGGAACCCGCAGTTGCAGAGACTTTCTGCTTCTCTTTTTTGGGTTTTTTGGTCTCTTTTTTGCTGTTTTTACCTTTGGCCATCGTCTGCCCTTTCAATGTGCAGCAATCCGACGCCTTAATGGCATGGGTTTTACTGCGGTCGTTCACTAATTGTCTGTTTGAGGCACTCGGTTGTGCCTGATGTGATTGCCTACGTTGCGGTTGTCGCATTCTTTATTTCGCTCTCCAAGCTGCGGTGCCGATTGTGGCGTGCAACTGCAATTGTAGCAACAAGTTTGAGTTTCTATCGGCGGCGATCTCAACCGGTCGACGCAACACACTCTGCGAACTTCTCTGCTGGCGTTTGATATTGCAAGGTCTTGCGAGGGCGTTCGTTGAGTTGCCTTGCGATTGCACTGAGCTTTGCTTG
>NZ_JBGFCD010000080.1:0-414 GCF_041205405.1 Falsihalocynthiibacter sp. S25ZX9
CCGTCAACCACGCCTTTGACGCCTTTGCCCGTGATTGCTTCGAAGTCCTCAGCTTTAACCATTGCAACGCCGCGTTCTTCCGCGCCACGCACAATTGCCTCGGCCAAAGGGTGTTCAGAGCCACGTTCCAGCGACGCCGCGAGTCGCAATACCTCGGCCTCGTCATGCCCCGGTTCTGGCAGGACTGCGACAAGACGTGGTTTGCCATCTGTTAGGGTGCCGGTTTTGTCCACAATGAGCGTGTCGACCTTTTCGAACCGCTCCAGCGCCTCGGCGTTTTTAATCAGTACGCCCGCCTGTGCGCCGCGCCCAGTGGCGGTCATGATGGACATGGGCGTCGCGAGGCCAAGGGCACAGGGACAGGCGATGATCAACACGGCCACAGCCGAGATCAACCCGTAGGAAAGGGCTGGG
>NZ_JBGFCD010000081.1:0-411 GCF_041205405.1 Falsihalocynthiibacter sp. S25ZX9
CACCTATGAAGTCAAGGTCGAGAATGGGCGCGTCCTCCTTGCGGCTTCTGCAGTCTTTGCACAGGTGGCGGTTGAATGAAGGCCGTTAAAACAACTTGTCCCTATTGCGGGGTTGGCTGCTGGGTTTTGGCCTTCGCTGACGGCACAATTAAAGGCGACCCCGACCACCCTGCGAATTTCGGGCACCTGTGTTCCAAGGGATCGGCGCTCGGCGAAACCCTCGATTTCGATGGTCGTCTTCTCGCACCGCAGATCGGCAAACGGGACGCAAGTTGGAACGAAGCACTCGATCTGGTTGCAAGCAAATTTCGCGACGCAATCGACTAACACGGCCCCGATTCCGTGGCGTTTTACGTTTCAGGGCAATTGCTGACCGAAGATTACTACGTCGCCAACAAGTTGATGAAGGGC
>NZ_JBGFCD010000082.1:0-401 GCF_041205405.1 Falsihalocynthiibacter sp. S25ZX9
AAGCACGTGGCGTCCTCAAGAAGGAGCTGCTGGAGCATCTGCGTGCCAAGCGTACAGTTCGGCGGTCTAAGCATGCCAGCCTCAAGCGCAACGGTCTTGGTCAGATCAAGAACGCCATATCAATCTCAGAAAGACCAGCATCGGTCGAGGATCGGGCTGTTCCAGGCCACTGGGAGGGCGATCTCATCGGAGGGTCCAAAAATAGCTACATTGCAACTCTCGTCGAACGTCATTCTCGGTACGTCATGTTGGTCAAAGTCGCCAACAAGGATACCGAAAGTGTCGTCACGGGGCTGATTAAATCGGCTCATAAATTACCGCGTGAACTCTACAAATCTTTGACATGGGATCGTGGGAAAGAGCTGGCAGACCACCCGCGCTTCACGCTAGCAACCGACGTA
>NZ_JBGFCD010000083.1:0-399 GCF_041205405.1 Falsihalocynthiibacter sp. S25ZX9
AACCCAACCAAATGTAATCCGAGCCGTCATTACCAGCTTTTGTGCTTCTTCGAGCGACATGTAGAAAGGTTCAAGAACACCTTCGTCTTTCTTACGCTCGCAGTTCTCGGTCGTCCAGCCACCGGCCAGTTCCCAATCCGCACAAGTTGCGAAGTCTTCGAGGGTTTTGACACCGTCCTGCGCAAGCGCAAGGATCATTTGGGGTGTCAAACAGTCAAATTCAATAAGCGATTCCTCAACACCCAACTCACGTGCCGTATCGAGTGCTTTTTTGCTGGCCGCTTCGAGATAATCCCGTGCCCGCGCTTGAAGTTCGCTAGACGTATCTTCGTCGATGCCTTCGATCACGGTCAACTCGCTGACGTCCACATAGGCAACCTCTTCGAGGTTCGTAAAGCC
>NZ_JBGFCD010000084.1:0-396 GCF_041205405.1 Falsihalocynthiibacter sp. S25ZX9
TAAGATATATCAGAAATTTTCAACATGGGCGGGGTTTGCCTCATTGTGAGGGCGCGGTCAATCGCCGCTTTTCAACCGAGAAAGGGCATGCTAGCAGAGCGGCGATATTTTCGCTGGCTTTTGCCTGATTGTACAAACCGATAGGAGCCCATCATGGCTGTTCAACGCTCTTTCTCTATCATCAAACCAGACGCTACAAAACGCAACCTTACAGGCGCAATTGCAGCAAAATTCGAAGAAGCCGGCCTGCGCATCGTTGCATCCAAGCGCATTCAAATGACACTTGCTAAAGCAGAAACATTCTATGGCGTGCACTCCGAGCGTCCTTTCTTTGGCGAACTTTGTGAATTCATGATCTCCGAGCCAATTGTTGTTCAAGTTCTTGAAGGCGAAGAC
>NZ_JBGFCD010000085.1:0-394 GCF_041205405.1 Falsihalocynthiibacter sp. S25ZX9
AAGCCAGTGTGCGTCGCGCTTTGGCTATGGCAGTGGACAATGCCATAGTGTTGGAACTCGGATATAACAACCTTGGTGTGGTTGCCGAAAACCACCATGTCTGCCAAATTCATCCGGAATACGCACAGCTTCCCAAGCCAATCAATGATCCCGCGGGTGCGCTTAAAATCATGCAAGACGAAGGCATGGCCGATTTTGAGCATGAACTTGTTTCCTTTGACGACGGTTTCAACAAAGACACGACAGATGCACTCGCCGCCCAGCTTCGAGATGCGGGCCTCAAAGTAAAACGTGTTGTGCTTCCGTGGGCAACCTATTGGAATGACTGGGCTAAATTTCCGTTCAGCTCCACGGAATGGGCCCACCGCCCCCTAGGGGTTCAAGTGCTTGTGCT
>NZ_JBGFCD010000086.1:0-393 GCF_041205405.1 Falsihalocynthiibacter sp. S25ZX9
CGACCAATGCCGCTCATGCTATTGTAAGCGATAGTGCCCATACCAAGCCCGTCATATTTAAAGTCGAACTCCACGGTATGTTTGCCAACGCTAAGGGCATCAGCGCCTTCCCAGCTAATTCGCTCAAGATCGAGCAGGTTCCAGGTGACCACGGGTTTGCCTTTTAGAAGATAGAAACCGTATCCGCCGAAACGACCACCTTGTGTGAGGATCATGCCATCGCCCCCACCTTCGGGTACATCCACTTCTGCCGTGATCGTGTAGGAGGTATTCAGAACCGATGGCGCATCGCCGTTCTGAGTTCCGGTAAAGGTTCCTTTCCAGACGAATTCATCGCGTCCAGCCTTCAAACTTGGCCGTGGTGTGACCAAGCGGGTCGCCACGGATGCATCC
>NZ_JBGFCD010000087.1:0-387 GCF_041205405.1 Falsihalocynthiibacter sp. S25ZX9
CCCTCAAAAAACATGCCACGCACCAGCAGAGGCATCTGGGCCGAGAGCTGCACTGCTTCCTCATGTTGCAGGTGATAGCGAATTTGCGCCATTGTTGCGCGCAGCAAACGCAGGGCATCGCGGCTGCTGCTCCAAGCTAGTCTATCGCGCAATTCGTTGATCCATTCATGGGTGAGTTGAACTGTATGGTCGATCACTTCCAGTCCTTGAGCCGACATCGTGTCCTCCCTTTTTGGTGCGTGTTTTAACTGTTGCGGGCGTGCGTTTACGGTTGGCAAATCATCGGTTCAAGAAACGCCGACGTTATATACCACCACGGCATTTAAAGCGCAGTACCAGAGACATTTTCTGTCATTATGTAACTGCCGATCATGTGGTAAGTAGTGT
>NZ_JBGFCD010000088.1:0-386 GCF_041205405.1 Falsihalocynthiibacter sp. S25ZX9
GCTTCGCCCTTGAAACTGACAGCGCGGCTCAAAATGCGTCCATCCACTTCTGGAAGCGCGACATTCATTGCGATATCGCGTGCGGCGAGACCAAACATTCCCTCACTCCAAGCCGCTTCTGAGCTGGCTGAGAACACCACTTGGAAAACGGGCGAGGCATTTGCAGCAGGCATTACAAGGGGGTTCGATGCCCCGTTGGAATGCTCTCCTTCTTGTGGCGATCCTGTGGCAAAGGAGGTCGCGTTCAAAATAACACTTGGTGTCGCTTTGGTGAATAAATACTCAAGGGTTTCCACGGAAACTGGATCTTTGAGGGAGGCCACGAAGATCGGCAGTGGGTTTAGCCCTTGGCGCAGAAGGGATTTCACCAACCGATTTACAGGATT
>NZ_JBGFCD010000089.1:0-382 GCF_041205405.1 Falsihalocynthiibacter sp. S25ZX9
ACTCATCCTTTCGCCGCTTGAGCATCACATCTGCGATTATCTTCTCATAGGCAAGCTTACGGTTGTGAGGGTCTGGGTTATTTTCGTACTTTTCTGAGAAGTCCGGATGCTATCTTATGCTTTCGGCGATATTCACAAACTTGATCCGTTGCTCTTCAGGCGTTGCGCTCCAATCTTGGAACCATCGCTCATTAAAACTGCGGATAATCTCTTCTAGCGGGTCCTTTTCTTCCTCTCCCTCCCGGTATCCTCGAGGGTTCGGATTCTGAGGCGGCATCTCTGTCTCTGAAGAATCTAGTCATATCGTGTGACTGAGTTTTGTTCGCTCAAGGCCATAGGATGACAGATCGACCGCCTCGAGGAGTTCATCCAGAGTATCTTG
>NZ_JBGFCD010000090.1:0-382 GCF_041205405.1 Falsihalocynthiibacter sp. S25ZX9
GCGCGACATGTAAAAACGGCAAGGCTGAGAAGATTTCCGTGCAAAACCTGCCCAGCTTTGCGGCCGATCTGGACGTTGAACTGGATGTCGATGGCCTTGGTACATTGCGGGTCGATACGGCCTATGGCGGCGATAGTTTTGTGATTGTCGACGCTGAAGCGATGGGCCTGTCACTGGTTGCCGAAGAAGCGCATGAGATCGCCCGCCTTGGCGTGCGCATCACCAATGCGGCCAATGAAAAGCTGGCGTTTCACCATCCCGACAATCCCTACTGGACGCATTTTTCATTCTGCCTTTTTGCGGGTCCCGTGACACGCGACGGAAACGAATTACGCGCAGGTGCCGCCGTTGCCATTCAACCGGGCAAGGTCGATCGTTCGCC
>NZ_JBGFCD010000091.1:0-381 GCF_041205405.1 Falsihalocynthiibacter sp. S25ZX9
GCAGGAGGCCGGCGCGAACCTTGTTCAAGAGCTCGCTTTTACTCTTGCTGACGGCAAGGAATACGTCAAAGCCGCTATCGCCAAGGGGTTAGACGTTGATGATTTTGCCACCAGCCTGTCCTTCTTTTTCGCCATTGGGATGAATTTTTTCATGGAGGCGGCGAAGTTACGCGCTGCGCGCTTCTTGTGGCACAAAATCATGTCGGAATTCGCTACAAAGAAGGAGAATTCTTTGATGCTTCGGACCCATTGTCAAACGTCTGGAGTGAGCCTTCAAGAACAAGATCCCTACAACAATATCGTCCGCACGGCCTATGAGGCAATGAGCGCGGTATTGGGGGGGACGCAATCTTTGCATACGAACTCCTTTGATGAAGCGAT
>NZ_JBGFCD010000092.1:0-379 GCF_041205405.1 Falsihalocynthiibacter sp. S25ZX9
AATCTACCTGATTTCGCGCTTTGCCTCGGACGCGGGGAAAAAGGCAGGCGAATTTTATACGCCCTCTGCTGTCCCTGGACTTTTGGCGAAACTGGCCGCACATAAACCTGGCGATACGATCTGCGATCCGGCCCGCGTCTCTGGTTCGTTGCTGATACAGGCGTGACAGGAAGTCGGGTCTGAGAACTTTGCGCTGTATGGGCAAGAAGTGAACGGCGCTACTTGGGTACTCGCTCGGATGAACATGTTTCTGCACGCACGAGATGCGGCGCGCATTGAATTGTGGGACACGCAGAACGGCCCTGCTATTGTCGAAGGCGACCACTTGCAAAAGTTCGACGTCGTTCTCGCCAATCCACCGTTCAGTTTGGACAAATGG
>NZ_JBGFCD010000093.1:0-379 GCF_041205405.1 Falsihalocynthiibacter sp. S25ZX9
GCCCAAACACCATCGGGGCCTACAGCACAAATATGAAAAACATCCGAACCAGCTCGCGCTGCGGCAACGGACTGGTTTGTGCCCTTTCCGCCCAAGCCAATCGAAAAACCCGTCGCCGCCAAAGTTTCCACAGGTAATGGCAAATGCGGTACTGAATAAACGTGATCCGCGTTTATGGATCCTAGATTAAAGACCGTCATTTTTTCTCATTACAGGCAGCAAGTATCGCCATGTTTAGAATGTCACTCGATGTGGAAACTGTTGAGCAAATCTGGATGGATTGGTCAATTCCGGTGAGGATTGGGCCAATTACGGTTGCTACGGCCATCTCCTGCATCAGCTTCACCGAAATACTCGCGGAATGACGCGCCGGAACCAC
>NZ_JBGFCD010000094.1:0-375 GCF_041205405.1 Falsihalocynthiibacter sp. S25ZX9
GAGATTATTATTCTCTCTGGCGAACGGATGCAATTTGACTATCTTTATGCGGATGAAGTTCTTGAAGTGATGAAAAAATCGGTGGTCCAGATCGACGCACCACTGCCGCAAGTTAAAATCAATAAATGGGGCGATTTAATGTGGGCCAAGGGCGCTGCCGCTTATGCCATGGAAGGCGTCACGGAACATGCAATTCGGAAAATTTCGCAAGATGCACAAAGCTAAAATCCTCGTCGTGGTTGCTGCAAGTCTCAGCACATCCGCGTTTGCCGCTCCTGAATTTACACGCCTTCCCGCGCAGCCTCATCAGTATGTTGGTGGGTGGGAACATTATGTCGGTGGCGGCCTCGCCGCGTTTGATTGCAACAATGACGC
>NZ_JBGFCD010000095.1:0-373 GCF_041205405.1 Falsihalocynthiibacter sp. S25ZX9
CTAACCAATGCGCCGCGCTTGTCTGACATCCAAACGATGACAGCTCTTTTGGAGTCGTTGGTGGCGGAAGTTTCGAGCCTTCAGGACGGAAAAGTCTTGGCGCTGTCTTCACATAATATCGACAACCATGTGGCCGATTACGAAATCGTGCGTAAAATGCGGGCATCTAACTTGGTGCTTGGTCCGATGTTGGCCCGTTTGGGGCATGCGATTGTTTCGCTTCCTGGAGGATGCGCAATTGGCGCCCGCCCGATGGACCTCCATATTGCGGCGCTTGAGGCAATTGGGGCGGAGATCGAACTCAAAGAGGGCTATTTGCACGCGATAGCACGCGGCGTATTAAAAGGCGCGGTGCATGAGTTGCGGTTTGCAT
>NZ_JBGFCD010000096.1:0-372 GCF_041205405.1 Falsihalocynthiibacter sp. S25ZX9
CTTAGCCTTAGATGGTGGTCCCCCCATGTTCAGACAGAATTTCACGTGTTCCGCCCTACTTAATACGTCCATTCATGCTTCCTATACGGGGCTGTCACCCGCTTTGGCCTACCTTTCCAGGTCGTTCTAGTCACATTCATGGCTCGGCTGGTCCCCGTTCGCTCGCCGCTACTAGGGGAGTATCTATTTATTTCCTTTCCTCCGGGTACTTAGATGTTTCAGTTCCCCGGGTTTGCTCTTAAAGTCCTATGTATTCAGACTAAAAGTACCTTGTTTACCCTACTATTGATTACCCTTGCGGATAACAATAATAGAATATCAGGTGGGTTGCCCCATTCGGACATCCATTGATCAAAGCTTATTCTCAGCTCC
>NZ_JBGFCD010000097.1:0-368 GCF_041205405.1 Falsihalocynthiibacter sp. S25ZX9
GTGACGCCGATATCGCCGAGATCGATCCAGACGGCACACTTAATCAGCGCGATACGGACGCATGCTGTTCCCTGCGCAAAACGGAGCCATTGCAAAAGGCATTGGGCGGATTTGACGCGTGGATTACAGGGCGCAAACGCTTTCAAGCGGGGAGCCGTGTCGCTCTGGATTTCTTTGAAAACGAAGATGACACGCGTATCAAAGTTAACCCTCTCGCTTATTGGGCGCCTGAAGATTTGCGGGCCTATATGGAAAACAACCGCCTGCCGCGCCATCCCTTAGTGGCCAAAGGCTACCACTCGATTGGTTGTGCGCCCTGCACAAGCCCCGTCGCCGAAGGCGAAGATCCTAGATAGGGCCGTTGGCGC
>NZ_JBGFCD010000098.1:0-368 GCF_041205405.1 Falsihalocynthiibacter sp. S25ZX9
AGACGACCTTGTTGTTGTTGGCATTACGGCCCACGCCGCAGAGCAACTTGGCTATGTTGTCTTTGTTGAATTGCCCGAAGTTGGCACTATGGTCGTAAAAGACGACTAAATCGTTGTGATCGAAAGCGTGAAAGCGGCGTCCGACATTCTTGCGCCCATCGACGGTGAAATCATGGAAGTGAACGACTCGATCGTAAACGAGCCGGGCAAAGTGAACGACGACCCTGAAAATGACGCTTGGTTTGTGAAGCTTAAGGTCGACGATCTCGGCCCGATTGACGACATGATGGACGAAGCGGCTTATAAAGCCTTTATCGGTTAAGGAAAAAAATGCCCTATCAAACCACTGGTTATAACACCTACGATTT
>NZ_JBGFCD010000099.1:0-366 GCF_041205405.1 Falsihalocynthiibacter sp. S25ZX9
GCCCAACAAGCGTCGAAATACTGCTGGAATACGCAATGCTGGGAGTTTCTTGGCTTGCAATCCGTCTTGCGGTACGTCGTTGATTGCAATTAGTCGCGTCATTCCTTATTTGAGGGGTAACGCAAATTCGCGACCCAAACAGCAGGACAAGCTCGGATGAACTGGATTTCAAACTACGTTCGCCCCACGATCAACTCACTTTTTTCGCGCCGCGAAGTGCCCGAGAATCTTTGGCAGAAATGCCCCGAATGCGTAACAATGTTGTTTCACCGCGAGTTGTCGGAAAATTTGAACGTTTGTTCGTCGTGCGACCACCATATGCACATCAGTCCGCGCGCCCGATTCGCAGACCTCTTTGATGGCGGT
>NZ_JBGFCD010000100.1:0-365 GCF_041205405.1 Falsihalocynthiibacter sp. S25ZX9
GGACCGCCGATTGTTACTCGGGAGACTCGGGTAATTCGGATTTGGCAAAATGCCCCGCCTATTTTGTAGCAGGTGAACACATCGCAGCCATCACGATTTTCACTCGCGATCCCGCGCGCGGCGGATGCGCCGTCGGGTCGCCCCCAGCGCACCTTGGCCTACGCCTCATGACAGACACCCCTGTTCCCGGAGTTTAAGCTCCGATTCTGGCACCCAACTGGCTAACAAAGCGTGCCGCGGCGATCGGCAACGGGCGGCCATCGATCTGGCATAGGGCAATGTTGCAACGTGGCATGCTTTGCATGATCCCCACCTGTCCACCCATTTGCTGCACAATGTCTGCATCCAGTGCAAGCGTTGGCCAG
>NZ_JBGFCD010000101.1:0-365 GCF_041205405.1 Falsihalocynthiibacter sp. S25ZX9
TTTTTGATAAACTCCCCTGTCGGGTCTTCGCGTTTTACAGCACGAAAAGCCGTTGGTGCTGTGAAGAAACTTGCGACTTTGTGCTCGGAAATAACTCGCCAAAACGTTCCAGCATCGGGGGTGCCAATTGGTTTGCCCTCGAACACAATTGTGGTGTTCCCATGCACAAGCGGACCATAGCAAATATAGCTGTGTCCAACCACCCAACCAACATCCGATGCGGCCCAAAAGACTTCACCTGGGTAGACGTTGTAGACGTTTTTCATGGTCCAGTTTAGCGCAACAAGGTGTCCGCCGGTGGAGCGAACGACGCCCTTTGGCGCGCCTGTTGTGCCGGAAGTATAGAGGATATAGGCGGGATGATC
>NZ_JBGFCD010000102.1:0-364 GCF_041205405.1 Falsihalocynthiibacter sp. S25ZX9
CCGTAATCGACATCCTGGCTTTTGCCACTTCTAATACCATGGGTGTAATAGCTGGATAGCCGCTCCCAACCAACGGTCTCCTTCCAAGCGTCACGTGGACAAGCGCAGAGATTGCGGCATTAATGGCCACGGTGTCTGCGGTGGCTGCATGCTCTGGGCCACGTTTTGTATCAGGCCCCCCTGCGGAAAGGAAAATTGAAGCAGACAAGATTACGCCTCCGGACCCGACAATGAGCAAGCCGCCTCTGATACCTTAATCTAGCGAACGGCTGCAATGTGGTCATTCAACCATTGAAAATGGGCACCCTAAGCTTCGCGAATACCGATGTGATCGTAAACCAGAACTGGGGCTCGAGCCTGATCA
>NZ_JBGFCD010000103.1:0-363 GCF_041205405.1 Falsihalocynthiibacter sp. S25ZX9
GTTTTTCCCGATTTGCATGAGGCGATGGTGCTCTCCCCGATACTGTTTTCTAGCGAGGCATATGGGACATGGAAGGACGTTATCGAAGACACCCCAGAGAAAATGTTTCCCGAAATTTTGGAGCGTTTCCGAAGCGGGGCAACTTTTCTCGCATCCGACTTTGTTGCAGGTTGGCGCAAGATTGATGAAATTCGCGCAAAGTGGAATTTGGAAATGGCAGGGTATGACGCGATTGTCCTACCAACTGCTCCGATCCTTCCGCCAAACCAAAAACGTCTTCTCTCGGACCATTCATACTATTCTTCACGGAATTTACTGGCATTACGAAATACCAGAATTGGGAATTTGCTTGGACTATCGGCT
>NZ_JBGFCD010000104.1:0-361 GCF_041205405.1 Falsihalocynthiibacter sp. S25ZX9
GAAACGGGCAACACCCGCCGCATCAACCGCATCAAGAGAAGTGAAGTAAAATGCGTCGCCGTATTCCTTGGCAAGGCGGTCCATGGCCTCGGTGTTGGAACGCGCAAACGTCGCAACTTTGTTGCCTTCTTTCAAAAGCTGCTCGCACATATGCAGGCCAAGCCCGCGCGAGCCGCCCGACACAATGATGGATTGGTTCTTGGTGTGCATTTCTGCCTCCTCAGCTTTTCAAACTTGCCCGCAGGGGCACGCTGTCAATAAAATTCCAAATGCGTGGCGTCGCGTAATCGGCCAATTTACCTTCGCAGTGCGCGATCAGCATGGCTTCGGCGGCGTCCGCGTCTTTGACTTGGGATAACAC
>NZ_JBGFCD010000105.1:0-360 GCF_041205405.1 Falsihalocynthiibacter sp. S25ZX9
CCTGCGATGATTTTCATTGGGGTGATCGTTGCGTGGCCTCTGGTCGAGACCGTCCGTCTATCCTTTATGGAGGCGGGCTTGGGCGGCGAGAAATACATCTGGACGGCCAACTACGAAGAATTACTCGCCAGCAGGAAGTTTCACCAAACGATTGTGCGGACGTTTTATTGGATGTTCCTCTCGGTGGCGCTCAAATTGGTGCTGGGAATGATTGTGGCGGTGCTGTTGAATGCCGCCGTGCCGGGGCGCGCGTTGTTTCGGGTTTTGGTCATGCCGCCTTGGGTTATTCCAATCGCGATTGGCTGTATTGGCTGGTTGTGGCTGTACAACGGGTATTTCGGCGTTCTGTCTGGGCTGGCT
>NZ_JBGFCD010000106.1:0-359 GCF_041205405.1 Falsihalocynthiibacter sp. S25ZX9
CTTAGGACTATGGTGCCAGACGGCTTCAATATATTAGATGGAGGCGAGTCTGGTGGCTCGAGCAAAGTTCCAACAGAAGTAGATTCCATCCCATTTCCATGGCGACGGGAGGCCGCTGAATACATCTCTGCTTCGCGCCAAATCAGCTTTCAGGCTGCCAAGAAGCGCTTGTCAAATGGCCGAATAGATGTGCCTACACCGTCACTACCAGGACAGAGCGTCGTGAAGACGAAGGCTTACAAGGCATGGGATCACATCATACACGGAGCCACTAAGCCAGGGACGAAAGACTATATTGAGGGGATCAAGGTGTATGAGGGATTGCGAAAATCGCAAGCTTTCATCGCCGACGTTTGGCA
>NZ_JBGFCD010000107.1:0-357 GCF_041205405.1 Falsihalocynthiibacter sp. S25ZX9
AAAAATGACCGCACCTTCAGCATAGAAGTGGGCAGCGGCTACCCCCCTATATACGACGATATATCCGAGGACATTATCCAATTCTACATCACCCCAGCTTTCAAGGACGGGGATTTTGACGACGGTGTCTTGGATGGTGCGGACAAAATGATCTCGCTGATCGCCTTGCCTTTTAATGGCGGCGAATTGTCCCCTGAGCGCCAGAAAAATCCGAACGACATCGCGGATCTGATTTTTTGGGGCATGGCGATATTCTTTGGTGGCAGTGTAGTTGCGGCGGTCATTGGCCCCAAACTTTCCGGTTTTCAATTCGCACGCAAACCCTGCCCTCAATGTGGGCAAAAAGGCATGGTGAGT
>NZ_JBGFCD010000108.1:0-352 GCF_041205405.1 Falsihalocynthiibacter sp. S25ZX9
GTTGGATACGGAAGCCCAGATTGATTTCTTTTGGGCAAGTAATTCGGTTGATGCGTAGGCCATTTTGTCTCTCCACTTTGGGGGAATAAATATATGTATCTCTCCCTCCAATATTGGCAGCATGCTGCGATGCAGCAATAGACAAATGGGAAAAGCGGCCATGCAGTGAACGCATACCCACCCCTGTTAACCCTATTTTTACTGAATTTATTTGCATTTTTTTAACCACCCTTGGTCCAATCTCTTGGTATAGCTGCAGGAGAATCCCATGCTCAATCTACATCACTCTGCCGACCGTTTGGCTGCCATTCGGTCCCGCATTTCCGCTCTTAAAGAGGAGGAAGCGCGCCTT
>NZ_JBGFCD010000109.1:0-352 GCF_041205405.1 Falsihalocynthiibacter sp. S25ZX9
GCATCCGAATTTTGGGTCATTTTCCCAAATTTGTACCCCTGTGTGCATCATTGGAGTTCCGGTGAACTTTAATAGTTTTGAGGATATCCTTGGTGAGCTTCGAGAAAACGTTGTCGAACGCTTGGGATGCCTGACAGCCCTCCCACAAATTGCCGAAGACTTTGCATATGTCCATGTTCGCCTTGGAGACTATGTCTCCAGCCCTGAAGTGGCTTGTAAGATGGCGTCCTTAAACTCGAACTATTATGCTGATGGCATGCGAACCTACGAACAAAAGCACTGGAAAGCGAAATGGATACTCTGCTCAAATGAACCCAAAAATGCTCTAGAGTTAATGCCAAAGAACATGGAT
>NZ_JBGFCD010000110.1:0-352 GCF_041205405.1 Falsihalocynthiibacter sp. S25ZX9
AGAGTTTGACGACCCAAATTACATTAAAAACCCCCATAATCGCTGCTATTTCTGTAAAAGTAATCTCTATGCACGCATCCGTCAGGAATGCCACGGAGACCTAGCTGCTTGCACAAATTTGGACGACCTTGGCGAATACAGACCCGGATTGATTGCTGCGAAAGAGAATAACGTTTTACACCCTTTTGTAGAGGCCAAAATCGACAAATCGGAGTTGCGAAACTTCGCGCGGTTGCTTGGGTTGCCGGATATCGCCACATTGCCCGCACAACCCTGTTTGGCCAGTCGCGTTGAGACGGGCATTGCCATTTCCGCCGGCGACTTGGCGCTCATCCATAAAATCGAGACTGCC
>NZ_JBGFCD010000111.1:0-351 GCF_041205405.1 Falsihalocynthiibacter sp. S25ZX9
ATTTGTTTGGGGCCACGGCCCTTGTGATGTCGCCTCTAGCCGCAACAACGGTTTTTGCTGCGGACCTACCTGCCTGTGAAAACTGTTCTGACAGCATGACCATCATGTCATTGGGCGGCGCATATCAAGCATCCCAAATCGCTGCCTATTCCGATCCTTATGCAGCGTTAACCGGCATCACTGTCGTTTATGACGAAAGCTCCAATGAATCGATCGCGAAAATGCGTGCTGGTGCCGAAGCTGGCAACAGCGCGTATGACCTGATTGATGCGGAAGGCCCTGACTCACAACGTGCGTGCGACGAGGGTTTGGCCATTGAAATCGATGCCTACGCTTCCCTTGCTGCGGGCG
>NZ_JBGFCD010000112.1:0-351 GCF_041205405.1 Falsihalocynthiibacter sp. S25ZX9
GGCTTTATCGGCACCAAATCCCGTCACAAATGGCAAATCAGGGCGCGAGGCCAGCGCAGGCACCTGTACAACGCGATGCCCTTCGGCATCTAACAATTCAACCGCGTCAGTGCCGCGCCAAACAATTACCGGCACGCGCTCATCGACGCTCACCTGCAATACGCCGCCAACGCGCACCTGCACATTCACCGAGGCCACCGCATCAAGTTCGGAAATAGCCGCATGCATTTGCTGCAAATCCAGATAAAACGAACTCATCGGAAAATCCAGAGGGAAAACTTCTCGAATATCTTAGGCAAGCTCAATCGAGGCCCCGTCCACGGCCATCATATGCACCATAAATGCGGGGCG
>NZ_JBGFCD010000113.1:0-349 GCF_041205405.1 Falsihalocynthiibacter sp. S25ZX9
AGCGAGTTGAACTGCACCTTGAAGAATGGCGCTGCGGCCTTCGGCTTCAAATCCAGGTAGAGTTAAAAAACGGCGTCCAGTTGCTGGCGTGAACTGGACGGCCATCTGTAGTTTGGGGTAGTAATTTCCCCCAGCATTCTCGAAGGCTTGAGCCCAGTTGAAGTCAAAAATATACTCTCCCTGACTGTGGGATTTTACGTAAAGCGGGGAGGCCGCAATCATTTGACCGTTTTTATTGACCGTCAGGTAGCGTCCGTGCCAACCACTCGTTCCGCCAACGGATCCACTGTCTTCTAGCGCTTTGAGAAAACGGTAGGTTGTGAAGGGATCAAAGTGGCGCGCCCCGTTC
>NZ_JBGFCD010000114.1:0-348 GCF_041205405.1 Falsihalocynthiibacter sp. S25ZX9
CAGTCCCGTTGCGCTTCGGGCTGGCGTGTTTGGAGCGCCTGACAGTCCGTCTTGCGCGCAGATGCTCCAGGAGTTCCTTTTTAAGGACGCCTCGCGCCTGTATATAAATGCTTCTGTAGATCGTTTCGTGTGACACCTGTTTGTGTGCCTCTCCTGGGAAAGCGCGTTTGAGCCAGCCCGCAACCTGCTCGGGAGACCACTTGCGCCGCAGCTTTGCTGATACTGCGCATGCCAACTTCGGGTGACAAGCCAGCTTGCACACCTTGGGACGCCGCGCGCGATCCCACGCCGCTTGATCAGACGCGGTTGCACGATAACCTGCAAGGCCACAATTGCGCCGCACCTCTC
>NZ_JBGFCD010000115.1:0-348 GCF_041205405.1 Falsihalocynthiibacter sp. S25ZX9
GTGATCTGGTGCATGGGTGGCACCCAGCACAGCAACGGTAATAACAACACCCGCGCTTATTGCATCCTGCAACTGGCGCTTGGAAATATGGGTGTCGCAGGCTGGGGAACTAATATTTTCCGTGGCCATGACAACGTGCAAGGCGCCACCGACCTTGGCGTCCTAGCCGATACTTTGCCGGGATATTACGGCCTGTCCGACGGCTCTTGGGCGCATTGGGCGCGTGTATGGGACGAAGACCTTGACTGGCTCAAGGGGCAATTTTCCGATGCTAGCTTTGGCGATACCAAGATGATGAATCTGACCGGGATTCCGGTCAGCCGTTGGATTGACGTGGTGCTAGAGGAT
>NZ_JBGFCD010000116.1:0-347 GCF_041205405.1 Falsihalocynthiibacter sp. S25ZX9
CTGATAGCCTCGAGGGTCATTTGTCGGATATCGACATGATCCGCGTGGATTTTCCCTCCTCCGCCGATGTGCGCGGCTTCACCATCGCGCGCCGTTTGCGCTTGATGGGATTTGTTGGCCGCCTACGCGCCAAGGGGCATGTGATCTCGGATCAATACGCTATGGCCCGCCGCTCAGGTTTTGACGAAGTGGAAATTTCTGACGCCCTCGCGGCCCGTCAACCCGCCGAGGAGTTGGCGTTTCGCGTGAAATGGCAAGACCATGACTATCAGTCGCGGCTACGCGCCTAGAAACGCCGCACAAAATCCCTTATAGACCAGACACAGAGGGCAAAGCGCCGCTTTGCG
>NZ_JBGFCD010000117.1:0-344 GCF_041205405.1 Falsihalocynthiibacter sp. S25ZX9
TATCACGGGAAATTTTTGGGGGAAAAGCGGCCCTGTTGATGGCGTCGCCGCAGATCCGCAGTACCTCGATATTTACGTGCCCGCTGGTGTGAAAAAGAGTTTCAAGATCGACACCTACAGTCGGGCCTTCGCATATATTTTCGACGGGTCGGGCCGTTTCGCCGATGCTTCAAGACCGACGGGTGTTCTCCTCGAGAAAGAAGTGCGCGGCGAAGAGGTCAATATTCGCGATATGTAGGGCAACCGGACTTTGGTTCGATTTGGCTCAGGTGACGAGGTCACCGTTCAAGCAGGCGAAAAAGGCATCCGGTTTTTGCTTATCTCGGGTGCGCCGATCCAAGAAC
>NZ_JBGFCD010000118.1:0-344 GCF_041205405.1 Falsihalocynthiibacter sp. S25ZX9
AATCAGGCATGTCGATCGTCTCGAGAAGCGCAAGCACCTGTTGGTATTCACGGCGGTTATAAAGTGAAAAAACCTCTGGAAAAGAGAACCAATTGGGATGCACAGGATTCAGCGTTTTGGCGCGCTAAACCAGTAATATCCCCTCGTCCCACGCGCCGCTAAACGCAAGACGCATGCCGTAATGTGCGAGAGCCGTGCTGCTATTTGGGTTGAGCGAGAGGGCAGTTCTTCCAGCATCTTTAAAGCCGGTAATATCCCCCAGCGCAAAATAAATATTCGCAAGCATGAGATGGGCCGCAGAAGATTCAGGGTCCAATTCTACGGCGCGATTGGCCGCGTGTTTT
>NZ_JBGFCD010000119.1:0-344 GCF_041205405.1 Falsihalocynthiibacter sp. S25ZX9
GGGGCTTACGACGGCAGTGGCCATCACCATTTGTGTGACGTTTCTTCATGCAGGGATCGAGATGATCGATAAGTCGATGCGCAAAGCCTATGGTGGCCCCATGGAAGCCATCGTTGATATGTTTAGTATCGCGGGCAAATATGCGATGATCGCAGCGACACCTTTCCCCATTGCAATAATGGTTTTTGGCGGAATTTTTGGTGGTTTTGCCGTGGAATGGGCCAGCCGCCGCTGGAACTGATACGTTTCCAAATTCAATTGATATCCAATATTTAGGACACGCCGTGACAGCCCTTTTTCTCTATGGTTCCCTGCGGCACGATCCGCTTCTTGAAGTCGTGCTG
>NZ_JBGFCD010000120.1:0-344 GCF_041205405.1 Falsihalocynthiibacter sp. S25ZX9
CTACCTGATCCCCGCGATCATGTTATTTGGGATTACAGCCACTGCAGTTGTAGGCTCGATCTTTATCTTCGCAATGGTTCCGCTGACCCGCTATACGATCGAAGGGCTGCGCACCGTGCCGCACGAAATGACTGAGGCTGCCGACATGGCCGGTGCAACCCGCATGCAGAAGTTGGTAAATGTCCAATTGCCTTTGGCTCTGCCAACTATTGCTGTTGGGTTTAACCAAGCTATCATGTTCGCCTTCTTTATGGTCATCATCGCGGCCTTCATTGGCACCCAAGATTTGGGACAAGAATTGCAACGCACTCTGGCGGGAACGGACCTTGGAAAGAACTTTGTCC
>NZ_JBGFCD010000121.1:0-343 GCF_041205405.1 Falsihalocynthiibacter sp. S25ZX9
ATCAAAAAGGCAGTTATTCCCGCCATCACCCAAAACGACTTCCACTCCGGAACGGCCAAACAGTTTTTCATATTCATCCAAACCGGGACAGTCGTTAAAATCGCCCATGACCACGACGTCTTGCCCGCACCCTAATCGCTCAACAACGCGGCGTCGCACCCAAATGCATTGCGCCAATTGCTTACGACGGTTCTCAATCGCAATGCGGATTTCTTCGTCTTTATCATTCGCCCCATAGGGCGCCTTAGATTTGGCGTGCACGCCAATAAGACGAAGCCTCTCTCCACTTTGTGTCGTCAGGGTTATTTCCAAGGGCGGCTTTGAGAAAACAATCGAATCTTCC
>NZ_JBGFCD010000122.1:0-343 GCF_041205405.1 Falsihalocynthiibacter sp. S25ZX9
GGCAGATCGCGGCCTACTTGCCGAGAAATGGGTTCCATTCGGGTCGCCATCGCGTGCGGCGGCTTATTGGTTTGATGGGGCTGCAAGCGATCGATAAATGGCCAATTACCAGCAAAAAGCACCCTCAACACCGGATTTATCCCTTTCTGCTACGGAAGTTAGAAATCACGCGGCCGAACCACGTTCTCCTCTCGGGCATGTAAACATGCTGCCTGGCGACGGGTGCAGCTACATCACTTACATTCCAGTGCGGCGTGGGTTCTTGTATCTGGTGGCGATTATGGATTGGGCGACACGCAAGGTGCTGGCTTGGGGTGTGTCGAACACGTTGGATGCCCGCTTT
>NZ_JBGFCD010000123.1:0-342 GCF_041205405.1 Falsihalocynthiibacter sp. S25ZX9
ATACCTTTTGAAACACAAAAAACTGCGTGAACTACTTGGAGACCATGCGACGGTCAAGGTCTTCCCGCCTATCGGAGCCTTCAGTTTGCCGTGCTTGCCACCCCAGCTAAATGTCAAACCCACTTTGAGCATCTTTTTTACGGCGGCATTTGTTTTGTCACATTTGCAGTACTGCATTACGCCACCTCGCTATAGCGGGCAGCGTAACGCTCTGCCGAAAACATCATATTCTCGAAGGCTGCAGGGGCGCCAGCATTCAGTATTGGCGGGCTATACTGATATCCATTGCTGAGCGTGTCATCTCCATTTTGGTAAAATCGTCCTAATGGGTCGATCATAATG
>NZ_JBGFCD010000124.1:0-342 GCF_041205405.1 Falsihalocynthiibacter sp. S25ZX9
CCGAGGTCGGTTAGGGCCTCAAGGCTTTGCTTTTGGAAAGGCCCAAGGATATCAACATATTCGCTAAGCTGGCTTGGCAACTCGGGCGCGAGGTCCCTCGCCAATTGATGAGGATCCCTGTTGCCCGATTGTAGCTTTTGGATGTGTGGTTGAATATATTTGTAGTCCATCGGTTTCACCTCTCGCTTACCAAAAGAACGTTACAGAAACGTTAGGTAAGATTTCACGTAACACCAAAGTTCGATTGACGCAGATCAATTGCCTTTGGAGAAGCGTGTCCAACGGCTAAAAATTGCCGACATTGCGTCCCTATTATAAAGGAGCGGTCATAGTATCCGGCAT
>NZ_JBGFCD010000125.1:0-342 GCF_041205405.1 Falsihalocynthiibacter sp. S25ZX9
ATCTTTATGATTGAGCGGATGTTATCCTCGTCGCTTAACTCTTCCGAGGATACGCCGCTATGAATGGATACAGATAGCACTGGAAGATCGACGCTTCCTGAAACTTTCATTTCGCGAAACAAAACGAAGTTCCTGCGAATATCCCAATGCGCGGGGATTTGGCCGATCCAGTCGATGCCGCTGTCTTTCATCGGAGTGTAGGGGTTGAGGCCGCGGGTGACGGCCTCTTTGATCAGGATCTGCCGCCGCTCGCGCAAAAGCGCGATCTGCGCCTCCTTGATCCGCACCGCCTCACCAATCTTTTCGCATTTTTTATCGAGGAATGATGCAATGGCGCGTTGT
>NZ_JBGFCD010000126.1:0-341 GCF_041205405.1 Falsihalocynthiibacter sp. S25ZX9
GTCCGCTATATCAACTCCCCAGCCACCAATAAGCGCATCCGCCCCGAGGCCGCCATTCAGACTGTCATTACCCATATTACCCGACAAAGTATCGTTACCAAGGCCACCAAAGAGATGGTCAGCCCCATCGCGCCCATAGACGGTATCATGCCCCGCTCCGCCCCAAAGACTGTTGGCATTATTGTCGCCCAGCAAAAGGTCGTTAAAGGCAGTCCCCATTATATTCTCGACCGAAGAATAAGTGTCACCCGTAGCCTCGCCAGTGTTGGCAATTTCATAATAGAGGTCCGCGCGCAGACCGCTAGATGCGCTGGAATAGTCCGCTATATCAACTCCCCAGC
>NZ_JBGFCD010000127.1:0-341 GCF_041205405.1 Falsihalocynthiibacter sp. S25ZX9
CATTGCTTATGGGCTGTATCGCGTTGAAGCGACCGAAGATGAAAGCTGGACGGCGTAGGGTGATCTCTATCTTTTTGCCGACGACCTTGCCTCCGAGGTTCTGACCAAAGCCCGCGCAACCGAGTTCACGCGTGTGCGTGAGGTGAGTGCATCCGAGCTTGCTGGCATTACCTGTAGCCATCCATTGGCCTGTTTTGAAGGCGCGGAAGGTTTCTGGGATTACGACGTTCCGGTTATTGATGTGGATCACGTTACGGACGATGCTGGGACGGGGTTTGTTCACACGGCCCCAAGCCACTGTGCTGATGACTATGAATGTTTCGTTAAGCGCAATTGGCTCG
>NZ_JBGFCD010000128.1:0-340 GCF_041205405.1 Falsihalocynthiibacter sp. S25ZX9
CGCGCAAAATATCCGCTAATCCGGGGAGGGTGGCCACCATCGCGGCAAATTTGGCTTCACGGGCGGCATCAATATGCGCCTGTTGACGCGGTTGAAGCAAAACGGATGTGATGGACACGGTGAGGGCGGAAATCAGCGCGACCAGAAAGGCGACTCCCAAAGTTTTGACACGATTATCATTGGGAAGGGCCAGAAAACGACGCCACCAAGTGAGGGTGGAGAATTCAGTCATGGGCCTGCCTTTTTGCCCTTCGCCTAACATTGGCGGTTATAACGATTTGATCGATCAATGGGGCAAAGATGCTTGCTAGAAGGGCGGTAAAGACCACCGCGTTCCGGG
>NZ_JBGFCD010000129.1:0-338 GCF_041205405.1 Falsihalocynthiibacter sp. S25ZX9
AGGACGGCACAGATTGCCTTGAGGCCCTCGACGCCGAGGAGAAAGGATGGGAAAATTTTAATGCCGTCGGCACCGGCGTGGATGGCGGAAAAACATTCGGTTGGGGTTAGTACGCCTGGAAAACTCTGGAGGCCCAGACGTTTGGTTTCTTTGATCACCTCAACATTTGCATTCGGTGAGACAATAAGCTTGCCACCCAGGTCTGCCACCGCGCGAACGACCTCGGTGGTCAATACGGTCCCTGCGCCAATTAACGCGCGGTCGCCATAGGTTTTGACCATTGATGCAATACTCACCAACGCATCCGGCGAGTTCATCGGTACTTCAATGCGGTCGAT
>NZ_JBGFCD010000130.1:0-338 GCF_041205405.1 Falsihalocynthiibacter sp. S25ZX9
CGCGCCGTTTAATTCTGGTTCAAAATACCCCGTAAAAAGGGTTGGAGTCCCGTTTTCAATTATGACGGGCCGAAAGAACAACTCAAAGAAAGCTTTTGCATCCGGATTCGATTTGGCAAACGCGCAAAGGCTGGCCCATTCCTTATCCTCCATCCGTTAACAGGTCCCTTGATACGCTTCAAGGGCAGCTTGGTGATTGTCCGAATGCCAACCAGAAAGAGAATCAAACGATATAACACGCGCGGTCGCCTCGGCTGAAGCCTCAGAAACAACAAAGGGTGCCAGAAGCACCCCAAGTCCTATTTTTAGCCGCGATATCACGCGTTATCCGCCCGTTT
>NZ_JBGFCD010000131.1:0-338 GCF_041205405.1 Falsihalocynthiibacter sp. S25ZX9
AGGCGCGCTTTCCAGTTATGGAAGTTTCCACCGGTGGCACTATACTGAATGACAGCCGCCTCTTTGCGGGTGCAAAAGAATGGTAGCTGATCAAGCATTATGAACGCGACGAAGCCGTCGAGCGCTTCATCGATTCAATCGATTGGGGCGTGTTCTCCATGATCACCAAACCAATGTTCTGGCTCCTTTACACAATTTACGGATTTATCGGTAACATGGGCTGGTAGATCATCGTTTTGACTTTGATCATCAAGGCAATGCTCTTCCCGCTTGCCTACAAGTCTTACGTTTCCATGGCCAAGATGAAAAAACTTCAGCCAGAAATGGAAATAATCAAA
>NZ_JBGFCD010000132.1:0-337 GCF_041205405.1 Falsihalocynthiibacter sp. S25ZX9
AAAATGTGCAGATGCAATTGGTTAGGCCTAAGGTTGGGGGCTGCCCGCGCAAAAAATTACTGCACAATAATTCACGAACCGTCCCAACGTCTTAACATCCAATACCACTGTTCTTGGTCTGCTTTGATGCGCGCGGAAAGGCTGTCATTAAAGGCGCGGGTCATGGTGGTGCTGTCGGTATGGGGGATTGGAGCTTCGAATTCCACGTTAAATGCGTTGCAGTCGCGAATTCGAATACCCTAGGCGGGGATCATCGGCAGATCATATTTAAGCGCAAGCTGGGCGGCAGACAGGGATGTGAGGGCATCAAGGCCAAGAAACAGTAGGCGCACGCCCT
>NZ_JBGFCD010000133.1:0-336 GCF_041205405.1 Falsihalocynthiibacter sp. S25ZX9
CCAAACCAAGGGCATGTATGTCCACGGTCAAGAGGTTGCGCATAAGGTCTTCACCAAGCAGATCGCCTTTAACGTGATCCCGCATATCGATGTTTTCCTCGATGACGGTTACACCAAAGAAGAGTGGAAAATGGTCGCCGAGACCAAAAAGATCATCGATAAGTCGATCAAAGTAACCGCGACCTGTGTGCGCGTACCGGTTTTCGTTGGCCACTCCGAAGCGATAAACATCGAATTCGAAGAGTTTATCGACGAAGACGAGGTGCGTGACATCCTGCGCGAGGCCCCAGGCGTCATGGTGATCGATAAGCGCGAAGATGGTGGCTATGTGACCCC
>NZ_JBGFCD010000134.1:0-336 GCF_041205405.1 Falsihalocynthiibacter sp. S25ZX9
TAGGATTCGTTTTGTTTGGTCTTGGCGCTGTATTTGCCTGCGGTGAACTGGCGCGGCGAGTTCCTCAGCCAGTAAGGGCGAAACGCCAGAGCCAATGCCATCAATGGAGCGCTATCGCGCTTCTTGGGACGCCGCGCCCAATCCTTAAGCCTTTCTTCGTGAACTCCGTTCGCCAACTCTGAGACTTGAAAATGTGCTAAGTGATTTGTGGCTTGGGTGGCAGTTTGGAGCTGTCGCGCTTTAGTGCCGCCCCAAGTGCTCGTTTAAGCCACTTTCCGTTCGAAAGCGACGGGACTTTTCCATCCCAGTGCTGAATGGCGCCGTCGCGGATTGTAG
>NZ_JBGFCD010000135.1:0-336 GCF_041205405.1 Falsihalocynthiibacter sp. S25ZX9
CCGATGGCTTTTGCGGATGTGATCGCCGCGTTGACGATGAATATGCGGATGATCCGACGGATTGCGGAAATATACGGGGGCCGTGCTGGAACGCTTTGATCGTGGCGGTTAACCAAAGTGGTTTTAAGCCACCTTGTTGCGACGGGAGCCGTTGCCGTCGGGGATGATTTGATTGGATCGATTGCGGGCGGCGGTGTGATGTCAAAAGTGTCGCGCCGATTTGGTGAGTGGATTATTAATGGAGCTCTTACGGCGCGGGTCGGTGTTGCGGCGCTTGAGGTCTGTCGGCCAATGCCCTTTGTCACGCAGAAGCGTCCACGCGTGACGACTCTGGTT
>NZ_JBGFCD010000136.1:0-335 GCF_041205405.1 Falsihalocynthiibacter sp. S25ZX9
CGCGCCGTTATTCGGCCCGCAGACCCACTTTTGTATATCGTGCCTCAAGATCGCCCGCTGGTCATTTCTGCGCGGATCAATCCGATCCACGTGGATCAGGTTTACGTGGGCCAAGAGACAGTTTTGCGTTTTTCGGCACTCGATACGCGCGACACACCCGAACTCTTGGGCACAATGACCCACCTCTCGCCGGATGCCCTCGTTGATCAACAAACAGGACTTGCTTATTATGTAAGCGAAGTTGTCATCAACCCAGGTGAGCAAGAAAAACTCCCTAACGGAAGCCGATTGATCCCCGGAATGCCCGTCGAGACCTATTTCCGGATCGGGGATCG
>NZ_JBGFCD010000137.1:0-335 GCF_041205405.1 Falsihalocynthiibacter sp. S25ZX9
TCCTCACGGGAGTGATTAATTGGCTTGTACGGATCCGATTGTCAAGTACTGCACTATATCTCTGGCAGGTATGGGCTCAAATCTGCAGTTTGCTGCTCCTCAGACGAATGACGGCTATGTCTCACGGGTATCGAAACCACGGCCAACCATCCATAAAAACTGATCTATATCAATCATCTATATAAAAAACCTAATGGAGATTTATATAGATGCTATCGACCTTTACGCTACTCACCCTTGGAAGCACCGCCTTTCGCATTGGCCTCAATTGGGGTCTCAAGACCAAAACCGACTATCGCATAAGTGTCCCGCAAATCCTCGTGGGTGCCTTGATT
>NZ_JBGFCD010000138.1:0-335 GCF_041205405.1 Falsihalocynthiibacter sp. S25ZX9
AGCTTTCGCATTGCGGCCATTGGTGCATCGCGCATCATTTCAATTCAACTCCTATAGTCTTTCGGCGACCATCGCTTCCGTTGTGATTTTACCACTCCAGCTATTTGGTCGCCATTTTTATCGCCTTACGTCACTTTTTACCTGTGATTGATATTGCAGGTTTCCCGTTCTGGGAACCCGCAGTTGCAGAGACTTTCTGCTTCTCTTTTTTGGGTTTTTTGGTCTCTTTTTTGCTGTTTTTACCTTTGGCCATCGTCTGCCCTTTCAATGTGCAGCAATCAGACGCCTTAATGGCATGGGTTTTACTGCGGTCGTTCACTAATTGTCTGTTTGAT
>NZ_JBGFCD010000139.1:0-334 GCF_041205405.1 Falsihalocynthiibacter sp. S25ZX9
CCGCTGATTTCCTTGAGAACCTCTTGGCGGCGCTTGGTGCGTGCATCGCCTTCGCGGCGCACCTAGTCAAAGGCCGACCGTTTTGACATAATCGTCATCCGTGCCGCCTCAACCGTCATTTTCACGTATTCGACTTCCTCACGCGCTTGATCCAAATCATCCAAGTCCGCAAGGATCGCCGCCGCGTCATTAACCAGATTGCGTGCCCCAAACGCTTCTTCTTCGTGGCGCACGACCGCAAGCCGCAGACTCTCAAGCTTGCCTTCTGCGATATTGCGATCTGCTTCGGCCCGCGAAAGAGCGCGGCCCGCGTCAGTAAGTGCACGGTCTGCAT
>NZ_JBGFCD010000140.1:0-333 GCF_041205405.1 Falsihalocynthiibacter sp. S25ZX9
AGAATATGCGTGTATACCGCTGCCTCTTACGGTTGCCTCAAGCAACTAGACCAACCTATTCGAGCGATTTTGCGGTGTCCGTACAGGACGCCGCAGAGCCATTTACCTACCAAGATCTGCCCCAAGGAAACCCACATGAGCGACGCAAGCCTACAGACTCATACCTCCGCCGATACAGGCGAAGCCGGTTTTGGCGACTTTGTTGCTCTGTTGAAACCACTGGTGATGTCGCTGGTCGTTTTTACTGCCCTCGTGGGCGTGTTGGTTGCGCCCAATCCCGTGCATCCTTTTGTGGTTTTTACCTCTATTCTCTTTATCGCACTGGGCGGCGGG
>NZ_JBGFCD010000141.1:0-333 GCF_041205405.1 Falsihalocynthiibacter sp. S25ZX9
TTATACTCCTCCTGCCACTCTTCAAGCGTTTCACGGGCATCGCGCAATGTGCCAAAAAGTGTCCCAATCAGGCATTCGTCCACCAGCTTACCGTTCTCGTCGTCAAGTGCCCGTAATCGCTTCGCATAAGACAGTTCTATCCCGCCGAACTTGGGTTTATTTTTGTAAAACGTCGCTGAGCTGCTTCTGGGCCAATGCCTTGCATTAACCTGCCAGCCAATGAATACCATGCCGCCGACATAGATCCGTCCTTTTGTTGCGCGATCGCGGGCTGAAAATGTGGGCTGGGATGTGTGAAGTCCCTTTTGTCTCATTTGTTGCGTTCCAAGCTCA
>NZ_JBGFCD010000142.1:0-333 GCF_041205405.1 Falsihalocynthiibacter sp. S25ZX9
TGCATTTTAAACGCTAGCGGGACGCTAAATTGAGGCCGAAGGTCAGAATTTCGAAACGCAAAAAACGTCGATTTGTGCGAGCTGCTCGCGCAGATGGGTCTTGAACGCGTTCGTCAACACAGAAAGGCTGCTAAATCCGGCGGCTCGCCTATGCCCTCTACGCCCCAATCATCTCAGCATCACGCATAGTTTTGGCTGTCTGACGTCAGCTCCCATGGGTCTGAGCCTCCCCCTTTGAAGTGGTTCGTCACTATTGTTAGGAAGCGGAAGACCATAGATGGCAATTGAGAGATCCAGGCCCGAAGATACTGTCGTGAAGTTGCGCTCAAAAGC
>NZ_JBGFCD010000143.1:0-332 GCF_041205405.1 Falsihalocynthiibacter sp. S25ZX9
CCATTGCCCGGCAGTCGCTGCTTGCAGCGATGAGAGGGGGCGTATCCAAGTGATGGTTGCGCGTGAGGGCTTCGAGGTAAACCACAAGAAGCTGATGTGTGAGAAGCTCCAGATGAGCCACAGAGACGGTAGAAAGCGTGCGTTGAGCACGCTAAAGCCGATGGTGTTACCATGTGGCCCCAACCGGCGGTGGTCACTGGATTTTGTGTCTGACGCGCTAACCGAAGGCCGGCGTTTCCGCATTCTTGCGGTTGTAGATGACTACAGTCCAGAGAACTTGGTCCTGATAGCGGACACATTGCTGTCAGGACCGCGCGTTGCCAGAGAACTAG
>NZ_JBGFCD010000144.1:0-331 GCF_041205405.1 Falsihalocynthiibacter sp. S25ZX9
ACATGCAAGAGACAACGAACCATTCAATCGGTTTAGGTCGATCTGGCAAGATTTTCCTAACTGCTCTCGTCGTCTGGATTCTCGCGCAGTTAATCCGCTTCATCGCGATCCAGCTCATCACGAGAGTCGCAAACGGCATCGATGCGCCGAGTTGGATGTATCCCGCGATCCTTGACGTTGTTACTGCAATCCTTGCCGTGCCGCTCGCAATCGCAATTTGGAAATGGCGGTGGTATACGGTTTGGACGCTCACAATTGTCTATTTCACGCTGTCTATCGTCGATCACATTGGTGCACTAACGAACCTCACGCTGATCGGTGAACCCATTGC
>NZ_JBGFCD010000145.1:0-331 GCF_041205405.1 Falsihalocynthiibacter sp. S25ZX9
ACGAGGAATATCTTGCCCAGCAGCGGTGTCGATTACATAGAGGGTCAAATCCGCCAGTTCAGGCGAAAACGTGGCTGCCAAATTATCCCCACCGCTTTCGATGAAAATCACATCAAGATCGGGAAAGGCTGCGTTCAAATCGGCAATAGCCGCCAGATTGATGCTCGCATCTTCGCGAATGGCCGTATGGGGGCACCCCCCTGTTTCCACTCCACGAATCCGCGCTTCCGGAAGGACTTGCGCCCGCTCGAGGGCGTCCGCATCTTCGCGTGTATAATTATCGTTGGTGATGACAGCCACCGAATAGCTCTGTGCCAAGGCGCGGCACAAC
>NZ_JBGFCD010000146.1:0-331 GCF_041205405.1 Falsihalocynthiibacter sp. S25ZX9
GATTACCCAGGCCCTTATAGGACCATGACCGATAGTTTAGTCGCTGTAGCGCAGCTTACCAAGACCGGGCATTCGGGCGCTAGGTATATTTTCTAAGCTTCACAGCTATTGGTACCTTGCGAGTGTATTCAACATCAAACACGACGTCCGCCCCCACATTCAACGTATCCCATTGATCGTCTTCACTTTTGGAGGCTGGTCCAAAAATATCACGCGGGCAATCTAGCATGCTAACGAAGACATATGATCCAAAAGAACTTTTAAGCGAACCTTTCCGCGCCATGAGGAACTCTTCCAACCATCGTTCCGCCCTACCGAGTTGTGGGTAGAA
>NZ_JBGFCD010000147.1:0-330 GCF_041205405.1 Falsihalocynthiibacter sp. S25ZX9
AGTTGAACTTGGCCGACTACTTCCGCGCCAACAATCTCTCATATGAGCCTGTGCCAATCGAAACAAACGCTGAAGGTCAACAACAGTACCTTGCGGGCGCTTGTGACGTTTACACAACTGACGCTTCCGCGTTGGCGGCGACTCGTGCAACGTTCGAAGCACCAAGCGAGCACATCGTCCTTCCTGAAATCATCTCCAAAGAGCCGCTCGGTCCTCTTGTTCGCCACGGCTACAACGAATGGGCAGACATCGTTCGTTGGTCTTTGAATGCTTTGATCGCCGCTGAAGAACTCGGTGTGACTTCTGCAAACATCGAAGAGATGGAAGCAA
>NZ_JBGFCD010000148.1:0-330 GCF_041205405.1 Falsihalocynthiibacter sp. S25ZX9
TTCAACAACCGTACGAGCGTGGTGTGTAAACCAGAGTGCCTCCTGCCGGTCTCCGTGCTGGTTGATGCGGGAACCGCCGAGGGACCAGATCGGATTGTGAATACCGTTTCCGGCTTTGACCTTTATGGCGGCGACCTAATCATCGTGGACTTTGGCACCGCGACCACCTTTGATGTGGTTGACCAAGATGGCGCCTATATCGGCGGTGTTATTTCGCAAGGCGTAAACCTGAGCCTCGAGGCGATTTCCCAAGCCGCCGCCGCCCTCCCTCACGTGGATGTGACCAAACCCGCCAAAGTTATTGGCACAAACACAGTTGCTTGCATGCAG
>NZ_JBGFCD010000149.1:0-330 GCF_041205405.1 Falsihalocynthiibacter sp. S25ZX9
ATTTGGAGACGGCTTTTGCGATTTCTCCATCTCGAAACCAAAAATATAGCGCGTCGGTTTTTGCCGTTTTGAGCCCTTCTCGCGTTCCCGATGGCGGGCGATCAATCACTTCGCTTCGAGCGCATTGAGAGCGTTGTTCACCGTGCCGTTTGAGGACCCCGTGCAGCCCCGCAAATAGGCCTGCGTCGGGAAACATCCCTTCGATGGGTTGTGACAATAACAGAGGTGAAACAGGATGCGGAACTCACTTGCGCCGATCAAATTCGCCGGAATACCCGACAGCCAGTTGGTTGCTTTATGGCTCATCCTGCGGCCTCCGCTGCGTCGATT
>NZ_JBGFCD010000150.1:0-329 GCF_041205405.1 Falsihalocynthiibacter sp. S25ZX9
CGTCGGGGCCACTCAATAAAATTGCATCTGGCGGGGAACTTTCTCTGTTTCTTCTGGCGTTGAAGGTTTGTCTCACTTCCGAAACGCGCGGAACCACAATGATTTTTGACGAAATCGACCGCGGGGTCGGAGTGGCGACGGCAGATGCCGTTGGGCGCCGTTTGGCTGAGTTGGCGACGCTGGGGCAAATCCTTGTTGTGACTCACTCGCCGCAAGTCGCGGCCCTTGGCGCGCATCACTGGCTGGTTCAGAAATCGGTCGAGGATGGCATGACTCTTTCCACGGTTGTTGCTTTGGGGACAGATGAACGTGTTGATGAAGTGGCACGG
>NZ_JBGFCD010000151.1:0-328 GCF_041205405.1 Falsihalocynthiibacter sp. S25ZX9
AACAATGTCATTTTGCAAGATAACCTGAGCCTGTCGGACATCAGTCACGGCATGATGCTGAACTATGCCAACAACGCCGATGTGTCGGGAAATCTGGTGCGCGGTGTGGCAAACCGTTGCACCTTTATCTATAATGCGCACAAAAATCTGATCTATAATAACCGCTTTGAAGGCTGCAATATTGGCATCCATTTTACCGCAGGTTCCGAGCGTAACATCCTTACAGGGAACGCTTTTCTCGGCAATCGGACACAGGTCAAATATGTCGGAACGCGCGATATTGAGTGGAGCTTTGATGGGCGTGGTAATTACTGGTCGGATCATTCCA
>NZ_JBGFCD010000152.1:0-328 GCF_041205405.1 Falsihalocynthiibacter sp. S25ZX9
TTGTTTCTCTTGATCTCCATCAAGGCGCAGACTCGGTAGCACAGTCAAAAAGTTCCCAACGGCGCACACATACAAACCGCGCCAACCGAACGTGTTATCCCGCCCAAACGAGGGGCCGAGACACTTAATTGAAGTCGCGCAAATGTGCGTGACATTGAATTGGAAGGACTAAAAAATGACTGCCTCAACAAAAAAAGAATTCCAACCATCGCGCCGAACAATCTTGACTGGTACCGCAATGGCGGGTGCTGCAATGATGACAGGCGCAGCCCCATCATTCGCCACAACCCGCAGCAGTGCACCCCATGTACCTTCGATGGGCAAAGGC
>NZ_JBGFCD010000153.1:0-327 GCF_041205405.1 Falsihalocynthiibacter sp. S25ZX9
AACCATGCAGCAAACTCTCGACCATTGTTGAACTGTTTGCCGCTTCCAATCGTTGCTACAATCGCCGAAGCAGTAATCGGGCCGACACCAGGAATGGTTTGAAGCCGTGCAACGCGTTTCTCACGCTTGGCAATCTGGATTATCTCGCGGGAACAGCGTAGAATTTTTCCATGTAAAAACAGCATCTGGTCACCAAGCTCGACGATAACATTGCCAGCAACTTCAGGAAGGTCTGGCTGTTCTCCGTCAAGATAATTCTTCGCAAATTGAATAGCATGACCAACGCCCTGGGGAAGGACAACGCCAAACTCGGCCAATTGCGCCCGC
>NZ_JBGFCD010000154.1:0-326 GCF_041205405.1 Falsihalocynthiibacter sp. S25ZX9
CTTCCGATCCGAATGAGGGAGCTTAGTTCTGTTTAATTTACAAAAAGGCCTAGAGGGAAATATGGGCTTGGGGCCTGATAGCCCCCTCCCAGAAACGCGTTCCGTGCGCAGAGTTGCGCTCATGGGGCGGGATTATCCCGGTGTGTCGTTTGACCTTTGTGTGGCCGAAAATGATCAGGTCGGCGCGGGGCAGACCCTCTGTACCGACAGTCGCCATCCGGAAATTTGTTTTGTTGCCACAGTGGCAGGCCATGTGAGCCAAATAAAACGGGGACGACGGCGCAGTTTGGACACGTTGGAAATCACGGGCCAAGGTGACGCCGAAC
>NZ_JBGFCD010000155.1:0-325 GCF_041205405.1 Falsihalocynthiibacter sp. S25ZX9
AAATGCAGATCACCGATATTGCCGATGCGATGATCGTTGGACGCTTGTTTGAGAAATTGCATGACCTCGGTGTGGCGATTGTTACCACGTCGAACCGCATTCCCGATGACCTCTATAATGATGGGCTAAATCGACAGTTGTTCCTACCGTTTATAGAGAAAATTAAGGTCGATATGGAGGTCCACGAACTCTCTAGCGAAACCGATTATCGGCATGATCGCTTGTCAGGAAATCAAGTTTATTTCACCCCCAACAGCGCCGCTGCCCGAGCCGAAATCGAAGCGATTTGGCATGATTTAACGCAAGGCCAAGGTGCGCCGATGGA
>NZ_JBGFCD010000156.1:0-324 GCF_041205405.1 Falsihalocynthiibacter sp. S25ZX9
ACTCATGGATAAAGGCCCCCAAAACGCCAATTTCATTCATCCGCCGCAGGGCGCGTTCCGGATTGCCATGTTTGAGCATAAGGTCGAGGAAAATTCGGCGGGCTTCTTTGTAGTTGCGCACCTCGTCATCAATTAAACCAAGGTTTGCATCAATCAACCGCATCGCTTGCGGGTGGAGCAGCATCCCTGTGCGCAGGGCTTCTTCAAATATCCGCAGGATATTAAGCTTGTTTTCAGCGAGTTCCATGTAGGGGGAAAATGTAAGCCGGTTTTGATCAATTTCGAAGCCATCGCGGACTTTGCGTTTGCGGCGGAAAAAGCCTA
>NZ_JBGFCD010000157.1:0-324 GCF_041205405.1 Falsihalocynthiibacter sp. S25ZX9
ACAAATGCGTTGCAGTGACACCTGTAGACTTAAGATTGGAAGCTATTTTAAGGACTGGAGGTGCAAAGCAATTGGTGGAATTCTCTATCCCAAACAGCCGTTGCACTCGCATTCTCAGAGTTAAAGAATTCAGGGACGTCATGATCATCATTGAGACAGCACTTCCAGATATTGTTTAATGAAAATTATCCGGAAACCGTTTATAAAGTGTAAGGAATACGGTGATCATCCCATTTTTATTGAAGCTCAGCCGTAGATTTTATTCGGCTGCTTTTAGTTTCATTGCGGGGGTTATGCCACCAATGCCCATGGGAAGCTCGTTGT
>NZ_JBGFCD010000158.1:0-323 GCF_041205405.1 Falsihalocynthiibacter sp. S25ZX9
CTTGATTGAGCGCGTCACAGGCCGCGTCTTCGTTCTCGGTGAGGATGGCGATGTCAAAGCTGCGACTAAAGAGGGCTGGTGTACGCACGTTCGCGCGGTCCAGAAGCGCGGCGGCCTGCTCAAGCGCACCGATATCAAGCAATTTATCGATCCGCGTTTGAAACAACACATCCTTGTTCGTGGCATCAAACGTCGGGTCCAATTCGGCCAGCAAAAGCGACATGGTCAACTCTTGCAAGACTGGGAGGGTCTCAACGGGGATTGCGACGATCAAACGCGCGAGATCAACGCTTGAGGATTGCCCCCAGAGCGATAGCGTGAAG
>NZ_JBGFCD010000159.1:0-322 GCF_041205405.1 Falsihalocynthiibacter sp. S25ZX9
AAGGCCAACCGTCACGCCAAAGGCTTTTGCCAAGGCTTCAATGGTGCCGAGGCGCATTTCCTCTGGTTTGGCAGGGTAGGCCGAGATGCAATGCAGGAGGCAAATTTCGGTGGCCCAACCCTCACGGGCGGCGCGTAACGCGTCTTCAATTTCGGCGTAATTGGCCACACCAGTGGACATGATCATTGGCCTGCCTTGGGCCGCGACCTTGCGAATGAGTGGTGTATCAACGAGTTTTAAAGATGCGTTTTTGTAGGCGGGAACGTCAAATCCAGCGAGTAAATCAACGGCGGTGGGGTCAAAAGGCGACGAAAAACAGTGC
>NZ_JBGFCD010000160.1:0-322 GCF_041205405.1 Falsihalocynthiibacter sp. S25ZX9
TTGGTATGGGCGCGCAAGCATTGCACGATCTGGATGTGACCCTCGGGGACACTACGCAAACCCGACGCATTGGCTTACGGGACATGGCATTTCTGGCGCAAAAAGATGCGGTAGGCGTCGGCTTTAAATTCCGCGTGAATGGCGTGGACACCTATGCAAAAGGTGCCAATTGGATCCCTGCCGACGCACTCTCTGGGCGGATCACACAGGCGGGCGTGCGCGATCTTTTGCAATCAGCCGTCGACGCCAACATGAACATGATCCGCGTATGGGGCGGCGGGCGTTATGAGCCGGATTGGTTCTATGATTTCTGCGACGAAAT
>NZ_JBGFCD010000161.1:0-322 GCF_041205405.1 Falsihalocynthiibacter sp. S25ZX9
GGGTCAGAGTATCACGGGCGGCATGGAACCATTTGGTACAGCCGTTGCTATGCCGCCAGCGTTCAAAATGCACGCCACGCGGGTTGGCGCGATGGAAAAGATAGGCCTCACACGCGGCATCATCGCTGTCTGGGAGCGCGCGCGAAAGATGCGCCGCACCGCCCGCCGCGAGTTCGGTTTCGTCCGCTTGGACACCACAATAATGGCATTTGAAGGTCAGCATGGGCGGTCTCCGAGGGACTTGATGTTAGAGATGTTCAATGTGCCACCCCCGCTGCGACGCTTTCGTCGATAAAGCGCCCTTCGACGAAACGGTCGAGAC
>NZ_JBGFCD010000162.1:0-322 GCF_041205405.1 Falsihalocynthiibacter sp. S25ZX9
TGCCAATTTCACCGCTTTTGTAATGGGGGCGAGCGCCGGAGCAACCCGCCGATTGACCTGCCAAAACAACGGAATATCCAGTTGGGTCGCGGGATCAAGGGCGACCAGACGTCCCTGCGTGAGGTGGCCCCTAATCAACACTTCAGGGTTCATGCCGCACCCCATGCCCAGCAAGGCGGCATCCACAAAACCCCGTGCCGAGTGGATTTTGTGGTTCTGAGTCGTGATATTGTGACCGAGTTGGCGGTGAACCCATTCCCTTTGCAGCTTATCTTTGTGACTATCCAAAAGCGCAGGAGCTGTGCGGATCGCTTCATCGGTT
>NZ_JBGFCD010000163.1:0-322 GCF_041205405.1 Falsihalocynthiibacter sp. S25ZX9
GACGCCTGGTCCGTGGGGCTTGGCGTCGTGGCAGGCTTTGGAATTCGTGCGCGGCCTCAAGCCCTTAAACCTCATTGGGATGGACATCGTCGAGGTTTCGCCTCAGTTCGATCACGCGGAGATTACCGCCATTGCAGCAGCGCACGTGGCGCATGATTGGCTTTGTGTGCTTGCCGAACAGATGGGGGCAAAAACCGCACACGTTGGAAGGATTTAATCCATGAAAATCGGCATCCTTCAAACCGGCCACGCACCAGACGAAACCAAAGACGAACATGGCGACTACAACGAGTTTTTCGTGAAGCTCCTTGAGGGCAAAGGC
>NZ_JBGFCD010000164.1:0-321 GCF_041205405.1 Falsihalocynthiibacter sp. S25ZX9
AGCGAGGCCAAAATGCGAAAAGTTTTCGGGGCTATAGTAGGCCTGCGTCATCGAACGAATGGTCGAAATATTGATCAACTCATCATGTTCTGTCTTTGCGGCTTGTGCCAAGAGCTGGTTAAAATGGCGGGTTTTAAGCACCTGCCCTTTTGCCAAAGCAAGGCCCGCAGAGATGGCAGTCTCGCGCAAGGCCTCTAGCTTTTCAACGCTTGGTTCCTAGTGCACGCGAAAGAGTAGCGGCTGTTCTTTCTCGATCAAGGTTTCAGCGGCGGCAACATTTGCCAACACCATAAACTCTTCTATCAGACGGTGCGCATCAAG
>NZ_JBGFCD010000165.1:0-321 GCF_041205405.1 Falsihalocynthiibacter sp. S25ZX9
GTGCATCGCCTCAGGGCCATATCCCCCGACATGTCCCATATCCGTCGCCAAATCAGCGTGGCCAATAAATACGGCATCAACGCCTTCAGTATTCGCAATCGCATCGATATTCTCAATCGCGCGGGCGGATTCAACCTGCACCATCAACGCAACCTCCTGGTTCGCATTCGCCATATAGGTCGTATCCGCGCCATAGCCACTCACACTGGCCACCATGGCGCCAACGCCCCTCCGCCCCTGCGGCGCATAGCGCATAGCTTGCGCCAACTCCTGCGCTTGGGCACCGGTTTCCACCATTGGCACCAAAACCGTCTGAAACCC
>NZ_JBGFCD010000166.1:0-321 GCF_041205405.1 Falsihalocynthiibacter sp. S25ZX9
GGGGCAGACGGCTTGCCCTCAGGGGCAAATGCATCATTTTCCCGTTTGGTCGGATCCATTTGCCCATTTGGGCAAATTGAGTTGCCCAGGGCATACCAACAGGTCCGGTCATAGCGATCATCGCTGAAGTTGCCTTTGAGGATCAGGCCTGCGCTAACCAGCTTTTCGAGCGCTGTTCTGATCTGCTTCTCGCTCAGATAAGGGAAGAGTTCACCAAAGGCCGAGATCGAATTGTAGGTCCAATACCGCCCGTCTCGAAGGTTACGGCGGTTGGCTTGGTTCTTTTCAACCCAGAATGTGATGTTCTGGAAAATCACCGCT
>NZ_JBGFCD010000167.1:0-320 GCF_041205405.1 Falsihalocynthiibacter sp. S25ZX9
GTTTGGGATTTACAAGAATACGCGGGAGAAAATGAATTTCCAGATGATGTTTCGGCAGCCATGGTGGAATTCGGCCCCCCCCCACCCGTTTCACTCAATGATCAAGACGGCTAACGAAATACCTGTCTCCTTCGTTACCAAAAAGGGACGACGCTTCTCTAATCGTCATCCAATGAGCGGTATGAAAAGGTTCAGTTGGCGCACTCAATCGATAGACGGGCTGGGCTGCGAAGACATGACAAAGTTTTTCTGCACAGATTTCATACTCGGGCATGAACACAAATCGTCGAAAAGACCCGACGAATTTAGGGGATGATATT
>NZ_JBGFCD010000168.1:0-320 GCF_041205405.1 Falsihalocynthiibacter sp. S25ZX9
GGGCTTACAGTTTTTTCCAAACAAACCAGCAGCGCTGGCGGAAATTCGGCGCGTGCTCAAAGCGGGTGGGAAACTCAAACTAACCTGCTGGAGTGCGGTTTCACCGTTTAACGTAGCGCTGTCCGAAGCTTTAGCCGATCATGTTGGCGAAGCTGCATCTAACAAAGCAAAAGCGCCGTTTTCTTTCCGCGATGCGGATGTAATCACGTAACTTTTTGAAGAAGTCGGTTTCGTCATTGAGGCCCATCAAAAAATTGTACTTGAACGGCGGTTCGAAAATCTTTTCGAACAGATTATGGCGTTGCCTGTGGAAAAGGACT
>NZ_JBGFCD010000169.1:0-320 GCF_041205405.1 Falsihalocynthiibacter sp. S25ZX9
ACCTAGAATTCGAACTGTCCGGTAAGGCTCAATCAGCGATGACACACCAAATGGCATAGACCCGCGATTGCCTTCCCCTTCGGTTCGATGCTCGTAGAAATGTGCCGCAAGCAAGAACATCGCTTGGCCCAAATCCGCCGGCATCCCTTCCCACGCACCACGAACTCCAGCCGTGAAAATAACCTCGACAAGACCGCCAAGCGGAACGGTGGGTAGACACGCGCCAGTGGCCTGAATTTTTGGCCGCTGATTATCGCGCTGCAACACATAACGAGTAGGATCAACGAGCGTCGCATCCCCCAAACGATCCTTCACCGTGA
>NZ_JBGFCD010000170.1:0-320 GCF_041205405.1 Falsihalocynthiibacter sp. S25ZX9
AGATGCCCTAAACCGACTATTGAAAATCACTCGCTGATCTGGTTTCGCGTAAGCATCTGTTGGGAAATACTCAATTATTGCACCAGCTTTGCGCAAGATTGAATGGTCTTGAAAATCTGTCAGTATCAGCGGAATGAAACTGCCAGAAGTGTAATGAAGGCGGCTAATTTTTTGGAGGGCAATTAAAAGTTGATCTTCACGCAGGCCAAATAAAAGAAAACCAATTATCTGCGACGCACCCTTATATTTAACATCTTCCTGCGAATGCCGCATAGTTAGTAGATTCTTCGCTGGAGGGGTCTCTGAAGGCCATACATTCT
>NZ_JBGFCD010000171.1:0-320 GCF_041205405.1 Falsihalocynthiibacter sp. S25ZX9
CGATCCTATCCTTGATCTAACAGCAACGCACATGGAGCGGCACAGCAACAGAACTTCGGCAAAAGCTGCGCGTGTGCTTTCCTGCGCTCACTGAAGACAGCCACAGCTTTCCGCGATCAGAGGCACGGTTTGGCGCGGCCCTCCGAAGGGTTCAGCCCGTTTTACGGCGGCGTTACATCACTATGAGCTTCAGCCGCGAGGGCAAAACAGGTGTGCGGGTGATCCAGATCGCTTCTGGTTGAGCTAGATCATCAAACTTAGAGAAAAGAAATAGTCTCTGCCCAATGGGTCGGGAGTTTCTCTACGTAACGATTGAATTC
>NZ_JBGFCD010000172.1:0-320 GCF_041205405.1 Falsihalocynthiibacter sp. S25ZX9
TTTGGGCCTGTGCCGGACAATCCTTCCCCACCAAATGGTTGGCTTCCAACGATAGCCCCAATCTGGTTGCGATTCACATAGAGGTTGCCGACGTTTAGCGTGGCTTTGACGACTTCAACGCGGGCATCAATCCGGCTGTGAAGACCGAAGGTAAGCCCGTATCCACTGGCGTTCACATCGGCCAAAACACGTTCAAAGTCTTCGCTGTTGAACGTTGTGTAATGCAAGACGGGGCCAAAAACTTCGCGCGGCATGTCCTTCAAGCCACCGGGCGTTTTAAGCAGAGTTGGCCCGACGAAATGACCGTTTTCAGGGCGTGC
>NZ_JBGFCD010000173.1:0-319 GCF_041205405.1 Falsihalocynthiibacter sp. S25ZX9
AGGTATAAAGATGCGTTTGAAACTTGTTCCTTCGGAAAGCAATTGGGATTTCTTTTCGACCACCAAAATCACTTTGGGCGCCTCGGCGCTCGCGGTGGTGGTGTCGGTTATCTTGTTATTCACCATGGGTCTGAACTTCGGAATCGACTTTAAGGGTGGCACAACCATCCGCACGGATTCCGATATTTCGGTGGACGTGGGCGCCTATCGGGACGCCCTTACGCCGCTCAATTTGGGCGACGTTTCGATCACGGAAATCTTTGATACCACCAATGCCGATTTGAATGCGGCACAAATTCGCATCCAAGCCAAAGAGGGC
>NZ_JBGFCD010000174.1:0-319 GCF_041205405.1 Falsihalocynthiibacter sp. S25ZX9
CGAGTGGCGGCGCAACCCGCGTTATCGCCTGCCAATTCCCCAAATCTCGCGGCGCGATGCACCTCGATACTGTATTTACCTTCTGTGACCGCGATCTTGTTACTGTCTTTTCCGAGGTCACAGACGCTATCCGCTGTACCAGCCTGCGCCCCGGCGACGGCAACACCATCGCCGTTGAAGTGGAGGCAAAACCCTTTCTTGAGGTCGTGGCCGATGCGCTTGGGATCAAAGCCCTTCGGACCATTCCAACTGGTGGAGATGCGTATGAATCCGCCCGCGAGCAATGGGATGATGCCAACAATCTTCTGTGTTTGGAGCC
>NZ_JBGFCD010000175.1:0-319 GCF_041205405.1 Falsihalocynthiibacter sp. S25ZX9
CGGGTGTTGTGTCCAAGGCGGGCGAGTGGCGGGCCAACCCAGCTGAATTCACGACGATATCAAATGTGTCTTGCGCGTCCACTGCGGCCTTCGTGGCCTCAAGGTCGGACAGGTCCAACAACAGCGTTTCCGCCGACCAACCATTGCTGGCCATTTCATCTACCGTGGCCGATAGTTTTTCAACGCCCCGCGCGGCACAAACCACATGCGCGCCAGCATAGGCCAAGGCAACGGCACAGGCTTGACCGATTCCAGACGACGCACCCGTCACGAGGGCACGTTTGCCATCGAGGCGCATGGAAGGTGTACGTGGCAGAGT
>NZ_JBGFCD010000176.1:0-319 GCF_041205405.1 Falsihalocynthiibacter sp. S25ZX9
TGAATGCCCAGGCAGCACGGCGCAGCCAAGGTGCCAACATGTTCAGCAAACGGCAAATGGATGCCGGGCGGTTATATCGTGATCTGGTGGAGCGGCACAGCTCAGCAGGGGTAAAATGCTCGTCGCTTGAGGCCATGGGCGGCGGTGGATCGGGCGGCAATTTCATGGATGCTGTGCTGGCGGCAGGCGAGGAAATCCGACGCCAGCAGCGGCTGATTGGCAGTGGTGCGGCGATGGTGGTGCGACGGGTGCGCCCCTCGGCGCGCGGCACGCGGGTGATGATATATGACCGTGTTCTGGTGGATATGGTCTGCCTGCA
>NZ_JBGFCD010000177.1:0-318 GCF_041205405.1 Falsihalocynthiibacter sp. S25ZX9
GGCTGACATCGATCCCTCGTTCGTGCAGTAAGTCTTCTACGTTTCGAAGTGAGAGAGGAAATCGGACATAGAGCATCACCGCTAGGCGAATAATCTCAGGACTGGTTTTGAAGTAGCGAAAGGGAGAGCGTTTTTTCATATGCAAAAAGTTAATTCGTTGCTTTGCGCCGCTCAAGTCAGTTTCCTCTGACAGTGCCTTATCGCTCACTGACTTGGAATCACGGATCAGAGATGGCGGGGTACAAGACATTCACTTTGGCGACGGAGATCGATATCTTTTCATGCGACCCTCACAGCCCCTCTCATCGCTGCAAGCAG
>NZ_JBGFCD010000178.1:0-318 GCF_041205405.1 Falsihalocynthiibacter sp. S25ZX9
AACCGAAATGTGGCATAGGGTTGCCCTTGGTTTGGCCCTTTTGGCTGCCGTTTTACATGCTATTTTCGGTGCGCTTCAAAATGGTGAGCACGATCCGTGGCTTTCGCGTGTGGCGATTGATTTTAACTACGGCGTGATGGCTGCTCCCTTTGCATTGTTTGTCGTTCCGTGGCCCGAGCCGCACATGTGGCCCATTTTTTTCGGCATGTTTGTTATCCATATTGGGTATAAGGCCATGCAGGCGCAAACCTATGTTTTTGGCGCTTATACAGTGGTTTACCCGGTGGTACGCGGGATGGGGCCGCTGTTTACGGTTCT
>NZ_JBGFCD010000179.1:0-318 GCF_041205405.1 Falsihalocynthiibacter sp. S25ZX9
AGCATGGTCGTCACGCCCGAGTGCAACGCGTCTTCCATTTGTTGCGGACAGATAAAGTGGATATGGCTATCAAACCCACCCGCCGTTAAAATACGCCATTCGCCCGCGATAATCTCCGTTCCGGGGCCAATGATAATATCCACATTGGATTGGGTATCCGGATTGCCCGCCTTGCCAATCGCCGAGATAAATCCACCACGCAAACCAACGTCCGCCTTGTAAATCCCTGTCGTGTCGACAATGAGGGCGTTGGTAATTACCGTATCCATGGCACCGCCCACACGCGAAATTTGGCTTTGCCCCATGCCGTCACGGATG
>NZ_JBGFCD010000180.1:0-318 GCF_041205405.1 Falsihalocynthiibacter sp. S25ZX9
ACGCGGTCTATAGCCAATCCGCCTATAGCCGCGCTGGTGCCGCAGGCAGTGGCAACCACATCAATGGAGAAGGCGGCGGCATTTACGCTGACTTCGGCCACTGTGGCGCCATGATTGGCCGCGCTTCGAACAATGTTACCCGCCCCACAGGTGAATTGCGCTATGATGGCAATTATGCTGGCATTATCGTGCACGATGATGCCACATCCACCGCCGAAGCGATCACTCTTTCGAGCGGAGAGGTCTTGGTTTACGTCGATCCTAACGATTTTGACCTAACCGGCGCCATCCACGGCTTTATTACTGAACGCTTCGAAT
>NZ_JBGFCD010000181.1:0-318 GCF_041205405.1 Falsihalocynthiibacter sp. S25ZX9
TGGCAATTCATCAAAGACAAGTTGATCCTGCCCTACCTCGATATTGATCTCAAATACTATGATTTGGGCATCATGTCGCTGGACGACACCAATGACCAAATCACGATCGACTCTGCCGAAGCTATCAAGAAATATGGCGTTGGCGTCAAATGCGCGACCATCACCCCCGACGAAGCGCGGGTTGAGGAATTTGGCCTGAATGAAATGTGGCGCTCCCCCAACGGCACGATCCGCAACATTCTGGGTGGCGTTGTGTTTCGCCAACCGATCATTTGCAAAAACGTGCCGCGCCTTGTTCCCGGCTGGACAAAGCCCATC
>NZ_JBGFCD010000182.1:0-317 GCF_041205405.1 Falsihalocynthiibacter sp. S25ZX9
CGACGGTTGCACCCGCTTTCAGGCTTTCCGACTGGCAATCATCCCCGTGATGTGGCAAGGTGTGGTCACCACAGGGCTGTTCAGCTTTCTGTTGGCGTATAACGACTTTACCGTAACATCGATGCTGCTGACGCAAGAAAACGCAACGATGATCCCCAAGATCAACGGATTTCTGGGGTCCACGCAAGAGGAAGGCAAGGTAATGTATGCCGTAGCCGCGGTGGTCTCGGCGATTTTACCGCTTTTCGTACTCATCATGTTTTTCCAACGTCAAATCGTAAGCGGTCTGACCGCTGGCGCCGTCAAAGGATAAGGGG
>NZ_JBGFCD010000183.1:0-316 GCF_041205405.1 Falsihalocynthiibacter sp. S25ZX9
GTTTATCTATCACTTGGAAAATAAACAAGTTTACGTCGGCTTTGTTGTGCACTTGAATTACGTAAACCCCTATGTTTTCCCATATATGGAATTCCAACGGTTCAAGCACCATCCTGAAATCGCAAAACTTCTCAAAGGTGGCCGTCGCGTGGCTTATGGCGCACGGGTGATTTCCGAAGGCGGCTATCAGTCGATGCCAAAGGCCGTTTTCCCAGGCGGCGCGCTTTTGGGATGTTCTGTCGGGCTGGTGAATTTGCCGCGCATCAAGGGCAATCATAACGCCATGTTCTCTGGGAAATTCGCCGCTGAAGCTGCT
>NZ_JBGFCD010000184.1:0-316 GCF_041205405.1 Falsihalocynthiibacter sp. S25ZX9
GTGGTAGTTAATGTGACTTAGGGCTACCTAGGCTTCCCACACTTAGCAAGTTTATAATGCCGACAATCGGCAAGAGATATACAGGCGCTAAGCGCTGCCAACACTAGTACGGTCAGGGAAAACTGCACCCAAAACCTGCAGGTCTTAATCAACTGCTACATAAGGTCCTCCAACGAATTGTTTCCGAGTTGACGAGTTCAGTCTGTTGGATACTGCTTCATATTGTTCCACCAAGCTCTACTTAATTTCACGACCTGCCCACCAGAGGCGATCATCGATCATGAAAAAGCCGACAGTTTCATTTTTCGTATGGCTA
>NZ_JBGFCD010000185.1:0-316 GCF_041205405.1 Falsihalocynthiibacter sp. S25ZX9
CATGGTTTCCGTACGATTGTGGATTCAGGAGGGGCTTATTGTAAGCGCACGCGCCCGAAAAATATGGGCTGTCGATGCTATTCGTCAGAAAATGGAGACTGGGGTCTGGCCGGAAAGTATTGGCGCATTTCTCGCTGAATTGACATACGGCCTTACCAAACGCATTGAAAAAGTGTCGCTGGATTTAGTAGAAGGCACTGATGCGGTTGAAGATAGCGCAATTAGCCAAGTACAACGCGTAAGCGGTGAGCTTTCAGCGCTGCGTCACAGCGTCATAAAAATAAGACGATTCGTTCGCCCACAAACCGAGGCAATC
>NZ_JBGFCD010000186.1:0-316 GCF_041205405.1 Falsihalocynthiibacter sp. S25ZX9
CATGCCATATTGATCGTCGTCTGATTACGGGCGCGAGCCCCAAGGCCGCAAATGCTTTTGGTCGACTGGCTTCAGAAACACTGCTTAAATAAATGCTCAAGCTAGAAATTGATCGCAAGGCAACTCAACGAACGCCCTCGCAAGACCTTGCAATATCAAACGCCAGCAGAGAAGTTCGCAGAGTGTGTTGCGTCGACCGGTGGAGATCGCCGCCGTTTGCGGACATGGTCAGGTTGACCGAGAACTGGACTTTCGCTGCGAACTTAATGCGATGAACACTGGGGCGGCCGTGGCCGCCCCAGTGTTCTAAATCAAA
>NZ_JBGFCD010000187.1:0-315 GCF_041205405.1 Falsihalocynthiibacter sp. S25ZX9
ACATTCGGGCCGGAAACAGCAAATCGCTCAGTTTAGTTGAGACCTCGGTGAGGGCCGAATTGGCGCGGCTCTCACGCAAACCACCTCAAGATTAAAAAATATGCCGGTAACACGTCAAAACCTCTCTGGCCGTCGCCTGAACAATAAGCCGTAATCGCTCGAGCCCGGCAACTTGTAGAGCTATGTCTAACGTTAGTCTTGTCCGGAGGCTGTGTGAAAACTCCCCCATTTTGATCCAGATGCTGCTATAATTTCCGTATTCGGTATGGAGGTTGTTCATGACGCATTTCATCGAAGGTTTAGACTGGCAGCGGA
>NZ_JBGFCD010000188.1:0-315 GCF_041205405.1 Falsihalocynthiibacter sp. S25ZX9
CGAGGGATTGGCGGTGCCATGGATGATGTGCGTCGATGACGACGCCTGTGGAAGCATCAACGCCGCCCCAAAAACTAAGGCCTTCTTCGGACGCCAAAACGGGTCCGTTTGCTTGTCCTACAAGGATGCTGCGTGTCATAAGTGCTTTCTATTTAACCACAAAACCATGCGCGAAGTGGTCGCGTTCATCGTCTATGAATATTGTATTAATGCCCGTTACGCTGGCCCATCCGGCAATCGAAGGGATGATCGCAGGCTTATCCGCAACCGTTGCCGCCGCCTCGACGCGCCCCTTAAAGAGCGAGCCGATGATGC
>NZ_JBGFCD010000189.1:0-315 GCF_041205405.1 Falsihalocynthiibacter sp. S25ZX9
GATCAATAAATTGCAGACGGACACCAAGCAACGTGTTGTTTTGTATGATGCTTTGACAAAATCCCTGAAAACGGCACAGCAACAAGACGTGGCGCACCGTATTAATGAGATTTGTGTGCAAACCGACAAGGAAGCGCAGACCGCGATGGCGGCGATTGGCACAGCCACGAATGCGAAAATGGCGGACATGATGGAAGCGCACGAAGATCACATTGTTTTCGCCCGTAAAGTTTTGGAGCAAAAGGCCAAAGCGGATGAGCGCTTTGCGCGCCGGTTTGAAGCCATCGTCGAGAAGCACGATAAAAACCTCTATGG
>NZ_JBGFCD010000190.1:0-314 GCF_041205405.1 Falsihalocynthiibacter sp. S25ZX9
GGCTGGATGCTCAAAGATTCGTGCTGTGTTGGATGCGAAGTCATAAGCTCACAGAACCCGCGCTGTCAGCGCGCCTGCATTGCATATCACTAAACTACCGTAGCCAATCTAGATTTCTCCGTTTCTTTCCATCTCCCGCAGAATACTCCCTGCGGATGCTCTTGATAGATTTGCGGCGACGGCCAACTCCTGCTGCGTGGCCGGAATGGCTTTGATTGGGGGGGATCGTTGGTGCCCTAAACGGTTTCCCGACAGGCGCAACAAAACGGAGGCCATTCTTTTTTGCGGTGCGGAAAGCATCAAGTCGTCTGCCG
>NZ_JBGFCD010000191.1:0-314 GCF_041205405.1 Falsihalocynthiibacter sp. S25ZX9
GGTGGGGCATAACGACAATCGCGTATTTTTACTGGGTGGAGAGATGCAATCGAACGAGCTTGGTGCCTTTGGCTATGTCACCGAAACGCAGGCGCGGCGCTATAGTTTTGACCGCGCGTTTTTGAGTGCGGATGCCCTAAGCTCCACAATAGGCTTTCTGTATTTGGATCCCGCTGAGGCAGATTTGGCGTCGGTAGTGATTGACTGTGCAGACATTACGGTCGCGGCGATGACGCATCATAAGTTCGACAAGACTGCGCCGCACCGCAGCTTTCATCCGAGTGAAATTCAAACATTGGTTGTCGATCAGGCAC
>NZ_JBGFCD010000192.1:0-314 GCF_041205405.1 Falsihalocynthiibacter sp. S25ZX9
GACCCACAGAAGATGAGCGCAGCCACCACCGGCTATCGCTTTTACGCCGCTTGGGAACAGAAGCAGAAGAGTTGCCGCGCACAAGCTTTGACGGGGAGGCCATGCGCCTTCCCGCACGCCTCGCCCTGTTTCCCGCCCGCGAAGCCAACGCCGCACTTTACCTTTGGCTCACCGCCGCCACGGCCCATGCCGTTCCATTTCTTGAGATCGAAGACGCCATACGCGCCGACCTTGCCGCCCTCACTGCGGCCTATAATATGACCCAAGCCACGCAGGAAAACTGCCCAGGCCTCGTGGGTCTGTATACTGACCTT
>NZ_JBGFCD010000193.1:0-314 GCF_041205405.1 Falsihalocynthiibacter sp. S25ZX9
AAATAGCCTTGCGCGCTTCGGGGATTAGGTTTGGATGGCCCAATAGAGACCGAGAACCCGTCATAAGTTATGAATCGAGGTCTTTGGTTTATTCGTTGCCCCCTCGCATCGTAGCCGTTGCCAGTGCTGGGTCCTCAGCGGCAAAACAGAGACTCCATGCCCGCGAAGTTTCGGGAAGCCGTGGCAACTGACTGGCGAGGTCGATGTCCACACGGCTTCATGGCCACAACTGGACAAACACGCTGACGAAGGTGTGTTCGGATGTGGAAAAGCCCCCGCTGAGGTGGATTTGAAAGGGGGAAGGCGTTTAACGC
>NZ_JBGFCD010000194.1:0-313 GCF_041205405.1 Falsihalocynthiibacter sp. S25ZX9
TGAAGACTGGCAAACCATCGCCATCACCTCCGAGGGCTGGCAAGTCGTCGATCATTCACCCGCACGGTTTCGCAGATCGCACGCGATGCAAGCGCTTCCCACACCGGAACGCCATCCAGACGGGATCAACCTGCTACGCAAGTTTCTGAATGTGGAAACTGAGGCGGATTTCCAGATGTTGGTCGCGTGGCTCTTAGGGTGTTTCCATCCCAAAGGCCCTTACCAAATTTTGATCCTCTCAGGCGAGCAAGGCAGCGCCAAAAGCACCACGGCGCAAACCCTGCGCGATCTGATTGACCCTGCAAGCCCCAGT
>NZ_JBGFCD010000195.1:0-313 GCF_041205405.1 Falsihalocynthiibacter sp. S25ZX9
CTAGAATGATGATATCCATCGCCATTTTGGCGGTTTCCAGCAGGTTTTTAAACGTGTCGGACTGAAGAAGCTGGTCGGTTGGCACATCAGCGCGGTCCCGACCCAAAATCACACCAATGTTGGATTTCGGGTCGGATGTGTAAAACTCAGAGCCATCCGCGACGGTCCTGTCGCCGCTGAGAAACTCCTGCAAACTGGTGTCAGGTTTAAGGTCAATGTATTTATGCTGGGAGGGCTTGCGCAGATCGGCGTCAATCAACAGGGTCGATTTTCCCGCAGCGGCGTAAGTGCGGGCGAGGCCAAGGGCGACCGT
>NZ_JBGFCD010000196.1:0-313 GCF_041205405.1 Falsihalocynthiibacter sp. S25ZX9
GGTGGCGTCCATTCGACCGATGAGCATGAAGAAAATGAGCAGGAAAAACACGACATCAATTAGCGGAATGATGGTTTCTGGAGGAAGACGACTGGGGCGACGGGCGAGTTTCATTCGACCGCAGCCAATTGCAAAATGCGCAGTTGAGTGACGCCCGAATCCGTTATTGTGTCGAGCAGTGAAACGAGGGATTGTGTCTTCGCGTGGGGCGATGGCCAGATCAAAACGGAAGTTTCCGGAAATTGCGCGACCTGGGTGGTTAGGAGCGCGGCGAGGTCGGGGAGGCGCGCTTTCTGCCCTTTAAGGCTGGGCT
>NZ_JBGFCD010000197.1:0-312 GCF_041205405.1 Falsihalocynthiibacter sp. S25ZX9
TCCCCAAGAGCATTCCCAACAGGGCGGGTGCCAACATAAGCGCAGAAAACGACCCCGTACTTACGGTAAAGACGCCCGACTTAATATGGGCGAGTAAAAGAACCACCGCGCCCGCCACATAGATGACGCCTTGAACGCGGATTTGCTCTTTTTTTTCGGTTCCAATGGCCGTCAGATAGGCCACAGTGGGCGGCCCCCAAATCCCAGATAGCCCGCCGGTAAAGCCAGCTACACATCAAATGATGACCTCTGCGCGCTTGCGATGCTCCTTCTTGATAGACAGATGCCAACCCAAAATTTGCGTAATCGAAA
>NZ_JBGFCD010000198.1:0-312 GCF_041205405.1 Falsihalocynthiibacter sp. S25ZX9
TTGTCTGATGGTGTGGACGGCTCTACCCGAACGGCATCGCAATGTGCCATGCTGGTGCTGTTACGAACCAACAGAGAGAAGGAGCCATCCACAATGGATATTACAACACTAGGGATTGATCTGTTGACCGGCAGGTGATTGCACGGTGTTGTCAGACAAACTTGACGCCCCAGCTGTTGATCCATAATTTTGGTGAATGACAACACAAAACCAATTCAAGTATTTCAAAACGAGTCCTGAAATCATCCGTCTCGCTGTGATGTATTATATCCGCTACCAGCTCAGTTTTCGCCAGGTTGAAGATATCCTGCA
>NZ_JBGFCD010000199.1:0-312 GCF_041205405.1 Falsihalocynthiibacter sp. S25ZX9
TGCGATCGATTATGCTGTTATGGCGCCGTCCAATATGGCTGTTTTTGCCCCATCGATCCCCCTCATGGATATGCCGTTCCTTTTCAGCGATTTGGACCATTGGAATGCAGCCCTCTCAAGCGGTGTTATGGCACCCCTAGAGGATGAGTTGCTTGAAAAAGCAGACATCAAAATTATCGGTTATACGGGGGGCGGTGTCCGCAATTTGGCGTCAGCAGAGCCGGTCAAGGATATGGCCGATTTGATGGGTCACAAGATGCGCGTCATGGGCGCTCCGATCCAAGCGCAAATCTTCTCTGCGATCCAAGCAGC
>NZ_JBGFCD010000200.1:0-311 GCF_041205405.1 Falsihalocynthiibacter sp. S25ZX9
GATGTCGCCACAGATGTGGCGCATGAGATCAACGTCATGTGCGAGGTTGACCGAAATCGGCCCCGCCCCTTTTTGGGTTCGCCACGGGGCAACGTCGAAATAGTAGTCGGGTTTGTATAGCCAGCAGGTGGCTTGCAGGCTTCGGATGTCGCCGATGACGCCTTCAGATATGAGGGAGGCTGCTTTTTGGATGATCTGGTTGTATCGTCGATGGTGGCCAACAATGAGGGGGACGCCGTTTGCCTGCGCCGCTTGAACCAGCTTTTCCGCTTCCTTTGCGGTGACGGCGAGTGGTTTTTCTACAAGGACCG
>NZ_JBGFCD010000201.1:0-311 GCF_041205405.1 Falsihalocynthiibacter sp. S25ZX9
CTAACCTACCAAAAATTGGGGGGGACATATGACAGACCGTCTCAAAGGATACTGGATCGCGCATGTAGATGTGGGCGATCAGGAAGGTTACAAATCCTATGTCGCGGCGAACGGCGTTGCCTTTGCTAAAACCTCCCTAAAGGAAGCAACATAACTAAAATGATTGATAAAATATTTTCTCTTTTTGAAAATGAAGCAGATACACAAAAACTCGACGACCCCATTGCAATTGCGGGGTTGCTTGTGCGCATAGCACGCACCGATGGCGATTATTCCAACACAGAAATCGCCCGCATCGACCGTATTTTGGC
>NZ_JBGFCD010000202.1:0-311 GCF_041205405.1 Falsihalocynthiibacter sp. S25ZX9
GGCCAGTAAATCATCGGATAGAAGGACAATTCATCCTTTTCCAAATCAATAGCTATGGGATCAGCGGGTTCGATAGATGTGCGTTGAAAAAGCACCCTTCCAAGTCCCCATAGGCCAGCACGTGACACCTCGTCCACAGCTTCGTCGCCCGTAATAACATAAGCCATGACCGTTTCACTTGTCGCAGCAAAGGCCTTTTCATCAATGGTTAGTGGTTAAGTTTGAGAGGCTGTCTGGGCCCAGCTTTCGGCCCCAATACCCTGCACACAAAAGAGCGTCGCAAAAACCGCAATTGTGCTTGAAGTCCGCGT
>NZ_JBGFCD010000203.1:0-310 GCF_041205405.1 Falsihalocynthiibacter sp. S25ZX9
ATCGTCAACGATCCGGGCGAAGGCACACAAGCAAAACGCCGTGCGCAGGCCGTCATTATTGACCACCTAACACCGCCGCTTACCCGCGCCGAAAGCTATTGGCCAATGCGTGATCTGGAGGGTCTTGTTGACGAATACTATGAGGCGGCGGGGGTTGATCCACGGCGGATTGAGTATCTAAGACGCGAAATTTTAAGCCTGACCAGCAGCACTGGATTTGGCGAAGACGCAGGGCTTACTGGAACTGACGAAGACGGCGATTTGGCCAAACTCGATGCCTATTTATGCGATCTAAAAGAAGCGCAAATTC
>NZ_JBGFCD010000204.1:0-310 GCF_041205405.1 Falsihalocynthiibacter sp. S25ZX9
CAACATCAAACTGGAAGGGCATCCCTTCTTGCTCGACCCGTTCGAAAAAGCCGCCACCACAAGAGGGGTTGAAATAGCCATGTAGCGAGAAGTCATATTCTTGGGCAAATGCGCTTGAGAAACTCACCATGTTACAAACAGTGGCCAAGGGCAGAACCCAATGACTAAATTGACTTTTTTTCATTTATTATTGCCTCAAGCTTCGATTTATCTGAGAGTAGATAAGCACGGTTGATACGGCAATGTATTTTTGCAGTCCCATTCTCTTTGTGCCGTAATGGAGTGTCTTGCGTGTTGAAAATTGTAATAT
>NZ_JBGFCD010000205.1:0-310 GCF_041205405.1 Falsihalocynthiibacter sp. S25ZX9
CGACGCGGATATTGCGAAAAAAATCAATTCTGCAATCTTCCCCGGCATTCAAGGCGGCCCCTTGATGCATGTGATTGCAGGCAAGGCCGTCGCCTTTGGCGAAGCGCTGCGCCCAGAGTTCAAAGCCTACCAAAAGCGCGTGCGTGCGAACGCGGTTGCCCTTGCAGACCAGCTTATGAAAGGCGGCTTGGACATCGTAACAGGCGGCACAGACACACATGTTATGCTGGTTGATTTGCGCCCCAAAAATGTCAAAGGCAATGCCACAGAGAAAGCGCTGCAACGCGCAAACATCACAACGAACAAGAAC
>NZ_JBGFCD010000206.1:0-310 GCF_041205405.1 Falsihalocynthiibacter sp. S25ZX9
GATGGATTTGGCACAGCTGCCGCCACTTGTTTGGTTTACGATTTTTTACACGGCGGTTTTTGCGACGGCGGGGAGCCTAAGCCTGATCCATTTTGGCTCGATGCGCCTGTCTGGGGCCAAGGTGATGGCCTATACCTATCTTGTGCCAAGTTGGGTGATCTTGCTGGAAATCTTGCTCGGACATGGCGCGCCAAGTGGGGCGAGTTTGGTCGGGGTTGCTCTGACGGTTGGGGCGCTGCTGCTCTTGCTCCGGCAGGATTAAGCCAGTTTGTTTTCCGCGAGGAAACTTTCGAACGCGTCCAAATTGATC
>NZ_JBGFCD010000207.1:0-310 GCF_041205405.1 Falsihalocynthiibacter sp. S25ZX9
ACTGGCGGAGGACGGCATTGGCGTGTTTGAATTGCGGCCCGGAATTATCGAAACCGATATGACCGCCGGCGTAAAGGACGCCTACACGCCCCGCATTGAAGGTGGCTTGGTTACTGCAAAACGATGGGGTATTCCAAGCGATATCGCAAGCATCGTGGTGCCTCTTGTGCGGGGGAAAATGGCCTTCGCCAATGGGGCGATTATTCCAGTGGATGGTGGCTTGTCAATCCATCGATTGTGAGGGTGCAATGACCAAATCATATGACTTTATCATCGTCGGCGGGGGCTCGGCTGGGTGCGTTTTGGCCGC
>NZ_JBGFCD010000208.1:0-310 GCF_041205405.1 Falsihalocynthiibacter sp. S25ZX9
ATCGCTATGGCCATTTGCGGCCCGGCGCCTACGACATTCAGTCGATGCGCTATGATAGCCGTCCTGAATTGATCGAGCGGATGCGCAACGCGCCTGTGGTCGAAACCAGTGATCCAGAGGGGCTGGAAGTCGGGTTTGTGCTTTCTGATGACAAGAAAGCGAAAATCCAGTCGTTGCTGGATGATTTTGGGTACGGCACTAATGTCGATACGTTGTTTGACTATATTGGCAAGGCAACAGAAGCCCGTGAATATTCCAAGTTTGTGTTCACGCGAAACCTTTCTGACGCGCTCGAAGGTATCGCGGCATG
>NZ_JBGFCD010000209.1:0-309 GCF_041205405.1 Falsihalocynthiibacter sp. S25ZX9
GTGCGATTTCGGCGATCGCATTCCCGCTTCTGGCAAGGAGCACAACATTTGCACCCGCCTGAGCAAAAGCCCGCGCCGCCGCCTCACCAATCCCGCTACTTGCCCCCGTAATTACAACTGTTTTTCCAGCAACACTCATGTTCTCTCCTCGCAAATTTTCTACAACTTAAACCAATGCAATTTTCAAAGAAAGGCCCCGTGCCGCTTGCGAATTTTGGCGCTTCAGTACAATGTATTCCCAAGCAATTTTTGAATCGAAGGAATCACAATGACATATTTGAAAATAATTAGCGTTGCGACGGCGACATC
>NZ_JBGFCD010000210.1:0-309 GCF_041205405.1 Falsihalocynthiibacter sp. S25ZX9
ATCCACATGAGTTGAAACCGGGCCAAAATGTTTTGGTTTGGGGGGCCTCTGGTGGGTTGGGCAGCTTTGCTATTCAGCTCATTAATACCGCTGTGGCGAATGCAATTGGGGTCATTTCCGATGAAGAAAAACGCGCATTTGTGCTCGGGCTGGGGGCAAAAGGGGTCATTAATCGCAAAGACTTCAACTGTTTGGGGCAACTCCCGACGGTAAATAGCCCCGAATACAAAGACTGGTTCAATGAGGCGCGCAAATTCGGCAAGGCCATTTGGGATATCACGGGTAAAGGCGTGAATGTTGACATGGTTT
>NZ_JBGFCD010000211.1:0-309 GCF_041205405.1 Falsihalocynthiibacter sp. S25ZX9
CCCCGCGAGAGAACTCGGCGTGCAATAGTTTTTTTGCGGCGGCGTCTTTTCTGGCCTCTTCCAAAAATGCATCGACGCAATCAATCCCAAGAACCCGCCCCTTGGGCCCAACACTCTCTGCTATTTGGAGCGACATATCTCCCCATCCGCACCCGACATCAAGAACTGACATCCCTTCTTTAATGGGCAAGTTTGGAATAACTGCTGCGGAATGGCGTGACAGCCCCCCTTGGATGATGTGCCGATATTTTGTAAATTTTGGCTCTAGGACAGAGTTCCAAAACTTCACAAAATCTGTGTCGTCTCTGT
>NZ_JBGFCD010000212.1:0-309 GCF_041205405.1 Falsihalocynthiibacter sp. S25ZX9
CACTGATCGTGGTGCCAGGCAGTTTGCCCTTTTTGCGCACTGGCACAAAACCTACCGAAAGCTGGTGCGCAATCGCGCCACCAAGGATAAATCCGCTGGCCTCAAGTCCAACCACCTTGTCGATCCGCATGCCCGCATAGGGATGCAGCATTTGGTCTACCGCCATGCGAAACCCGCGTGGGTCGGCAAAAAGGGTTGTGACATCGCGAAAAATGATGCCCTCGTGCGGGAAATCTACAATCGTGCGGATGTAGTCTTGAACGGTCTTTTTCTGCATCGTTTTGTCCATTCTATGCGTTCGAAATATTA
>NZ_JBGFCD010000213.1:0-308 GCF_041205405.1 Falsihalocynthiibacter sp. S25ZX9
GCCGTATCTGCGGCCACGATAAACCGTGCAAAATGAATTTTACGGGTCTCGATCGCGATATCGCGGCGACGCTCTAGGTCCGACAGCCTGTCGATTGCGGCCTTTGTTATCTCGTATCCGCGTAAGATTGCGTCGGCTTTAGCCCGTTGCGCCTTCGGAGCCTTCAATTGCTCCGATACATCAGACAGGATCGCCAAACGAACCAGTTTTGCCGTCTCGCGTTCATCCTGACGCGCCTGTTGTAATGCTTCTGCAAGGTTTCGGCGCTGTTCCTCCTGTTCTTTTATCGAGCGGTGTAGCGCGCCGAT
>NZ_JBGFCD010000214.1:0-308 GCF_041205405.1 Falsihalocynthiibacter sp. S25ZX9
AGTGCATCTTAGGGTTACCCCTTCACCCAACAGTTGAGAAACGCTGCAAGCACTGTGGTATCCGACCAACAAAATGCGCGTCATTAGTTCTGGATCAACCGAAGGTCGTTCAGTCGAACGAAAAAACTCGGACAGATATTGGCGAACACTGGATAAAACAATGACGCCACCTATTGTCCGCAAAACATGGTCGTATGGAATATGAGCCTCAATCGAGAAGTCATAGAATAGGGCGCTTTGTGTCTCCTGCTTTGGTCCCAAAATCGCAATCAATCCCTCATATCTACAAGAAAATTGAAGCAGCCAAA
>NZ_JBGFCD010000215.1:0-307 GCF_041205405.1 Falsihalocynthiibacter sp. S25ZX9
GGTCGACGCGCCCTGCGGGTGATCCCTTCGGACGCCAACTTTCTGATTAGCATACCCGCGTTGGAACAGGCCATCCAAGAGGATCGTGCTGCGTGGTGCGTACCCGCCTGTGTGATTGCCACGGCGGGCACCACAAACACCGGTGCCATCGACGATATGCAGGCCATCGCAGCGCTGTGTAAGCGGGAATGGATATGGTTCCACGTGGATGGTTGCATTGGCGCTTTGATCAAAATCGCCCCCGTTAATCGCACGATGGTGGACGGGATTGAAGACGCGGAGTCCTTGGCCCTTGATCCGCACAAAT
>NZ_JBGFCD010000216.1:0-307 GCF_041205405.1 Falsihalocynthiibacter sp. S25ZX9
TGCAAAGATGTAAACATGGCTTTGATCCAGATAGACCTTCAACGAAGCGCCAATTTCCAATATCTTCACGCCATGAACCAAACCAACCAAGTTTTCGCCGTGGTGGTCGAGGTGGATGAATGTTTCTGACCCCGTTATCTAGGTTACGTTCAGCTTACCCGTGAATTACAGAGCGCCTTGCGTGTGCTTTTCAAGCTTCAGATGGTTAGGTCGGAACCCCGCGACGTAACGGCCATCATTAAGATCAGCAAAGGCCCCCGAAGCCGCGCTGTCTGATTGGTCATTGCCAAACTTCAAGCGGTTTCCG
>NZ_JBGFCD010000217.1:0-307 GCF_041205405.1 Falsihalocynthiibacter sp. S25ZX9
GCCTTTTTCGCTTAGCGTAATTTGCTGCGTAACTGGCTGTATTCTGGGGTCTGGAGGCAGAATTCGGAGGGCGTAAGCCATGCTTCACTGCTGACGGTGGTGACAGCCATGCCAAATTTGCGCGCCTCAAGCGCCATGCGGCCGCTGATTTTATACAAAAAGGGCAAGTGATTGTCAGCTTCGGCCATGTTCTTGAATGACGCCAATAGGCTTTGCGGATGCGTCGCCACAAGAGGGTCGCCCAATGCGATGAGCGCCTGTCCCCGAGATGCCGTGAGAAAACACCCTGCCGAATTCGGCGCATGCA
>NZ_JBGFCD010000218.1:0-307 GCF_041205405.1 Falsihalocynthiibacter sp. S25ZX9
CATAGGTAAAACTAATAGGTCGGTAGGTATTATCGATTTTTTTGCTGCTAAAACCTGCCAAAGTGATCTCGTATACATGCGGGTGTTACAAAAGCCATCCAACGAAGAGATGCAAAAGCCCAAATGTCCAACATGGAGAAATATATGAAACACATGACAACTAAAATTACGTCCCTTGTCGTCGGCGCGCTGATGGCGACAACCGCAGCGGCCTAAACCGAGTTGACCGTTTATACGGCTGTTGAAGCCGAAGATTTGGCGCGCTACGCGGAAACCTTCAATGCAAGTCACCCAGATATCAAAATCA
>NZ_JBGFCD010000219.1:0-307 GCF_041205405.1 Falsihalocynthiibacter sp. S25ZX9
GTTGCCGAGGATGGCAGCGAAGAGCGCTGGACTTATGACGGTTTGATGCGCGCCTCCAACCGTTTGGCAGGGGCGTTTGCGGTGCATGGTGTTACGCGGGGGGATCGGGTTGCGGTTCTTTTGCCCCAAGGCCCCGCCGTTTTACTCGCCCATTTTGCAGCTTACAAATTGGGAGCGGTTGTCCTGCCACTTTTTACGTTGTTTTGCGAAGATGCCCTGACATACCGGTTGCAGGATAGCGGTGCGAGGGTGGTGGTCACCGACGGGGAGAATATTGAGAAGATTGCGAAAATAAAGGACGGTTTGC
>NZ_JBGFCD010000220.1:0-306 GCF_041205405.1 Falsihalocynthiibacter sp. S25ZX9
GTATAGCGCCGTGGTCGATGACATCTACGATTTCGCCGAATCACAGGGACTTGAAATCGATACCGTGATGCAAGAGGGCTGGGCAGGGCAGCTTGAAATTAACCTAAATCACGGCGATCCCCTAAAGCTTGCGGATCAGGTTTTCATGTTTAAACGCACCATTCGTGAGGCGGCGTTACGGCACGATTGCTATGCAACATTCATGGCAAAACCGATGGAAAACGAGCCCGGAAGTGCGATGCATGTGCATCAAAGCGTTGTCGATATCGAGACGGGCGCAAGTGTGTTTAATGATCAAAACGATCA
>NZ_JBGFCD010000221.1:0-306 GCF_041205405.1 Falsihalocynthiibacter sp. S25ZX9
GAATTTTAATCTACCTGCAAAGAATTTAGGTGTCGGCCGAGCCGCCCTTGAGGATGATCTTTTTGTCGCAATAGCCACACTCAACAAACCCTGTTTCTTCGGGGATAAAAAGCCATACGCTGGGGTGTCCCAGCGCGCCTTCGCCTCCATCACAGGCCACACGGCTTTGCTCTACAATAACGATTTCAGGGGCTTCTATGGTCATGATGGCTCCGTTTAGCTTGTCGAAGACGGTCTTCGGGCTTAAGTCTGCTGCATGATAGCGATCCACACCCTCGGGGCAAGATCGAAAACCGATGCGGGATG
>NZ_JBGFCD010000222.1:0-306 GCF_041205405.1 Falsihalocynthiibacter sp. S25ZX9
CTTCGAGCATCATAAAGCTGCTCATATAGGAAACGATTGTTTTCACGTCGAAAATAATCTTCGCTGTGGTTCCGGTTTGCATACGCTACCCATTTACATCAAGCCACATTCCAAGATTTTGAACATCCGCAAAGTCGTCTGGCGTCACAAGCCACGGGCCGGTCGGACAGAAGTTTAGAAAGCTCTTGCCTTTCATCAACTGGCCACCACGTTCGGCCTGCCATGCGCGCTCGGACACGTCATTAACTACGGTAAAACCTGCGACATGATCCATTGCTTCGTCTGGTCCAACGCCACAGGCCGTTT
>NZ_JBGFCD010000223.1:0-306 GCF_041205405.1 Falsihalocynthiibacter sp. S25ZX9
TGGCGGTCCGTTGAAAATATCGCGAAACATCCCCGGCGTCATGATAGAGAACGGATTTACGCTGATTTTTGGCGCGGTTGCCGTCCCCGTCATTGCGAAATTGAAGCCAAAGAGCCCCTCGCCTTTTTGAGTGAAAATAGACCCAATCCCATTGAGCACATAGAGAGGACTTAACACGCCCTTCATTGCAATGCGTTGAGAGCCGAATTCATACGCCCCCGACAAAGAAATGCCCATTGAGGCGCCAACCGCGCTGCTTTTCATAAGGGTAAGCCGTTCTGGTGTCAGGACAAATTCCGCGACAAC
>NZ_JBGFCD010000224.1:0-306 GCF_041205405.1 Falsihalocynthiibacter sp. S25ZX9
GAACTCGAAGCAAAATGGGGCAAGATCGATTTCATCGTCAATGCCATTGCCTTCTCGGATAAAAATGAGCTCACTGGACGCTTCGTAAATACCAGCCGCGAGAACTTCAAAAAGACTCTCGACATCAGCTGTTATTCCCTCATCGAAGTGGCCCGCCGCGCAGCCCCTTTGATGACCGACGGCGGCACGATCATCACCCTGACCTACCAAGGGTCAAATCGCGTCACGCCGTTCTACAATGTGATGGGCGTTGCCAAAGCCGCGCTCGAAGCGGCGGTGCGCTATCTTGCCAACGATCTTGGACCC
>NZ_JBGFCD010000225.1:0-306 GCF_041205405.1 Falsihalocynthiibacter sp. S25ZX9
ATGGCCTGTTTTGCCAAGTTTTCTGAGGTGATGGCGCAAGCAAATAAAACTGCGGTTAGTGGCCTTACCAACAAGGTGTTTTCTGATAAGTTTTGGGCTCGTCTAAGAATCCTCTGAGCGGTCTGTGGCGGGAGCAGGTGCGCGAGTGGCGGCACTGATTTCGCCGTACAATTCGTCTGACAACTCATAGGTGATTGCGTCAAGGTAGGGGGCCAGTTGTTCGACAGAACTGGCGCTGATGATCGGATTGGTGATGGCGGGATTGCGTGCAACCCAAGCAACGGCAAGAGTCGCCGCAGAGACGTC
>NZ_JBGFCD010000226.1:0-306 GCF_041205405.1 Falsihalocynthiibacter sp. S25ZX9
CACGGCTGCCACGCTCCATGCCACGCATTACCACACCATCGACGTGTTTGAGCGTCAACGCGCGATCGCGGCGGGCGGACCTCGCGGCTCTTTGGCCTACTTGTTGACCATTCCTGTCGCAAATGGGGTCAACTGGAGTGATGAAGAAATTGCGGCCGAAATTGAGAACAACGCGCAGGGAATAATAGGATATGTCGTGCGCTGGATTGATGATGTGATCTGATGTTCCAAGGTACATGATATCAATGACGTTGGCCTGATGGAAGACCGTGCTACCTGCCGTATTTCTAGACAAGCTTTGGCGAA
>NZ_JBGFCD010000227.1:0-305 GCF_041205405.1 Falsihalocynthiibacter sp. S25ZX9
GTCCCCCACCTCCGGCAATTCCAGCGTAAAGCCATCTTTGGCATTCACCACGGCGATTGAATAGACCGTATCGAGGTTAGGCGACACGACCCAGTGGTAGGCGGCCTTGGTTAGGCCCTGAAAGTTGAAAAATTCGTTCATGCTCGCGCGGCCAAGGAAGTCCGCAAAGAACGAGTTGCTTTCCGCGTTGATGTATTAGGCGGGGCTCATGCAGTAATCCCTTGGATTGGTTGCCCATTTCGAGCTGTCGATATCTGGAATTTCTGCGGCTGCGGCGCTGGAAATTGCAGCGAGTACGGCGGATG
>NZ_JBGFCD010000228.1:0-305 GCF_041205405.1 Falsihalocynthiibacter sp. S25ZX9
TTATGGGCTATGAGCCCAAGCGGTTTGGGACCTTCATTGATCGTGGCGATGCCTGCGGCTTGCGCTTCGCGCGGGTTTGTCAGAACGCTTTTGGCTCCATTGAAATCGACAGTGCCTCCATCGCGGCGGTAGACTCCAGTCAACACCTTGATCATGGTGGACTTTCCCGCACCATTTTGACCAATCAGCGCATGAACTTCCACGCGCTCAAGTTCGATCGATGCACCGGAAAGAGCTGGAACACCGTTAAATGCTTTTTTGATTGAGTTCATTCTTAACAGAGCGGCCATCGGTGCAAAGTCCTT
>NZ_JBGFCD010000229.1:0-304 GCF_041205405.1 Falsihalocynthiibacter sp. S25ZX9
CATTCATAGAACAGGCGGAGGGTTTCAGATTTAGTCCTGTGGAATAACGCGCAAACCAAGCTCCATAAGCTGTTCACTCATGGGTTCGCTCGTGGCGCTCATCATCACATCTTCGGCACGTTGATTCATTGGGAACATGATGACTTCGCGAATGTTGGCTTCTTCGGCCAACAACATCACGATCCGGTCGATCCCTGCGGCGCAACCACCGTTGGGAGGAGCGCCATATTTGAACGCGCTGACCATGCCGCCAAAGCGTTTATTAACTTCTTCGGCGCCATACCCCGCGATTTCAAACGCTTTG
>NZ_JBGFCD010000230.1:0-304 GCF_041205405.1 Falsihalocynthiibacter sp. S25ZX9
CGCCTCTAGGCGATGATACCCCTCGATCAAAACGAAACCTGTTTTTCCAGTCCGCAGTCTGATTGGGGTCGTCTGACCATTTTCAAGCATATCCTCCGCAATCGCCTGCAATTTGCCTAGATCAAGTGTCTTTTTGCGCTTGGCTGGAACGCGGATATCCGAAATTAAAAAGCTCTCTTTAGTCAAAATATCCCGACACTGCATCGGTTTTCCCAAATTAGCCAGCACAATTAGATGATTGGCCGTAAGATTGGCTGAATAGGAAATAGAGAATAATCGAAGGAGGCTCTGAAACGCCTGAATA
>NZ_JBGFCD010000231.1:0-304 GCF_041205405.1 Falsihalocynthiibacter sp. S25ZX9
CACCTATCCAGCTCATGCACACAATGGCATTACAGAGAGTTATGTCTGCCTTTCTGGTGCCGTCAGCGAGAACAATCAGGGCGTTTACACCCCTGGATCTATGATATTCAACCCGCCCGAACAACTACACCGGATAACCGTTTCCGATATCGATCCGGCACTGCTCGCATATGCTTGGATCGCACCGCCCGAGATTCTAACTTCAAATACCATGAATTTTCGGAGATAAAAGTAGTGGCAGAGTGGTGCTATCATGTGTGGACATTTATGGACCCCTCCTTTTTGCAACACCTTAGTTAGATCT
>NZ_JBGFCD010000232.1:0-304 GCF_041205405.1 Falsihalocynthiibacter sp. S25ZX9
CAGACAAGAAACAGGGCGCTGGAAAAAACAGTCGCGCCAAGAATTCTCACCCACCTTCTCGACAACGAGAGAGAGTGTCTCACCGCTTTCGTCTGATGCGAAGTTTGCAGAAATTTACCTCCGTCCACGCGTCGGTTTTCAACCACTTCAATAAGGATCGCAGTCTTTCGCAAAGAGTCCAATTCAAGCTTGATCGCGACGCTGCTCTTAGCGAATGGCGCCAATTTGGTGCTGCATAAAAGGGCAGGGGTACTGGCCTAGCTGAGACGAGTTCGAATTAGTCTGACACCACCTGGTGAGGGCT
>NZ_JBGFCD010000233.1:0-303 GCF_041205405.1 Falsihalocynthiibacter sp. S25ZX9
GTGACGAAGAAATCGGCGCCAAGAAAATCGCTGAGTTGATGGCGGCGGTTGATTCCTTCATTCCACAGCCTCCACGTGCGATTGACGAACCTTTCTTGATGCCAATCGAGGACGTGTTCTCGATCTCTGGTCGCGGTACTGTTGTAACAGGCCGTATCGAGCGCGGTGTTGTTAACGTTGGTGATTCCATCGAAATCGTTGGTCTCAAAGACACAACAACAACCACTTGTACTGGTGTTGAAATGTTCCGCAAACTGCTTGATCGCGGTGAAGCTGGTGACAACATTGGTGCGCTTCTTCGCG
>NZ_JBGFCD010000234.1:0-303 GCF_041205405.1 Falsihalocynthiibacter sp. S25ZX9
GTCAAGGCCCGCAACTTCGCCAATCCACATCGCCCAAGCAACGCCTGGAATGTAGATGAACGCGGAAAGAACGATTGCGGTAAGAGCTGTGCAAACAAAACCTCTAGCAATGCCCTTCTCGACGGCGAGGCCCGCAAGGAATGCCATGGCAACGAAGCCTGCGAGGAAGCCAGCGGTTGGTCCAACAAATGCGAGGGTTGAAGCGCAGTGCGCGAAGACGGGCAGACCAGAAGCGCCTTCAGCGAGGTAGGCAAGCAACGTTACAGCGCCAAGACGGGAGCCGAAAGTCAAACCAACGATCAT
>NZ_JBGFCD010000235.1:0-303 GCF_041205405.1 Falsihalocynthiibacter sp. S25ZX9
CAATCCAAGAAGGCGCGCGTGCTTTACCAGCGCCAATATTCGAAGGGGTCACGTCAACCATTCCGCTATCCCTCCCTGCCCATCAAGCCCTGTTGGCGGAACGCCAACACAACAACCATGATTAAAAACGTCAGAACAACTGCGTAGGTAGGGAAATAAACTGAGCCAAACTGCTCGGCCAAACCGATCAGAAGAGCACCAAGGGCTGCGCCGTGGATCGACCCCATTCCGCCCACAATAACGACTACAAGGCTGGCCAATAGGAACCTGATGTCCTCCCCAGGTGCGACCGATTGAAAGGTG
>NZ_JBGFCD010000236.1:0-303 GCF_041205405.1 Falsihalocynthiibacter sp. S25ZX9
CTTCACAAAACCCGTCAAGGGTTTCCCAAGCAAAAACCCAGCCAATGGCGAGACCCTCGCGATCATCAGCCAAGGCACCAAAAGCGATGTTGACGCCGCCGTAAAAGCAGCACGCGCGGCGCAAGGGCCATGGGCAAAAACATCGGGACATGCGCGGGCGAAATACCTCTATGCCATCGCGCGGTTGGTGCAAAAGCATTAGCGCCTCTTTGCGGTCCTTGAGACCCTCGACAACGGCAAGCCCATCCGTGAGAGCCGGGACATCGATATTCCTTTGGTCGCGCGGCACTTCTATTACCACGC
>NZ_JBGFCD010000237.1:0-303 GCF_041205405.1 Falsihalocynthiibacter sp. S25ZX9
GACATGGCGACTTCCGAAGCCGAATACTTCAACAATTATTACATCTTGCCCGCGCAACCTGCTTATGACCGGGATATTTCAGGCGACCAAACATCGCCAAAACCAACATCCCAATCAAAAATAAGCTGACTATTTTAATCACAACTACAACCCAAACCGAGAAAACTCACTGCGTTCTTCGATTTGCCCGATCGTATCCCAAAGGATTTGCGCACCGAGGCGGCGCAGAAACGGTTTTTTCTGACCGTAGGGTATGAAGATAACTTTCTCGCCATATTGCTCGCGCATTTTGGGCATCATGTG
>NZ_JBGFCD010000238.1:0-303 GCF_041205405.1 Falsihalocynthiibacter sp. S25ZX9
CAATTCCCTTTGCCACTCATCGATACCTTGAAGCCATGCAGGCGCAGAATCTTCTGGTAATCGTGGTAACAATATTGGCTGCCCCGGTCCGTGTGATGGATACAGCCCTTTGGTTGTGCCCGAAAGGCTATTGCCATGTTCAATGCCCGGATGGCCAGATCGCGTTTCATTCGGTTACTAACAGCCCAACCGACCACTCGGCGCGAATGCAGATCCAAGATCACAGCAAGATAGAGCCAGCCTTCTCGCGTCCAAATATAGCTGATGTCAGCTGCCCACTTCTGGTTTGGTTGCTCAGCGACA
>NZ_JBGFCD010000239.1:0-302 GCF_041205405.1 Falsihalocynthiibacter sp. S25ZX9
GCAATCAGGGCCAAGCTGTCGGCGTCTTCGCTGCGATCATCGCCTTCCAAAAGAAGAATACCGATCAGGGGTTTTCCAGTGGCTTGAAAGGGCGCGCGATTGTCGCGCAAAGCGCTGGGTGGTGGTATTTCGATTGTGTCGCTCCGAGCCTCTTGTTCGTCGTCTTGTGATACGCTGGGAAGACGGTTGATGCGCACACTATGGGCGCGATTTGCAAGGGCGTTTTCTTGGTCGTTGAAGGTCCCGACGGGCGTGCCGAATCCCTCGGTAACGACAGGACGTTCGGTGGCACGTGGAGGTTG
>NZ_JBGFCD010000240.1:0-302 GCF_041205405.1 Falsihalocynthiibacter sp. S25ZX9
GAATAGCCACGTCCGCGCCATTGATGCTTTCGCGGACATGCTTGATTTTGCGGTTCTTGGCTTCAGCGCGCAACCTGCAGCGACGGGTCGGCCCGGTTGTCATCCGGGGTTGATGCTGCGGATTTAACTGTATGGATATCTGAATCAAGTTCAATCATCACGACGGTTGGAACGTGCGTGCGGGCGCGATATGGAGCTCATTTGGCTGACGGGTCGCTTGAAGCCCGCATGGAACGCACCCTGCGAAAGCTGGAACCTCTGCAAAAGGAGGCCTTGCGTTACAGATAAATTGAACAGCGGAT
>NZ_JBGFCD010000241.1:0-301 GCF_041205405.1 Falsihalocynthiibacter sp. S25ZX9
ACCCGAAGTCTACCCTATGCAAAGTTGGTCCAGCAACTTTAGCTGTGGCGCTTTATGGGTAATTCCTATGCTTGGTGGAGGTGGTTCTTTGAAAAGACGTAGCCCGCCCAAAAAAGGACTGGCCATATTTTATTTCAAGAAAAGGATTTGAGTTACCTTAGTTTCAGTCGTTGCCGCTGCCATTATCATTGTCAGGGTTCGGTGCGCCGCCGAAAGCTTCCTTAAGTGACTGTACCTGTTCTCCAACTTTGTAATCCGGATCAACGTTTTCTCTGTACTCCTTGATCACTTGTCCGAGGTT
>NZ_JBGFCD010000242.1:0-301 GCF_041205405.1 Falsihalocynthiibacter sp. S25ZX9
CGGTAGTTATGCGGGGCGGGCTCACCTGATAGACGCAACACATACATTGAAACGCTATGCGGGAGTTTCGTATCCCAGCGTCTTTCGAGGTGGTTCGTTAAGCGGTCTTGCGACAGCACTCAACTTTGCTTGACTATGTATCGCCAAATCCGTGCCCTTTGGGAAGTATTGTCGCAGCGAGCGATTGGTATTTTAATTTGAGCCGCGCTGCCATGCATTGCCCGGCAGTCGCTGCTTGCAGCGATGAGAGGGGCTGTGAGGGTCGCATGAAAAGATATCGATCTCCGTCGCCAAAGTGAAT
>NZ_JBGFCD010000243.1:0-300 GCF_041205405.1 Falsihalocynthiibacter sp. S25ZX9
TTTTTGGCAATACCTATGTGTTTGAGGCGATTGATCCTTTGGCGCGCGGGGGTCAGGAGGGGCCTGCGTGGGATATTGTTTTCGCGCCGATGCCCGGATTGGTGAAGGCTGTTTTTGTCAAGGCGGGAGCGGTGGTCGTGCAGGGCGAGCGGTTGGCGATTTTGGAAGCGATGAAAATGGAGCACTACTTATTGGCGACGCGGGACGGCGAGATTGCGGAGGTTTTTGTGGCTTCTGGGGATCAAGTTGTTGCGGGTGCGCCGTTGATTGCGGTTGAGGAAGAGGCGGGCGAGGCATGAT
>NZ_JBGFCD010000244.1:0-300 GCF_041205405.1 Falsihalocynthiibacter sp. S25ZX9
ATGTGCGAGGCCGCCCTCGCGGCGCTTCACGAGACCCCATAAGCTCCAGAAGAAAAAGGAAATGCTCCCGCCAAGATCACCCCCCCTGCGGGGGTTACTCCTGTTTGGCGTAGCCTCGCGATGCTCGGCAGGCACGATGAGAGTGCAACGAAAAACGCCGCTCTCGGGGACCGAGGCGGCGCTTCAAGGTATTAATTTTTGAGTGTTTATTTCGCTTTACGTGCGTCTAAAACTTTCCATGCGCCCGTCACGACAAGAGCCGCGATAACCGCTTTCGATGCGTCACCAATATGGAAGGGC
>NZ_JBGFCD010000245.1:0-300 GCF_041205405.1 Falsihalocynthiibacter sp. S25ZX9
TGGCAAACACTTTGGCGATTGGAATGAGGAAAAGAGCTGCGAACCAAAGGTTTTGCCCCGTAAAATGAAACAGATTGCGCACCAGATGTTGACGAAAATAGCGCAACGTGATTTCTGAGTGGCGTTTGGACCACAGTATATAGCCGCAAACAATGACCACACCCGTAAAAGAGCGGTACATCATCAACTCAAACGTATCCAATTCCTGCATGACCGCGCGCCCCGCGATTGCCATTGCGCTAAAGGCAAACACGGCCCCACACATCCAAAACGCAGCATGGATAAAATCCGCATGGGCGG
>NZ_JBGFCD010000246.1:0-300 GCF_041205405.1 Falsihalocynthiibacter sp. S25ZX9
CGATACCCTCGGCCACAACCCAGTTAAAAAAGCGCCGACATACAGCGCCTATGGCGTGCCTTGCTCCACCAAGCTAGAAGCTCTAGCGGGCCCGGCGGCAATGATCACAGTGAAGCTTTCGGCGAGCTGTGCGCCAAGCGAAACGTTTGTGCTTCGCCAAGGGGAACTTGCGGTAACGGGGGTAACCACTACGGTAGGTTTGGCCGAGCTTTCACATCCAGCGATGTCAAAAGACCCCACTATTTCTGTCACGTTCGCGGGTGGTCAAAGTGCGGTAACGACCTTGCACGTGAGTGATTT
>NZ_JBGFCD010000247.1:0-300 GCF_041205405.1 Falsihalocynthiibacter sp. S25ZX9
CCAAGCCTTTGTGGATTATTGCGCCAAGGATACCGGTACGCATTTATCAAGGAAACGGAACAGACCCAAAAGAGTGGATACGCGGTCCCAATTTCTGATGGATGCTGGGAAAATTTCTGACAATGAGTACAGCGAGTTTGATTTATTTCTGATGCCACAGGTCTGTCTTCGCTGCTAGATATGTTTGGTTCGCAACATGAAAGTACCTCGGAGCGTGCTTGGCCCCTTCTACATTTTGGGGCTCCCGAAGTCCCTGTTGGCGGCGACCCTAAAAAGGACAACGGCGGCGCAAACAGTGTT
>NZ_JBGFCD010000248.1:0-300 GCF_041205405.1 Falsihalocynthiibacter sp. S25ZX9
GGCTTTGCCAATGCAGCGTTCGAGTTGGGCGCGCCCGTGCTGGCGGAACGCGCCCATAGTTTGGGGTTAGCGGCGCTTGTGATCAACGATTGCACCCATTTTTCCGCGCTTTGGCCAGATGTTGAGGCGCTCACCGATCTTGGCCTTGCCGCGATTGCGATGTGCCCAAGTTACGCGACAGTTGCGCCAACGGGCGGCACAAAACCTTTGCTCGGCACCAATCCGCTGGGCTTTGGTTGGCCCAGCAAAGGCGCGCACACCTATGTGTTTGATTTCGCCACCAGCGTCGCGGCGCGCGGC
>NZ_JBGFCD010000249.1:0-300 GCF_041205405.1 Falsihalocynthiibacter sp. S25ZX9
CCTAGAAGACGAATCGCGGGCTTTGTACGGACGCCTCCTTCTCACGCCTCCAACCGAACCCCTTGCCAAGAAAAAGGCACAGGAGTTACTAAGAATTGGACGACTAGCGCAGTTATCCGTCAAAATTCAGCCTTTGGATGAAAAATAAAGGCCCACACACTTAAAAACCTCACGCTTCCTTCAAAATTTTGCCCGATTCATTGACCATAATGTAACCAACAGGTGGAATAAGGGCTCATATATTGGGCAACGAGTACAAAGGGATAAGAATGTCGCAGAATGCCACTCATAATCTGGATA
>NZ_JBGFCD010000250.1:0-300 GCF_041205405.1 Falsihalocynthiibacter sp. S25ZX9
AGTTTCCTCAAGAGCGTCGTCCGAACAGGTTAAAGCCCCCTCACCCAGCGCGTTCAAAAAAGCACGCGCGGCGCGATCATCCCCTGTGGTGGCAACCGGTGTAGCTACAGTTTGCGCCGTTAATGTCACTTCAACGCGGGGCGGCGGAGCGACAGGTGCAACATCCAATGGCTCTTCTGGAATTTCAACGATGGGCGTGGGAACAGGGGCGTCCGCAAAAGGGTCCGACGACGAAGCCTCCTGTGTATCGGAATCCTCAATAGGACCAAAATCTCCAAAGTCCCAGTCATCAGGAATGGC
>NZ_JBGFCD010000251.1:0-299 GCF_041205405.1 Falsihalocynthiibacter sp. S25ZX9
CGCGATGGCACCGGCAGCAAAGTGCCATTCTAACCGGACCCAAATGTAGGCCAACATCGCCAGGACCGCGAGGCCAAGTGCCAGCAAGCCGGTGGTTGCCAGTTCGCCGCTGATCGTTTGGCCAACAAGGTCGATCTGGTTGAACACCGCATCTGGGATCACGTCTGTTGCTGCACGTTCGACGGCGGCAACCGTGGCCTGCCCGACCTCACCCTGCACCCGGATCAGCGCTTCATTGGGATTGCCGAAGGCCTGCAGGCTCGCGTCGCCCGGAACCTGTTGCGCGATGGCGGCACGCA
>NZ_JBGFCD010000252.1:0-299 GCF_041205405.1 Falsihalocynthiibacter sp. S25ZX9
GGCAACTACACTTTATACGGTGAAGCCGGAAATGACCGGATTTATGGCGGTGACGGGGTTGATCGGCTTTTTGGCAACGACTGGGATGATTTCCTTTTTGGCGGCGGCTCTCGAGCAGATGGAGGCGACGTGATCGACGGCGGCTCTGGCCATGATTATGTCAATGGCGGGTATGGAAATGACGTCATCATTGGTCGGGATGGCAACGACACGCTAAACGGCAGTGTAGGTTCGGACACGCTTTATGGCGGGGTCGGTAATGATCTTTTGGTTGGTGGGATCGGTAATGACAGGCTTCA
>NZ_JBGFCD010000253.1:0-299 GCF_041205405.1 Falsihalocynthiibacter sp. S25ZX9
GGCCGAGCCGCCCTTGAGGATGATCTTTTTGTCGCAATAGCCACACTCAACAAACCCTGTTTCTTCGTGGATAAAAAGCCATACGCGGGGGTGTCCCAGCGCGCCTTCGCCTCCATCACAGGCCACACGGCTTTGCTCTACAATAACGATTTCAGGGGCTTCTATGGTCATGATGGCTCAGTTTAGCTTGTCGAAGACGGTCTTCGGGCTTAAGTCTGCTGCATGATAGCGATCCACACCCTCGGGGCAAGATCGAAAACCGATGCGGGATGATGGAAATGGTTGAGAATGCTTTAGAA
>NZ_JBGFCD010000254.1:0-299 GCF_041205405.1 Falsihalocynthiibacter sp. S25ZX9
CAGCGTAAATTTCCCCCTGCTGTTTGCAAATCTCTGGTCAATCATCGGCCTTACGCTCGGATTGATTGCGATCAAAGCTGGTGTTCTCTTTGTTCTGGGCGTTTTGTTTAAACTCTCTGGAAGTGATCGCTGGCTGTTTGCTATGGGCCTTGCGCAGGCGGGTGAGTTTGGGTTCGTTTTACTGTCCTTCACCGTTGGCGCGAACGTCATTCCCGCAGAAATCGCGTACCAGTTGTTGCTCGTTGTGGCGCTGTCGATGCTCCTGACGCCGGCTTTGTTCATTCTGTACGATCGTGTGA
>NZ_JBGFCD010000255.1:0-298 GCF_041205405.1 Falsihalocynthiibacter sp. S25ZX9
GTTCAAGGCTCTTGGCAATTGTTCCGATCTCATCGCGCCTATTTGCGAAAGGAATCGCACTCAATAAGTCATGGTTTGCTACTTGTTTCATCGAGTGCCAAATTGCAATGATAGGCCTCGAAATACCTCGAGCAACTAAAATGGAAATCAAGACGATCCCAGTCATAATGAGTGAGATATCTCTTATCATCTTCTTGCGTAGACTTGCAGCGGGAGCAAAGAGTTCAGAGTCCGTCTGATCAGCAACAAGTGCCCATTTAATGCTTTTGTAAGTGAATCCCATGAATGCCGTGTGCAC
>NZ_JBGFCD010000256.1:0-298 GCF_041205405.1 Falsihalocynthiibacter sp. S25ZX9
ACGCGCTTCTCAAATGACTTGGATTTTCGTATACCCTGCATGGCGACTTGCGCCTGCCATTTGCCGGTTTGCAGCTTTTTAATAGACGCCATTTCAAATTCTCCAGCTCGGAAAATTCGTAATTCGTCGTAATGACATGTCAATTTTAATGGATTTTAGCGCATTCCAGTACGAAACGCCCACCATAAACCACTGTATAACCTTATATAAATAAGGGATATCACTGCATAAGGGAAAAATATTGGTGCGGGTGAGAGGACTCGAACCTCCACGCCTCGCGGCGCCAGAACATAAATCT
>NZ_JBGFCD010000257.1:0-298 GCF_041205405.1 Falsihalocynthiibacter sp. S25ZX9
CGTAGTGACATGTCAATTTTAATGGTTTTTAGTGCATTTCAGTACGAAACGCCCACCATAAACCCCTGTATAACCTTATATAAACAAGGGATATCACTGTTTAAGGGGAAAATATTGGTGCGGTCGAGAAGCAACGTTTTACTAATAATTTCATTTGGTTGCAAATAAATTTCGTGAAAAATTCGTAATTTCGTTTGGTGAAATTATTTTGAAATGAACGAATTTCAATCTTACCCCGCAATGAAACTTTCTCGCTGTTTAGCTATCTATTGGCTCCAGTCTTAATTTTCATCAATGT
>NZ_JBGFCD010000258.1:0-297 GCF_041205405.1 Falsihalocynthiibacter sp. S25ZX9
GCACCCGAAGCCGTCGTGCATCTTGTGGCCACAGTGACAGCGGCCAATTCTCTTATTCTCGCCTGTCTAGCGCGACCGTTTGACACGATTTTTTGCAGTGATGTTGCCCATATCCATGAGGACGAATGCAACGCGCCGGAGTTTTATACTGGCGGCGCCAAGCTCACTTTGATTCCGACGACTGATGGGAAAATGTCCCCGCAATTTCTGGGAAGTGCCATTCGGGGCGAAGGCAATCGCGGCGTGCACGTACCACAGCGCGGCCCGATTTCAATCACCCAGCTCACGGAAGCGGGC
>NZ_JBGFCD010000259.1:0-297 GCF_041205405.1 Falsihalocynthiibacter sp. S25ZX9
GTGCGCCCAGCGTGGGTGCGGGTTTCTGCGGCGGATGGCACTGTTATCTTTGAGAAAATTCTCGACACAGGCGAAGAATTCATCATTCCGGCAACGGAAGTGCCGCCAATGCTACGCGCGTGGAATTCTGGGTCGGTTTACTTCGGCGTCAATGGCGAAACCTATGGTCCGGCAGGGCGTGCGGGTTCGGTCGCGTCAAAAGTTGTTTTGGCACAGGACTCGCTTAGCGAAGCCTATAAGGTTGCGGATATGGACGCCGATCAAGATTTGGCAAAATACGTCGCTTTGGCCGCTGCA
>NZ_JBGFCD010000260.1:0-297 GCF_041205405.1 Falsihalocynthiibacter sp. S25ZX9
CTTGCTCAGATCACGGGGCCCAGATGCAAATTCAAGTTCAAGTTCTCCGACGGCACCTTTGTCTGCAGATGATGTTTTAGCCTTACCACTGGCCAGTTGTCGGCGATGGCGCGAAGATTGGTCTGCTTGTGCCAAGGCGTCAGGGTCGAAAATTGCCAATCCTGAGAGAGCTATCGCGTACGTAAGCCGCGCATTCATGTTTGACGCGGCCCTGTCGTGGCAAGCCGTGATCCTTGCGGATTCGAGAATGACGGCAGCGGATGTGGCCGCCGGTAGCCTCGTTCGAATAAGCCCGAT
>NZ_JBGFCD010000261.1:0-296 GCF_041205405.1 Falsihalocynthiibacter sp. S25ZX9
ACAAAAGCCTATACATACAAGCACGTGGCGTCCTCAAGAAGGAGCTGCTGGAGCATCTGCGTGCCAAGCGTACAGTTCGGCGGTCTAAGCATGCCAGCCTCAAGCGCAACGGTCTTGGTCAACCTCTCAGCGATTGCTTTGCATTCGCCTGCCGGTCAGCGGATCAAGAACGCCGTATCAATCTCAGAAAGACCAGCATCGGTCGAGGATCGGGCTGTTCCAGGCCACTGGGAGGGCGATCTCATCGGAGGGTCCAAAAATAGCTACATTGCAACTCTCGTCGAACGTCATTCTCG
>NZ_JBGFCD010000262.1:0-296 GCF_041205405.1 Falsihalocynthiibacter sp. S25ZX9
AGCTCCCGATTGAAAAAACGGCGAGGACCCATAAAATCTTGCGGATCTAGGGGAACGGGCGCGGGAAAGGGCGCGGTTAAGAAATCACATTCATTCATACGGACGACATAAGGGAGTTTTATGACGCTATGATGAAGTTATGCGCCAGTTGTGTGGTTTTTGTCCAGAACATCCAACACTTTGGCGACCAGTGGGCGAGTGATCGCGCGCTTTTCAGAAAGGGCGGTTTGGTAGAGGGCGACACACAACTCACCAATAAACCCGAGCGAGCGTGGGATACGTTTGATGATATAGTC
>NZ_JBGFCD010000263.1:0-296 GCF_041205405.1 Falsihalocynthiibacter sp. S25ZX9
TCTGTGCTCATTCTGATCACTAAACCCTTTTTAAAGGAATCAGGGTTAAGAGTTAGTTGAAACCGGTCGATGGAGAAGCCCCGATGTTTGATAAACTAGATATTATGCGCATGTCGCAAGCGATGGCATCGCACGCAAGTACCCGTCAGGCGACAATCGCCCAGAACGTGGCCAATGCAGATACGCCCTGGTACAAAGCCCGTGATGTTGTCGCCTTTTCGGATGCCTATGAGGGCACCAATGAGAAACCTTTGCTAGCATCTCGTGAAGGCCATCTTACTGAGGCCGACCGAGGC
>NZ_JBGFCD010000264.1:0-296 GCF_041205405.1 Falsihalocynthiibacter sp. S25ZX9
GGCCCCTTGGCAAAACCATAGCACGAACCATCAAATGACTTGTCAAATACATGTCGTTCATCCGCGGGCTTTTGATTGTTCGTCACATAAATTTTCTGAAGGAAAGATTGTGGGCTGCCTTCTATCTGTGAAAAGGCTAAAACAAGGTCCTTTGTTGCCGTTTGCGTCGTTGGCCCACTCGTTTGCGATAGCAGTTCCTTTTCGACCCCTTCGTACCAGTCCAAAAACCCTTTTCCACGTGTTTGCTGCGTGGCTGAAAGGCGGACTTGGGCCTGTTCACTAAAAATATCGCGCGC
>NZ_JBGFCD010000265.1:0-295 GCF_041205405.1 Falsihalocynthiibacter sp. S25ZX9
GCAATGCTTCACGCGCGCAGCTTGGCTCGAGATAACAATCTTCTGTTCCTCATAAACCGCTTTGGCTTCAGGGAGGGAGAGATTGTCGGTCGAGAGCTTGATTTTGATGATATGTGCCCCAAGAAGGGCCGCTATTTGCGCCGCGTAGGCCGCGATATCGATCGCAGTTTCACCATTTTTATCAAGCGCTTCGCCGCGATGGTAGGACCAGATTACCGTCGCCACACCTTTGGTCGCGGCTTCTTCGCGCATAGCGCTGATTTCTTCGAACATATCAAGCCCAGCTGAGGAGCCG
>NZ_JBGFCD010000266.1:0-295 GCF_041205405.1 Falsihalocynthiibacter sp. S25ZX9
CGACGACCATATTGTTGGCGTTGTGATGGGCGAGGAAACCGGTGAGGACACCGATGAACGCGATTTCCTAAATGGGGGTGAAGGCGACGATCTTTTTGTCTTGGGCAACAGTGACTATGGTACGGGAGGCGCAGGCGAAGATACCTTTGCCCTTGGAGAATGGTTTGCTGAAGGCTCCGCAGCAACAATCACAGATTTCAACTCGGAAGAATACACACTTGTTGTCCACTATTCTGAGGACGACGAAATTCCAGAGGTGAGCGTCGAAACCGAAGATGGAAACAGCATGGTCCTA
>NZ_JBGFCD010000267.1:0-295 GCF_041205405.1 Falsihalocynthiibacter sp. S25ZX9
GGCAATCCTGCCTTTTGCCTCGGCTGCGGCAATCCGTATCAACCTGCGTTAACACAAACCCGTGTAGGGTGATTGCGCAAATGTTTAACTCAATTTAGGGTCCGGCCATGTCACTTTGGGAATATGCAAATCCGCGAAAATTCATGGCAACCTCCGGCACCATCTTGCCGTGGGTGATGGCGCTTGCGGTCGTGACGTTGGTCGGCGGTCTTGTTTGGTGGTTCTTCTTTACGCCTGAAGATTATCGCCAAGGGGCGACAGTAAAAATCATGTTTTTGCACGTGCCAGCGGCGCT
>NZ_JBGFCD010000268.1:0-295 GCF_041205405.1 Falsihalocynthiibacter sp. S25ZX9
GGTTGAAAATGCCAATCGCTGTGTCAAAAGGCTCAAGGCCTTTGGTCGCAACCCGTTTGTCGCGGGTATAGTTTTGAATAAGGGTATCCAAGCCAGCAGGCGCGTCTCCAGAGACGAAATCCATCGCACAAGGCGGGATGCCAAGCATCATCGTGGCATAGCCCGGCCTAAATTTGCTGGCCATGAACGACGGAATTCCCCGCACCCCCATTTCATTGGAAAACTGTTGCCAAAGGTCTTCGGGAAGTTGGTAGGGAAGGGTTGGTCAGTCTTGAATGAACAAGATTTCCGGATT
>NZ_JBGFCD010000269.1:0-295 GCF_041205405.1 Falsihalocynthiibacter sp. S25ZX9
AATCTGGGCAACGGCCCGATCCGACAAATTATTAAACTCGACCACGTTTCTCGGCTTTAAATCCAGTCGTTTGAACACTGCTTCGTTTTTCCAGCCGCGCGCCCCGATAATGACAAATTGCGGCGAATTCGTTTTATTTTCCAACCCTTCCCATATGTCCAGCAGTAGGGCGTGGTTTTTTCTAGGCTCAATGGTGCCAACAGTCACGAAATATCCCTTATTGGGGTCGATTTCCGGCGGAAGCGCGCCCTCTGGTGGCGTGGGTGTCGTAAGCCCCAAATGCGCTACGATAGAT
>NZ_JBGFCD010000270.1:0-295 GCF_041205405.1 Falsihalocynthiibacter sp. S25ZX9
GGGGATCATCGGCAGATCATATTTAAGCGCAAGCTGGGCGGCAGACAGGGATGTGAGGGCATCAAGGCCAAGAAACGGTAGGCGCACGCCCTCCGAGTATTTTTCATCAAACAAAATGGAAACAATACCGCCATCGCGCACATGCCGCACGAGGGCTTTTGTTCCTACACGGCCCGTGGCAAAAATCGGCTTCCCGCCAGCCTCAATACCAGCGAGGATACGCCGTTCATAATGGCTGTTATTTTGGGGACGATAAACGGCTCCGCTCTCAAGTCCGTGCATTTTGATCACGGCA
>NZ_JBGFCD010000271.1:0-295 GCF_041205405.1 Falsihalocynthiibacter sp. S25ZX9
TGGCCTTCAAGTCGGCTATATCATCCCATTGCCCCCCGCCTTTGCGCTTAGGAAACGCAATACGGAACGGCAACTGGTGATAATCCACAAACCCCTGAAGCCAGCGCGTCGTCCCGATTCCAGACGGCCCGTACCACATCATCTTAGGGTGCCAGTGGTCCTTTTGGGGCATATTCAAAAGACCGTCGCGCCCAGTGCCCGCCAAATCATCAAAGGCGCCCAAGGTGGCATGCATGGCCAATGTTTGCTCAATACTTCTAGCGGATAGCGCTTCGTCACGGGGTGAAAAATCAAG
>NZ_JBGFCD010000272.1:0-294 GCF_041205405.1 Falsihalocynthiibacter sp. S25ZX9
TTGATGATCATGGCCATTGGTTTTCCTCCGATGAATTGAACGCCGATCCAGAACAGCCTCGGGTTGGGGGACGCATGGCAATCGCTGCGATTTTGCCTAGGGATAGTGGAACTGTCTGCGTCGTCTCGACACATTTGGACAGCAACGCGGACGCGAGGTATCGTGCCGTGCAATTTGAGCGCCTGCTTGATGCCATTGATGATTTTGCACCTGATATGCCTGTGCTTATCGGCTGGGACCTTAATACCGGCAATCACCAGCCACCCGATTTTGACTGGAAAGACGAAACCCTAT
>NZ_JBGFCD010000273.1:0-294 GCF_041205405.1 Falsihalocynthiibacter sp. S25ZX9
ATCGGCACTCCGTGTGTTCGGGCGCGCTCTAGCGCCAAGGTTGGTGTCAGGATTGGTTTGGGGGACTGGCCCCAGGCACGCCTAGAGCGTTTGCGCCTCGGCGACGGCAGTCGCGCTCTCGGCATAGGCCCAGTCGACGGCCTGCAGAACGTCATCGCATGTGGGGGCCGCCAGCATCCGCCGCTCGGCTTCCTGCCGGATGCCCTCGGTGCGCATAACCACCCAGTTTTCAAAGGCGACTTTTTGGCCAATCAGCGCCAGCTCGTCAGCCGTGGACATGCCGGAATATTTCAC
>NZ_JBGFCD010000274.1:0-294 GCF_041205405.1 Falsihalocynthiibacter sp. S25ZX9
TTCCAAGATCGAAGTCAATGCCGACGGATAGATCTTGGCCAACGGTCAACGCATCAAATAGGCGTTTCTAGATCGAGACATTCAAAGGCCGCTAGGGAAACTTGGCGGCCTTTTTCGTGGCCCACCCTTGCACCTGAGCGCACACAGGGCTACCTCATTGCGCATAGACCCACAAAAGCGAGCCCCAAATGAGCAAATCAACAGCTTCCACCACCGATGATCTTGCCAAATTCACCGACGCCTTGCTCAAAGCCGCCAAAATCGCGGGCGCGGATGGTGCGGATGCAATTGCAG
>NZ_JBGFCD010000275.1:0-294 GCF_041205405.1 Falsihalocynthiibacter sp. S25ZX9
TGACATCCCCAACAGCGCGATCACCGATCAGGAAGCGATCAAGGTTCAGGCACTGCAAGTGTTTGAGCGGACCTTTACCGTGACGGCCGCTCTGAACGCTCTGACACTTTGCGTGGCAAGTTTTGCTATACTGATGTGTCTTCTGACACTTGCCGATATGCGTGTGCCTCAACTGGCGCCCGTCTTGGCTATGGGCCTTACGCGCCTAAGCTTGGGCCAGTTGGAACTGTTACGCATCGTTCTCCTTGCGGCGCTAGTGTTTCTATGCGCATTGCCGCTTGGTTTGGCGCTGGC
>NZ_JBGFCD010000276.1:0-293 GCF_041205405.1 Falsihalocynthiibacter sp. S25ZX9
AGGGTCCGCAAGTGCGGCCAAAGCAGGCATCAGACGGGCAACGGTTGGCATGGTGGATAGCCCGTCATGGGGAGCCGCCGCGTGGCTGGTTTTTCCCGTCAGCATAATTTTCAAACCCCGAGAAGCGCAATTGGCAGACGTTGCCGGAATTTGAATTTTCCCCACATCCTGTCCTGGTGCGTTGTGGAGTGAAAACAGGTAATCCAGCTTTAACGCCGCGAATTTCGGATCTTGAACAAGGGCTTTTGCACCCTGCCCTGTTTCCTCGGCGGGTTGGAAAATGAGTGCTACAG
>NZ_JBGFCD010000277.1:0-293 GCF_041205405.1 Falsihalocynthiibacter sp. S25ZX9
ATCATCCTGAAGAAAGCTTTGAGGTTTTCGCGAGCACCTCCGCCGAATTGCAAGACGAGTTAAACGCCAGCGCTTGGGTTGATACATTCCCGCGTTTTGCGTTGCGCCCAACGGCGATGGATGTGGGCCGTTATGCGGCGTTTGAAGCTTTCCTGAATGAAGCGGGACTGATCCCCTCGCAGAACCATGTTTCAAAAATCGCCATCGATGTGACAGCGAAATGATAGCGCCGGATTATGGTAAAACCTTCGCGCTTTGGCGCGAGGGGGCCGCGGAACCGTGGCAAGATTATA
>NZ_JBGFCD010000278.1:0-293 GCF_041205405.1 Falsihalocynthiibacter sp. S25ZX9
AGGCTTGGATGAGCATTGTTATTTTCCTAGATTTTATAGGCGTCACACTTTTAGCAGTGACTGGGGCACTGGTGGCGTCACGCAAACAGTTGGATATCATCGGCTTCATATTCTTGGCGATGGTTACTGGCACAGGTGGTGGAACCGTTCGCGATCTCATACTTGGGGTGCCAGTGTTTTGGGTTGAACAACCGCTGTTCATTCTGGTCTGCACGGTGGCAGCAGTTGTAACGTTTTTCATCGCGCACTTTCTGGAGTCGCGCTACCTTTGGTTGTTATGGCTCGATGCGGCC
>NZ_JBGFCD010000279.1:0-293 GCF_041205405.1 Falsihalocynthiibacter sp. S25ZX9
GGGATGTAATGCCGCGACGGGCCAATATGCGTTGCGGCCCTTGATTGCGGATCGTGTTATTGCGTTTGACGATATTATCATTAACTTGATCACGGGCGTGTCTGGGGCTGGGCGCTCGCTCAAGGAAAACCTGTTGCATGCCGAGTTGTCCGAAGGGGCGCATGGTTATGCCGTTGTGGGTACGCATCGGCATTTGGGCGAGTTCGATCAAGAGTTTTCGGCGATTGCGGGCGAACCTGTACGCGTGCAATTCACGCCGCATTTGATCCCTGCCAACCGCTGGATTTTTGGAA
>NZ_JBGFCD010000280.1:0-293 GCF_041205405.1 Falsihalocynthiibacter sp. S25ZX9
GAGCTCCACCTTCGCGCAGCGCAAGGAGAATTCTTCGCGATGGTGAACTTGCAATTCGATCGCTGGGGCTTAAGCAAAGCGGAACGCGACATAGCATTACTTACAACAAAAGGTTTGTCCGTTGCCGAAATTGCTGATCTTCGAAATACCACTCAAGGCACTGTAAAATCACAAAACAACTCAATTTATCGCAAGGCCAAGGTTAACTCTCGAACCCAGTTATTAGGGGCGCTAATCGATGAACTTTTCATCGAAGACCCGATAAAGATGAATTTGGAATAGATTGGCTGATC
>NZ_JBGFCD010000281.1:0-292 GCF_041205405.1 Falsihalocynthiibacter sp. S25ZX9
TTGGTTTGCGCCTTGAACGCCGCAACTTCCGCCGCACGTTTTTCCTCAGGGGTAAGCTGTGGGGCCACCTCTTTGGGTTTCTGCGCCGCGATCGCCGCAATTTTGGGCGGCGGTGGCTGGAAGGTGATCTCTTTTTCAAAGGTCACAGTCGCGCCACGGATCACGTCATCTTCCATGTTGTGGTTGATCTTGCCGTCTTTTTCCGGTGTCAGATCAGTCAACATGTGACTAATATTTGTAGAGTAGAGCGTGGAAGCTTGCGCGGCCATACGTCTTGGGAAATCAGTATAAC
>NZ_JBGFCD010000282.1:0-292 GCF_041205405.1 Falsihalocynthiibacter sp. S25ZX9
TGCCTATCTGCAATTGGTCTTTGCTTCGATGGCGGGCATCTTCTTTTTGGGCGAAACATTGCCAGTCAACGTAGCGATCGGGGTATCGGTTGTTATCGCGGCTGGCCTGTTTACCTTTTGGCGCGAACGGCGCAAATCTAACGCTGTGTTAAATCCTCAATAAGCCGTATGTTTTGGGATTTTCACGCCAATTGCGCCCGATAAGGCAACAGCGCTTCTGACACGCGCATGGTGTAATTCCGCGTCTCATCATATTGGATATGTTCGATCCAATCGACAACTTGCGCACTGT
>NZ_JBGFCD010000283.1:0-292 GCF_041205405.1 Falsihalocynthiibacter sp. S25ZX9
AGGAAGAGCCAAGGGCGAATGGCGGAAGCACGGTTGATATTGCGGCCCGCGTTCACACCGCGTGCGGGGTACTTCCAGTCGAGTAAAAAGTTTGAGAAGAAGTAATAGGCCACACAGCCAAAGACGCCTGCTACAACGGTAAAAAGGGCCCAGAAAAGCTGTTCCATCGCGACCTCGCCAATAAAAGAAAGTGGTGGAATTCAGGGGTGCGAAGGCCCCGCATTCACGCGGGACCTTCTAAGAGGGCGTTAGGCTTACTTAATGCCGTCCCAAGTGTTTTGGATGTCAGCGG
>NZ_JBGFCD010000284.1:0-291 GCF_041205405.1 Falsihalocynthiibacter sp. S25ZX9
AAAAAAGTGCCCAATGAGGAACCAGAATGAGAAACGACTGTGATGATCTGCGCACTATTTTATTTATGGTGCGCCACGGATCTTTGTCCTCCGCAGCACAGGCGTTGGGTGTGAATTATACGACGGTATCGAGACGAATTGCCCATGCTGAAGAGCAATATGGCACGCGACTTTTTGATCGACTCCCGCAATGGTATGTTCCAACCGATGCGGGCCGGGAAGCGGCAGAATTTGCCGAACGGATGGAAACCTCCGAAACGGAATTTCGTCTCAAGGTCGCGGGACGAGAGG
>NZ_JBGFCD010000285.1:0-291 GCF_041205405.1 Falsihalocynthiibacter sp. S25ZX9
AGAAACGAGCCAAATGCGATGAGGGAAATTGGCAAAACCGCCACGCTATAGGAAGCTGGAAAGGCCCACCCAATTAAAACGCCTCCTCCCAACGTGCAGAAAAGGACATAAACAAAGGATGGAATTCCAGCCAATAATCCAGCTTGTTTGCGTGCTTTGTTGAGACCCAAAATATTGTTATCTTTTGACAAGCGCGCATAGGCAGGGCTGAACGTTGCGCCAACGGAACTTGTCAGAATGGACGGTAAGGTGCCAAATCGAAGAGCAACCTCGATGATGGCCGTGCCACCC
>NZ_JBGFCD010000286.1:0-291 GCF_041205405.1 Falsihalocynthiibacter sp. S25ZX9
TGCCACAGCGGAACCGTACTTGGTGCAAGAAGAATAAAAACCAAAGCGGTCACGATACCGTGCCAATCTATGGGATTGTGTCGCAAGCGAGAAAACGCAAACGCCCAGCCCCCCGCCAAAGCAAGCGCCACAACAAGGGGCAGTAAAATTGCGACACCACGCTCAGAAATCGTGAGCGCCAAGGGCGGCAAAAGTGCAAAGCAAGTCGCCGCCGTTACCCGATAGGAGTTCCAAAGAGTGGGTAGATAAGCGTTTTGCCGTCTCATTCGACGTGCTCCTTGGCCAGCGTAT
>NZ_JBGFCD010000287.1:0-291 GCF_041205405.1 Falsihalocynthiibacter sp. S25ZX9
GTACGTTAAAACCAAGCGTTACGCCACTGCCGTCAGGGGCATTGGTATAGGCCGCTGCGGACGACGCTGTGAAAATCGTGGGAACAGCAAGACCAGCGCCAGCGATGGCACTGGTTTTAAGTAAACCACGACGAGTGAGTAAATTGGACATTCATATCCTCCCGATTGAATTAAGTAACATATGCCTCCTCCGCATATGCCACTCGCCCTTTACAGAACATTAACAGTATTCGTCCTGGTTCGAAAATTTCGCAACAATAGCTTTTAAACAAAGATTATTTTTGTAAAGAT
>NZ_JBGFCD010000288.1:0-291 GCF_041205405.1 Falsihalocynthiibacter sp. S25ZX9
ATGACGGACCAAATCCCAGCACTGCGGTTGGAAAATATCGTAAAAACCTTCCCCGGGGTGCGCGCCCTTGATGGCGTTTCGTTTCAGGTTATGCACGGAGAGGTGCATGCACTTCTCGGGGAAAACGGCGCTGGCAAGTCCACGTTGATGAAGGTCCTTGGCGGTATCCACCAACCCGACGAGGGGCGTATTTTCATTGAAGAAGTGTCCGCCATCATGGCCTCGCATTTAGATGCGAAATCCAAGTGGGTTGTGTTCATCCACCAAGAGTTGAGCCTCGCTGATGAGTTG
>NZ_JBGFCD010000289.1:0-291 GCF_041205405.1 Falsihalocynthiibacter sp. S25ZX9
TATCAACAATCGTAACGCCAGCCTCGTCCCCTGCATCCGCAAGAACCTCACCCCAAGGCGAAACAACGAGCGAATGCCCATAGGTTTTACGCTTGGAGGCATTCGATTGCAGGTGATCGCCACATTGCGCAGCGGCAATGATGAAACAGCCTGTCTCGATGGCCCGCGCGCGCAACAAAACATGCCAATGCGCCGCGCCAGAAACCGTCGAAAATGCCGCATGTTGAAGGATGATTTTCGCACCCGCTTTCGCTAATGCGCGATGCAAATGCGCGAAACGAACATCATAGC
>NZ_JBGFCD010000290.1:0-290 GCF_041205405.1 Falsihalocynthiibacter sp. S25ZX9
CCCGGTTTTGATAGTATAGACCCGGACCGCCCCTTGAGGCCAACATCCAGAGGATTGCAAGAACCGGCACCAAGATCGGCAAAACAACCATCGCGAACCCCAAGTCAAAAAGCCGTTTTGGGTAGGTTGGATGGGTACTTATTTGTGCCCGATGGTGTGTTGGATAGTAGCGAACGTCACTAGAGACATAAGCTGTCTCGCAAAAGTCTACATTATCAGTATGGTCTTTCATTCAATAGGCCTCTATCGCCCGAAAAAATAGCATATGACTCCATAACCACCCTAGGTTG
>NZ_JBGFCD010000291.1:0-290 GCF_041205405.1 Falsihalocynthiibacter sp. S25ZX9
TCATGCATCCGTTTTCAACCACTTCAATCCGGAGCGCAGCCTTTCCCAAAGAGATCATTTCAAAGCCAATCGCACTGCCGCGCTCACAGAGTGGCGCGGTCTTTGTGCGGCATAAACGGGCAGGGGTACTGGCCTGGCCGAGACGAGTTCGAATTTGTCTGATGGTGTGGACGGCTCCACCCGAACGGCATCGCAATGTGTCATGCTGGTGCTGTTACGACCCAACAGAGAGAAGGAGCCATCCACAATGGATATTACAACACTCGGAATTGATCCGTTGACCGGCAGGT
>NZ_JBGFCD010000292.1:0-290 GCF_041205405.1 Falsihalocynthiibacter sp. S25ZX9
CCTTGAGATCATTTTGACATAAGGTTTCAATAAGTCCCTCGCAGGGCGTGGAAAGCGGAAATCAGCGGCGGAGTGGGGTGCGCTTGGCGTCAAAGCTGCGCGTGGATCGATCCCAAATCACTGCGGGGCCGCGCTCTTACTGCCAGCAGGGACCACGGGACCAGCCTTTCTAGTGTTCCAAAACTTCGATGTCATCCTACGCTATAATAACTCGGTGAATTATGGCATCGGCGTTTGGTATTTGTCTGATCGGATTGCCGGCGCAGGCCCCTTGGTGACAAGCTTCCCAC
>NZ_JBGFCD010000293.1:0-290 GCF_041205405.1 Falsihalocynthiibacter sp. S25ZX9
TGGGATGGAAAAGTCCCGTCGCTTTCGAACGGAAAGTGGCTTAAACGAGCACTTGGGGCGGCACTAAAGCGCGACAGGTCCAGATGCGTGCATCACCTAGAGGGGCGAGAGCCTGAACAACGTCACGCCATCTGACGTCTACTTAGGACGAGACAAGGCCATTCTACAGCAACGTGAAAGGATCAAACGAAAGACACTCGAAGCGCGGCGCTTTCATCACAGACAACGCGCCGCATAATGCAATAAACCAGATTATCCGAACTCTATATTTGTTTAATACGCAAATTTAG
>NZ_JBGFCD010000294.1:0-290 GCF_041205405.1 Falsihalocynthiibacter sp. S25ZX9
ACCTCCAAAATCCGCACCATTTTCGAGGCACCCGAAGCCGTCGTGCATCTTGTGGCCACAGGGACAGCGGCCAATTCTCTTATTCTCGCCTGTCTAGCGCTACCGTTTGACACGATTTTTTGCAGTGATGTTGCCCATATCCATGAGGACGAATGCAACGCGCCGGAGTTTTATACGGGCGGCGCCAAGCTCACTTTGATTCCGACGACTGATTGGAAAATGTCCCCGCAATTTCTGGGAAGTGCCATTCGGGGCGAAGGCAATCGCGGCGTGCACGGACCACAGCGCGG
>NZ_JBGFCD010000295.1:0-289 GCF_041205405.1 Falsihalocynthiibacter sp. S25ZX9
AAGTATGCTTGCAAGCATTGAATCTGGGAGGATTTCTGAGTTTCTTTCTGAAGATGAACTGGACGAATATTTTAAGAATTTTTTTGGCGGTATCTTGGAAGGGAAGTTGTTGGCTAGCGGAAAGAAAGTGATTTGTGAGAAATCCCCAGCCAATGCAGAAGTGATGCCAGACATCTTGGATCTCTTTAAAGATTCAAAATGGATCGTAATACTAAGAGATCCTAAGGATGTGATGGCATCGCTTTTTTCGGTTAGGGATCGCTACTAGGCGAAAGGCAAGCAAGCTCCT
>NZ_JBGFCD010000296.1:0-288 GCF_041205405.1 Falsihalocynthiibacter sp. S25ZX9
ACCTCGTCGTCAACCGGCGGGGTCGGCAATCTGACAGCCCCAGTTTCCGGTGTAAGTTCACGCACAACCGAGGCAGGCGCGACGTCCTTCTTTTTCGGAACCGTTTGCTTTATCGACGCTTGGTTGCGCGTTTGAGGGGCCTTGGCCAATCGGGCGTAAGCGGAGTATGCGCCGAGTTTTTCGCTCTTATTTTTTGCAATCAATCGCGATTGAGTTGCTTTATCATAGAAAGACCAAATCCCTTTCTCCGCGCCCTCAATTATCATGCTGTAAACGGCTTTCTCTATC
>NZ_JBGFCD010000297.1:0-288 GCF_041205405.1 Falsihalocynthiibacter sp. S25ZX9
AGTTTTGGTCGGTATATCTAAAACCGCAAAGCCTATGCAGAAAAGCATGATCTCACGCTCGCCTGCCCTTATTACCAAGACCTTCCCGAAATCGACTCCACCGCTCTCGAACCCGGTGAAAATATCTATGACCACCGCCTGTCAGCAGCCGTCGCGACCTTGGAGCCAACCTGCGATTTCATTCTTATTTACTGTCCGGGAAGCCATACTCTCCTGTCCCAAGTCGCGCACTCGCTTGCCGACACATTGGTTAGCCCGCTCAACGATAGCTTTGTGGATTTCGATCTT
>NZ_JBGFCD010000298.1:0-288 GCF_041205405.1 Falsihalocynthiibacter sp. S25ZX9
AACCATTGATAGCGCAGCGTGCCCAACCCGTCGTCATCGGCCAAGCCGCTTACATCCGCAGTCACCGTATCCCCCAGCCCAAATACCGCCGGATCGGCGTTGTCACTGACAAGAAGCACGGTCCCAGTCAGGTCGTGATTGCCATCGTCAATCGGGCCGGTCACGGGCGCGAACTGTGCCGACGCGGTCTCAAACGATGCGTCCTGAATAAGAACTGTCACGCCGATCTCGGCCCCCACATGCGCTGCCGTCAGTGCAAAGGTATTCTCGGATGTGGTCTCGAGAACC
>NZ_JBGFCD010000299.1:0-288 GCF_041205405.1 Falsihalocynthiibacter sp. S25ZX9
CCTCAGACATAGCGTTTCTCAAATCGTCTTCTGCGCCTCGCCTAACAATAAATGAATCATGTATTGGTAAAGCCGTTATCGGATGATCTTTATTCAGAAGTTTCGTTAACACTGTTTCCGCTATATCTGAATCTATTCTTTGCATTTCCGTCCATCTTGAAGTGAAGAAAAGATGATCAATGGCGCTATGCTTGTTCATCAAGTCCGATAGAATGTTTGAATACGGCCTGCCGTGTTTGTTCTTGAACTCAATATTACACAGCTTTCTTATTTCATGGTTGTCTAGGT
>NZ_JBGFCD010000300.1:0-287 GCF_041205405.1 Falsihalocynthiibacter sp. S25ZX9
GGGGAGCGCCCTAATTGGTGCGCTATCATGCGTAGTGAACATTTGATGCTCAGCCCACGCGATATTTCCTCCCGCTCAAAAAGGTTCAAAGCACGGGTGCTACGCTTGCGATCTGGTGGGCAGATGCCACCCGTCGGCGAAATCACCGAAAAGACCGACGAGGAGGGCCTATCAAACACGCGCCCAATCGACCTCATGGACTCCCCACGCTGCCATCCACTGCCGACAGGCGATGCTTGCATCGCTGAGAGGGATCCCAAATCTCCGTGCGCTGCTTAGACGAATAG
>NZ_JBGFCD010000301.1:0-287 GCF_041205405.1 Falsihalocynthiibacter sp. S25ZX9
GGGCGATACCCTCATAGGTACCGCAGAAAATGATCGTCTGCGCGGTCTGGAGGGCAACGACATTTTGGTTGGCGGCACCGGCACGGACATCCTGATGGGGGGCGACGACAACGACTTACTATATGGTCAAGACGGCAACGACACCCTCGAAGGTGGCCATGGCCATGATGGCCTGCGCGGCGGTGACGGGGCAGATGTCCTCAACGGCGGCACAGGCATCGACCGTGCTGAATATATCTCGCAAGTGCGCGCAGATATTGGCTATAGCAGCAGCAAGACGGGCGAAG
>NZ_JBGFCD010000302.1:0-287 GCF_041205405.1 Falsihalocynthiibacter sp. S25ZX9
TGCTTATTGGTGGGGTTGTTGGCGCCCAATTTGGCACTCACATTGGCCTCAAACTCAAGGCCTAACAATTGCGTGTGCTCCTGGCACTTCTGGTGTTGGTCGTTTGCGGAAAACTTGCGCTTGATTTGCTTCTCCAACCCAGCGAACTTTACTCTTTGGGCAAGGTGGGAAGCTAATAATGCTGTCACTTCTACTCGCTACCATCCTGCTTTTAACAAGTGTTGTAACCGCCCCGGCGCGCGAAGAAGTCATCGCCGCTCTAAGCCATAATAACGTCGCCATCACAG
>NZ_JBGFCD010000303.1:0-287 GCF_041205405.1 Falsihalocynthiibacter sp. S25ZX9
GGCTTGGTGGCATTGATCGGGCATTGATTGCTATCGAAAATGTCTCCCCGCATATGGCGCGCAGTGTCGTCGCGGCCGAAGACGCAAACTTCTGTAACCACTTGGGTTTTGATATGACAGCCATCCGCGCGGCACTAGATTCAGGCAGCACGCGGGGCGCGTCGACGATTTCACAACAAGTGGTGAAAAATGTTTATCTTTGGCACGGTAGAAGCTGGGTTCGCAAAGTTCTCGAAGCGGGCTTGACCCCCGCAGTTGAGGCCGTGTGGACTAAGAAACGCATCGTC
>NZ_JBGFCD010000304.1:0-287 GCF_041205405.1 Falsihalocynthiibacter sp. S25ZX9
TCTGAAAACGGGTGTTGTTCCATGGAAAATGTAACGTACATGCTAGTTCCCACCAAGAGAAATGACTTCCCATTTTCGCAGAATATCGTCGCATCAAATCCCGCGGCTTCGTAACGGTTTGTATCAAATTGTATCAAAACCTCGGAAAAACAACCTATAGCTAGCTATTTTCCAGCGTTTTCAGTATTGTCGGTTAATATTCTAAGTCCGAATTATTATAGGGCGTTCTCTGTGATTTCAAAAAATATCCTCGTTGTTGATGATGACCATAAAGTTCGTGCACTTCT
>NZ_JBGFCD010000305.1:0-287 GCF_041205405.1 Falsihalocynthiibacter sp. S25ZX9
CATCAAAGGAATAACCGCAGAAAACGCGACAAGGAGCAGCACTGGTAAAACGAGGAACCAGGCCTTTTGGTTGACTGTCTTATTAATGGCTCATTCCTTGCAAAGATGTGAAGGGCGGGGTTTTCGATTTCATCATCATGTCACGCTACTTGCGGGGGAACCCGCCAACTATCGGAATAGACGTTAACTCAGGCCGTATCGAACACGACTCGGTTCATGTCGGGTGAAATGTTAGCACCTTCTTCGGCGAGGATATTGATCTCGGTACCTTGGAAATCGGCGCGCAC
>NZ_JBGFCD010000306.1:0-287 GCF_041205405.1 Falsihalocynthiibacter sp. S25ZX9
CTTCTTTTGGTGACGATGTACTACCTCCTGCCCCTCTATGTGATGGTTACGACCTCCATTAAGGGCATGCCGGAAATCCGACTGGGCAATATCTTTGACCTACCAGTCGAGGTCACGTTTGAACCATGGGTGAAAGCGTGGAGCACGGCCTGTACGGGTTTGAACTGCGACGGGTTAAGTCGCGGATTTATGAACTCGGTCCGCATCCTTATCCCATCGGCAATTCTGTCGATTTTGATTGCCTCTGTGAACGGATATGCGCTGGCGAATTGGAAGTTCAAAGGCTC
>NZ_JBGFCD010000307.1:0-287 GCF_041205405.1 Falsihalocynthiibacter sp. S25ZX9
GAAATGGATTTCCGGCCTTGCCGAGCGGTTTTCCAACGCCGAGGATCACGACGAATTTCTAGAGCATGTGAAGCTCGAAATGTACTCTGATCAGGTCTTTTGTTTTACACCAAAAGGCGCGGTTGAGAAATTACCTCGTGGCGCGACACCGCTTGATTTTGCCTATGCCATCCACACGCGCATTGGCGATAGTTGTGTGGGTGCCACGGTGGACGGATTACGCGTACCGCTTTGGACACGCCTTAAGAACGGACAATCGGTTGAGATTATAACGGCCGAGGGTCAAC
>NZ_JBGFCD010000308.1:0-286 GCF_041205405.1 Falsihalocynthiibacter sp. S25ZX9
AGGCGGGGCGTTATTCGCATATGTTTTGCATATGATTTCCATAGGGGCGGGATGTGCGGCCGCAGGTTTGCGCTGGCGTTAACGATTTGGTGGGAAGATGGGGCCATATTTTACACAGAATGGAGGCCGCGATGGTCACGCCGCACAACAAGAATACTCGGGATAGGATTGAGCCTGCGTCGGATCGACTGGCGACGAAGGAACAGCATCGGCATGTGCGGATGGCGAAGAATACGCTGGCGCGGGTGAGTACGGCGGTGCGGGCGGCGGAGCTGCGGACGGAATT
>NZ_JBGFCD010000309.1:0-286 GCF_041205405.1 Falsihalocynthiibacter sp. S25ZX9
ATAGAACGCCCTCGCACCGAATGAGTAAAATATCATAAAAGGGTGCTTTTTTCAAGGTAGCGCTGTGCAAGACCGCACCAAACATGCGCTGAAAGTTGCACAGGCGCGAATGCAGGTCTCATCTGCATTTCTGCACGGTTCGGAAGGGTTGACGTACTTGAAATACCAACGGTGAGGAGTGAGGTATAATTTTTGCCGCATTTCCAAGTGTATAGTTGAATATGCGATTTGGGGTCGGAGGTTTGTGTGAACTTCGAGCAATAAGTCGATGTGGTAAAATATTACA
>NZ_JBGFCD010000310.1:0-286 GCF_041205405.1 Falsihalocynthiibacter sp. S25ZX9
TGCTGGTGCGCCCCGCGTCGTCTGGACAGTTGGCCTATGCGGGTCTATTGCTATGGTTATTGGTCCTATTCTGGCTCCGCGCCGCCGATTTGCTCTATGCGCTCTTCTTCGGCCTCACCCCTTTTCCCGGCGCCGAAGTGGCCTTCGCCAACGTTCTGACAACAGGGCGCTGATGGTCGCTAATTCTGGTCGGCGGCGTAGTTGGCGGCCTTTTCGCGGGCTTCGCCTTCGCTCTCAGCCTGTTTTCCATACCAATGATGCTCGCCCAAAAACGCGACGCCCTTAC
>NZ_JBGFCD010000311.1:0-286 GCF_041205405.1 Falsihalocynthiibacter sp. S25ZX9
TGCCTGTCCAGAAGCGAGCCAAACATCTTGCCCCGCCTTTGGTGGCGAAGGTTTAACAGACCTCCTCATCACAACTGCGCGCGTTGGATTGAGTGCTGAAATCTTAGAAAAAGAGCCAATGGCAGGCGCGACTTTCATAGCCAAAGACGTCGCCAAAGGCCAACAAGAGAACCAAGTCATCCTATGAAAAAAACCCTCGGCGTTTGCTATTATCCGGAACATTGGCCCGAAGAAGAATGGGCCGACAATGCGCGGCGTATGGTCGAAGCAGGCCTCACATGGGTGC
>NZ_JBGFCD010000312.1:0-286 GCF_041205405.1 Falsihalocynthiibacter sp. S25ZX9
AAACTCTGGAGAGTGGTCGCAAGGCCCGCCGAAGGGATAACGATCTCAGGCGCAAAAGACAGATGGGGCATCAGAAAGGCACGCATCGGGCGGGCTTTGAATGGTGCCGCGCGCTTGCACGTGCATCAGAGAATGGGGACGCCAGATGACTGATGCCGTATTAGAACAGACCGTTTTTTATTATTTACACGTCGAGCTTGGGGCCAAAATGGTGCCCTTCGCAGGATACGCAATGCCCGTGCAATATCCGCTGGGCGTGATGAAAGAGCATTTGCATACACGCACC
>NZ_JBGFCD010000313.1:0-286 GCF_041205405.1 Falsihalocynthiibacter sp. S25ZX9
CTTCGCATTCTCTGGGGTAAGTCACGTATGTTTTTGCTGTTAGAAAGCTTGCGAATGCGAAGTATTAGTCGCATTATGTTGATACTTTATCTTTAATTTATCTGCGAGTTGCTATTACCATGCCCCCGAATAATCGACGTATTGTTTCATCCCGTCACTTGGCGGAGGGCGATGGCTGGGAGGCGTCGGAGTTTGAATACGGGCTTATCATTGCTCATAACGCTTTCAATCGTTGGATGCAGCGCTGCATGACGGCGGCGGGAATGCCCTAATTGTCACCGCTCGA
>NZ_JBGFCD010000314.1:0-285 GCF_041205405.1 Falsihalocynthiibacter sp. S25ZX9
AGCGATTTGGATGAGCCCTAAACACTCTTTTATCCAATCAACCAATTTAGCCGGCAATTCTATAGCCCGCGCGTCCCGCAGACAGAGTTATCAAAGTTAACGCACAATAGAAAACTTGCAAAGATTCAGGAGCATAGCTGAGCCTAAACTTAGGAAACAACGCAATTCAGTGAATTGTATAATTATCAAAACAGAAGGCATTTGTGCGTTGTGCAGCGAATGTCCGGTTCCCGCCCCTTAGGTCGAAATGTGCTCGGTGCGGAAATTGGCCAAATCACTCACCCA
>NZ_JBGFCD010000315.1:0-285 GCF_041205405.1 Falsihalocynthiibacter sp. S25ZX9
CCAAGATTCCCATCGTTGAGGGCAGGGGGCGGGCTGCAAAATTCGTCGATTGGGTCATATATGTGCCGATGGAGTCGCAAAAGGTGCCTATTCGGGTCGCGAGCTTCCTAAAACTTGCTGCGCGCGTTGATTTGACCGAGGCCAGCGAAGGATTCGCCCACGACTTGGTGGTGAGCTTATGGCGAATTTCCTTGCGCGACACACGGTCTCGGTGGGGATCTTGCGCACACGATGGAAAATTGATGTACAGCTGGCGCCTCGTTATGGCCCCACCCTACGTATTGC
>NZ_JBGFCD010000316.1:0-285 GCF_041205405.1 Falsihalocynthiibacter sp. S25ZX9
CGCCTAGCACCCGATCCGCTTTGTGCTTAACTCGCAAGACGATGAGAAAAAGCTCTGATCGTGGAACTTTGGCAACTATTCCAATGCACGCGTCGATGAATTGCTGCCACTGATCCAAGAGGAAATCGATTCCACTACACGTCAGACTATGATCGACGAGGTCGTTTAGATCACCCAAAACGAGGTGGCCTATATTCCATTGTATACACAGCCGTTGATCTGGGCATCCAAAGACAATATCGACCTTACCCAACGTGCGGATAACTTCTTTATCTTGCGCTTGGT
>NZ_JBGFCD010000317.1:0-285 GCF_041205405.1 Falsihalocynthiibacter sp. S25ZX9
TAATCCGCGCGGGAATGGGCGGTCAGGACGAAACCGCAGATAATCTTCCAGATCCTTCTATACGTCGCAAACACGCATTTTAAAAAACAGCATCATCGCGATGAGAAAGCCGGCAACAAACGCGCAGACACCGGGAAAGGGACGTCCAGAAAGTTCGGCAGAAACGCAAATACTTGAAGCAGAAAAAACGGCAAGTAACGGCCCTGTCTTTGCAAGCGGAAACCGTTCTTTTTGATAGATCCAAAGGGCTATTAAACTCATCGATGCCGCGCCAAATTTTCATGC
>NZ_JBGFCD010000318.1:0-284 GCF_041205405.1 Falsihalocynthiibacter sp. S25ZX9
TTTAAACCACACATGACAAGTGTCGCGTTATTCAACCGCTTTAAAGAAACGGTCGCCGCGCCATGTCCAAAATGCAAACAACGATTTCCCTGCCGACGAGAAAACAATCCGATCCGCACTACCAACCAGATTTTCAAACGGTACCATACCAACACCACCAGCATTCTGCGGAACGCGGCTGTCGCTTGAATTATCGCGGTTGTCACCCATAAAGAAATAATGCCCTTCTGGTACAATAGACGCTTGCGTATTATCCAATTGTTGATCGGTGAAATTCAAGATCG
>NZ_JBGFCD010000319.1:0-284 GCF_041205405.1 Falsihalocynthiibacter sp. S25ZX9
GCTTCGCGTTGGGACATGCGGTTTTCATAGGCCTCGTTTGCCTCGGCAAATCGTTCGGCCAAAGGTTCATCCGCGCTACCTGCGCCGCCCAATTCCGCGTAAATATATCCACCCACGCCAAACAAAAGCGCCACGATCAATGCGGCCACCGCATAACTTGCACCCTTGGGGGCCTGTGGCAAAACAGTGGCGTTTTGTGCGCGTTTGTCTGCTTCCAGCAAGCGCCGAGAGACTTCGGTTCTTGTGCGGGTTGCGTCCTCTTCTGCAAGGGTGCCGCTGGCTAC
>NZ_JBGFCD010000320.1:0-284 GCF_041205405.1 Falsihalocynthiibacter sp. S25ZX9
GCCGAGGAGTGGGCGTTTCGCGTGAAATGGCAAGACCATGACTATCAGTAGCGGCTACGCGCCTAGAAACGCCGCACAAAATCCATTATAGACCAGACACAGAGGGCAAAGCGCCGCTTTGCGATACAGATATGAATGAACAGGTAACCGTGACTGATACCCCCGTTAAACACGTAAAAGCGCTCCCCAATGCGCAGACCGTTACTGCAGTAACACAGTGGACGGATAGCCTTTTTTCCTTCCGCGTTACACGTCCCGCGTCGTTTCGGTTTCGCTCCGGTGAG
>NZ_JBGFCD010000321.1:0-283 GCF_041205405.1 Falsihalocynthiibacter sp. S25ZX9
GAAGTTTAGGACCCTTAGTAGGGTGCGCCGGAGCCATGCGCCAGTATTGATACCTAGTTTCGGGGTGATTTCCCCTGAGAGTTCTTCGCCCAATGTAATTTTTTTTGAGGTCATGGTTTTTCTCATGCAAAAGCTAATCGCTGAAAAGTAACTAAATTAGCATTGGAATACCATAAGGGCTCAAACCTGCTGTTAGCTGCGCAAAACATCAAGGTCCGGTTTTGGACGTTCGTGTCATTCGACACTAAGGGCGGTGGCCTCAACTTGTCGACGCAACACTTTA
>NZ_JBGFCD010000322.1:0-283 GCF_041205405.1 Falsihalocynthiibacter sp. S25ZX9
TGTGAATCTCTCATCTTTGTCCGCGCCTTCATCGCCCAAGGAGGTTGGGTTCCCGCGCGGAATGGCGGTTGTGTCTGCGGGGATGTTACACAAGAGCCAGTATTGGCTGGGCGCGTCGGTGCCTGCGATTTTGCCGCGCGGATAGTGTTGCATGATGACTGCGAGGCTCTGCGTTCCTTCGGGAACAGTTGACCATGAGAGCGGTGGCGAGAGGCCATTCCCCCCGTCGCGACTGCATTTTAGATCGCTTGGCAGGTCACCGCCGCTCACAATGGCCGAACTT
>NZ_JBGFCD010000323.1:0-283 GCF_041205405.1 Falsihalocynthiibacter sp. S25ZX9
AAACAAGAAAAACGGCGGCGAAGTTATTGACCGCACAGAATACTTAAAAGCGCGTCAAAGTTGGTCCTATTACAATGATAAACTTTCGCAATGGGCGCGTGTGTTTGAAGCGGACAATATTTTGATTGCGTTTTTTGACATAGGCAACGGGCACCTAACCGTTGTGAAAATGTCTTTTGACGAAATTGTAATTAACTTTAGCGATGATTAGGTACTCTTTGGCGACCACAACGGAAGCCTTTCTTAGCGCGATGCCAACCAAGCGACGTATCGGTCCAAATTC
>NZ_JBGFCD010000324.1:0-283 GCF_041205405.1 Falsihalocynthiibacter sp. S25ZX9
TTGGTCGCGTTGGGCCTGACCCTTGCCTCGGTGGTAACGATGATCTTTTTCATCCACCACGGTCCCGAAATGATCAATCTTGAGAACCTTTGCCATAGTCTTGGATGCCGGTTGCGGGACGAATTGATCCGACTTAGCAAAGCATCAACTGCGACGACGGACAAGGAGTCTGTTAAGAACGCTTGGTTTGAAGAGGCAAGTAGTGAGGCCTCCGAGGGGGTAACGCTATTAAGCACGGGGTATATTCAAACCGTAAACTTAAACCAAATCAAACGCTTGGCGT
>NZ_JBGFCD010000325.1:0-283 GCF_041205405.1 Falsihalocynthiibacter sp. S25ZX9
TGAAGCCAAAGTTGTGTTGAAAGTAGGGCCCGTCAAAGCGCGATTTTTAGGCAATGTAGTTTTGGACACTTCGGGCGCACCGCATCAGTTTTCGCTTACTGGCAACGGCAACGGCGGGGTCGCGGGCTTTGCCAAGGGCGGTGCCGATGTCATCCTTGAGGCAGATGGCGAGAATACCCTTCTGAAATATACGGCCAAAGCTGACATCGGTGGAAAAATCGCTCAATTGGGCAGCCGTCTTATGACCAGTACAGCCAAGAAACTGGCGGGGAAATTCTTTACG
>NZ_JBGFCD010000326.1:0-283 GCF_041205405.1 Falsihalocynthiibacter sp. S25ZX9
GTGTTCATCCCGTCTTCAATCTCTCCCACGTGGGAAAACACGCCCATTAACGTAAACGAAACCCAACCCGTCATTTGGGCAAACCGAATGGCCAAGGAACCGGTGGTGGCGATATCACCCGCGCTCGCGGTGCCCTGAGTCCAGAAAAACAGCGTGGCGCCAACCATCACAACGGGCAAAATACCTGCGATTATCATCAGTCCAAAACGAAACTGCGCAGAAAGATAGCCAAAGTGCGTGGCCTTTGCGCGAAACTCCTTCATCGCTTTGATCGCGGCACTAT
>NZ_JBGFCD010000327.1:0-283 GCF_041205405.1 Falsihalocynthiibacter sp. S25ZX9
TCAGGGTCGAACACTTCGAACTGAGAGGAATAGGCGCGAACTTGGTCTTCGGGAAGTTCATGTCCGCCTGCGTCCCCTAGGGTGCGCAAAGGGCCATATTGCACGCCGTGGCAGGCCGAACAAACTTCAGTGTAAACCTTGAGGCCCCGTTGAAGTTGGTTTTGGTCATATTTGCCCAAGGGCCCTGCGAAGGAGAAATCCGCAGCATGGATGCTGGCGTCGTCGCCCGCCGCGACAGCCGAGCCTGCTGTCAAAATGACAGCAGTCAGGGCGGAAAGGGTGA
>NZ_JBGFCD010000328.1:0-283 GCF_041205405.1 Falsihalocynthiibacter sp. S25ZX9
CAAAGTAATGGCTCGTGCCACGGCCTCGCAAAAGGCCAGCCCTTGCGCCTCGCTCTCGCAGTGGACCATCGCGAGCAATGTCCACGCCTCAACGAAACTCCCCAGTCTGGCGATTTGTGAAAGGCCAACGGCGGGGTTAATCTTGTCGCTGCCAACAAGCCGCCCTCCACACATTGCAACGACGAGATTGCCCAAAGCCAGACCGTCAATAGCCTGAACGAACCCGTCCATTTGCGCTTCTACCCCCAGCACACACCGCGCGGCGGGCAAACGATCCCGCCAA
>NZ_JBGFCD010000329.1:0-283 GCF_041205405.1 Falsihalocynthiibacter sp. S25ZX9
ATGCATTTGGGCGCGCATAAAACCGCAACAACGCATCTTCAGCACTCGCTGGAAGCAAATGCGGACCTCTTGGCGCAATCCAAGGTGATATTCAGAGGGCCTTTAGATCTGCGCTGGCCGAAAAAATCGCTCCAGAGTCGGTTTGGGCTGCTTACAAACACACCCCCAAAATCTAAGGAATTGGCCGAACAAGAACTTTGGGCCTTGGCGGGCGGGGCCAATCGTTTTGTGCTCTCCGAAGAAAATTTTATTGGTCCAATGTGGCGGATCAAAAATGGGAGGC
>NZ_JBGFCD010000330.1:0-282 GCF_041205405.1 Falsihalocynthiibacter sp. S25ZX9
AATCTCAGCACGCTGTTCAGTTGAATAATAAATCCTACGACGATATTTCATGGCAAACACTCCATCTCTTCCTAAAGATTAAAGTGTTGCGTCGACCAGTTGAGGCCACCGCCCTTAGTGTTGAATGACACGAACGGCCCAAACCGGACCTTGATGTTTTGCGCAGCGAACGGCGGGTCCGAGCCCACTTTACCAGTTTTCTACAATGCAGCGAATGTCAGATCTTGCGACTTGCTCGCCCCCCCCTTCGCCAGTTAAGGCGAAGGGGGGATGACACAGGAG
>NZ_JBGFCD010000331.1:0-282 GCF_041205405.1 Falsihalocynthiibacter sp. S25ZX9
AGATAATAGGTTTCGCCATCGCGGATAACGGGGCTGATCATCAATTTGGGTTTGGCAGCCAATTGATCTTCCGCTTCTGAATGTTTCAACCAATCACTCAGGCCGCGCCATTCCGTTGACTTTTTATCCAACAAACGATCACCGAACTCGCCGACTAATTCGGCCCATTCTGCTTCGCTCAAGGGAGTCGCGCTGATATCGCGAAAACTTACCTCTTTGCCCGCAGCTTCCAAGGCTTTGATGGCCTTCTGGCTATCTGTGCAGGTGTTAATTCCATAGACT
>NZ_JBGFCD010000332.1:0-282 GCF_041205405.1 Falsihalocynthiibacter sp. S25ZX9
CGGCGGCCCAAGTTTCAACGCGGGATAGACGCCAGCAAGGGGTGCAAGTTCGCGCGAGAACGAGGTCTCGTCAAAGGTAAACACGATCACCGTCAAATCTGGGTTGCCACCAACGGCGTTTAGAAGCGGTTGCAGCGCGGTGACATAATCGGTGCGTTTTGGAATATCAAAGCCCTTGTCGCGTCAAAACTGTGCCATGACTTGGCTGGAATGGTTGCGCAGGGAGCCTGGATGAATTTGCATAACCAGCCCGTCGTCAAGGCTCATCCGCGCCATCTCGGT
>NZ_JBGFCD010000333.1:0-282 GCF_041205405.1 Falsihalocynthiibacter sp. S25ZX9
AGGAAACGGGCCTTCGCCCACACGGGTTGTATATGCCTTAACGATTCCAAGCACATAGTCGATTGCACACGGTCCGACGCCCGTCCCTGTCGCGGCTTGACCCGCGATCACATTAGATGACGTCACAAAGGGGTAAGTGCCAAAATCGATATCGAGCAACGCGCCTTGTGCGCATTCGAACAAGATACGTTTTCCTGCTTTGCGTTTCTCGTTAAGAATTTTCCAAACAGGAGCCGCATAAGGCAGAACATGCTCGGCGATTTCTTTGAGTTTCGCGAGCAA
>NZ_JBGFCD010000334.1:0-282 GCF_041205405.1 Falsihalocynthiibacter sp. S25ZX9
AGCCCGCGGCAGACCTCAATAGCAAAGCCGAGGAAGTTGGCCTGACGTTCGACGCAATGAATTCCAACACCTTTCATGATCAGGAAAATCAACAGCATAGCTATAAGTTTGGTTCGCTTTCGCACACCGATGCTGCCACCCGTCAACAAGCCGTTGACCATAACATCGCCTGTATCGCCTTGTGACGTGAAATCGGGTCCAAGGCCCTGACGATCTGGGTTGGCGATGGTTCAAACTTCCCCGGACAGACGAATTTCACCCGTCAATTTGAGCGCTACCTTG
>NZ_JBGFCD010000335.1:0-281 GCF_041205405.1 Falsihalocynthiibacter sp. S25ZX9
TCATTGTGACGCGCGAACACGCGCCGGGGTAGCTGAAAATTATTGTCTGGGTCATTGAGGCTCATTCATTGAGACCGCCATGCTGCGGCCAGGCGTTAAGCCGTTGATTTTGCCGATGATACTGTCGGCGTCGATGCCGAAGTGGCGATAGAGGTCATTGATGGTTCCAGTCTGGCCAAAGTGTTCAACCCCGAGCGGTATAGTCTGGTGCCCGTGGACGGAGCCAAGCCACGACAGGGTTGCTGGGTGGCCGTCAATAACGGTTACCAATTTGCAATGGC
>NZ_JBGFCD010000336.1:0-281 GCF_041205405.1 Falsihalocynthiibacter sp. S25ZX9
AGCCCTTCTCGGTGACGGGCAAGCCGCCAGCGCGCACCTCTGCTTCGACATCCACGATTTCGCGGATCCGTGCGAGGAACCACGGATAAAACATTGTGATTTCGTGGATTTCTTCATCCGACAGGCCGTGGCGCATGGCTTGTGCGATCGTCCGCATACGGTCTGGTGTTTGTTTGCCGATAGCTTTGATGACAGCGGATTTTTAGGGTGCGCCTTCGATGATGATTTCGTCAAAACCGGTGAGGTCATTTTCCATGCTCGCGAGCGCTTTTTGCAAGCTT
>NZ_JBGFCD010000337.1:0-281 GCF_041205405.1 Falsihalocynthiibacter sp. S25ZX9
GAGCTTGTTGGCGCGTTGGAAGTGTTTGACGCTGTGTCTTCGGGCCAAGCTGATCTTTATCACTCGTCTGACTATTATTTCTTGGGCCAACACCCAGGTTATGCTTACTTCACTGCTGTTCCATTTGGCGCCACAGCACAATAACTGACCAACTGGTACCTTCACGGTGGCGGTCAAGACCTTCACAATGAACTGGGTGAAATCTTCAACCTGCGTTCCTTCCTTGCTTGGAACTCGGGTTCGCAATCTGGTGGTTGGTTCCGTTCCGAAATTAACTCCGC
>NZ_JBGFCD010000338.1:0-280 GCF_041205405.1 Falsihalocynthiibacter sp. S25ZX9
CCTTTCGTTCTGGCTTTATGTCGTTGGCACATGCCTTGGTATTGCCTCACTGTTTGCCCCTGGTGGCAACGGTCAAAGCGGTTCTGGTGTTGGCTGGGTGCTTTATCCACCTCTCTCCACCTCGGAGGGCGGCTACTCGATGGATCTGGCGATCTTCGCGGTCCACGTTTCTGGCGCTAGCTCGATCCTTGGCGCGATCAACATGATCACCACCTTCCTCAATATGCGTACCCCCGGCATGACAATGCACAAAGTGCCGCTCTTTGCGTGGTCGATCTTT
>NZ_JBGFCD010000339.1:0-280 GCF_041205405.1 Falsihalocynthiibacter sp. S25ZX9
GTGAGGTTTTAGTAATTTGAAGGACGATCGGTGAAAATAGCCGCAGAATTAAAGGCCTTTTGCGCCCTAATAGAGCATGATTTTGCAGACCACGCCCTATTGTTGCGGGCTGTGACGCATAGCTCGATGTCCTCAGTTACCCGTGATGATAACCAGCGAGACGAGTTTCTTGGGGACCGTATCTTGGGTTTGGTGATAGCCGAGGCCCTGCTGCAAGCGGATAAAAATGCCAGCGAAGGCGTTCTTGCGCCGCGTTTCAATGCGCTCGTGCGCAAAGAAA
>NZ_JBGFCD010000340.1:0-280 GCF_041205405.1 Falsihalocynthiibacter sp. S25ZX9
GCCGCCACAAGGTATGGCCAACGCACGGCGCTGATGGCCGATGCAGCCCACGTTGTTCCACCGATTGGTGCACATGGCTTAAACATGAGTTTAGGCGACTTACGCGTCCTCCTCGACCTCGCGACATCCGATCCAACGGCCCTTGGGACCCCAAAAATGCTCGAAAAATATAACAGGTTGCGCCATCTGGAAGCCCAAATACGCGTCACAGGCGTCGATCTATTAAACCGCGCCTCAATGGTTGGTGCGCAGGGGTTACGCGACTTACGGGCTGGCGCTT
>NZ_JBGFCD010000341.1:0-280 GCF_041205405.1 Falsihalocynthiibacter sp. S25ZX9
CATCCAAAGGCGCAATCGGGCAATTAACCAAAGCTCTGGCCAACGAATGGGCGGGCAAAGGCGTGAACGTCAACGCCATCGCACACGGCTATATCGCCACCGACAACACCCAAGCTTTGCAGGACGATCCGGACCGCGCGCGCTTCATTCTTGAACGCAGTCCCGCGGGCCGTTGGTGCCAGCCTGATGACTTAGACGGCCATTCTGTCTTCCTCGCATCCGACTCGGCGAATTATGTGCATTGCACACTCTTAACCGGTGATGGCGGTTGGATGGGTCG
>NZ_JBGFCD010000342.1:0-280 GCF_041205405.1 Falsihalocynthiibacter sp. S25ZX9
GGTGGTGCTTTATTAACCAAGCCACTACATAGATAGCAGCAGAGACTGAATCCTGAGGATATTATGACTGAAGAAACAAACAAAAAAGACGAAGCAGTAAGCCAAACAGCGGAGAAACTGTTTTTCAAAAGTCGCAATGTCTTGGTGACAGGCGAAGTAAACGACAAGCTGGCTAAGCAAACCGTTACGCATCTTTTGGCGCTTGCCGAAGAGAATGACGACCCGATCAATATGTTCATCAGCTCCCCTGGTGGTCACGTTGAATCTGGCGACATGGTGC
>NZ_JBGFCD010000343.1:0-280 GCF_041205405.1 Falsihalocynthiibacter sp. S25ZX9
TGCCGCTGGGGTTGATTATACATCCTACATGCAGTTTCCAAGTGCCTCGCTTGCCGTAGAAGTCGAGAATGATCGCCTCTGTATTTCGGGTCTATCCAACGGCGAACGCGCCAAATTCACCTTCCGCCAAGGGCTACCTGCTGCCAGTGGCGAGACCCTCGCAAAAGACGTCGAAATCACCGGATATGTCCGCGATAGAACCCCCAGCGTCAGCTTCCCAAGCCGCGCTTATGTTCTTCCAAAAACCACCAATGCCGCCCTGCCGATTGAATCGGTTAAC
>NZ_JBGFCD010000344.1:0-280 GCF_041205405.1 Falsihalocynthiibacter sp. S25ZX9
ATTACTAACCATAGCAGGCCGATTCCGAAACCGTGAAGTGCCTGCTGCCCTTACGGTAAATGGGCATGGGAACACCCACAGCGAAAGCTCACCCAGTTAGTTAAGACGCCTTCCAGTCTGCAGAAATACAGCACACTTGATAAATGTCTGCTTCGGGAAAGCTGCGTTGCGGCATAAAATAGCATCACCAAGGGCAGCTAAGGGCCGTTCGCGTCGCATAAATTAGGGCTCAGTTCGAAACCATCGTGCTAACGCCGCATTCGACACTAAGGGCGGTGGC
>NZ_JBGFCD010000345.1:0-280 GCF_041205405.1 Falsihalocynthiibacter sp. S25ZX9
ATCGTCCGTAACGTGATCCCCATCAATAACCGGAACGTCGTAATCCCAGAAACCTTCCGCGCCTTCAAAACCGGCCAATGGATGGCTACAGGTAATGCAAGCAAGCTCGGATGCACTCACCTCACGCACACGCGTGAACTCGGTTGCGCGGGCTTTGGTCAGAACCTCGGAGGCAAGGTCGTCGGCCAAAAGATAGAGATCACACTCCGCCGTCCAGCTTTCATCTTCGGTCGCTTCAACGCGATACAGCCCATAAGCAATGCTTGGATTATAGGCGATC
>NZ_JBGFCD010000346.1:0-280 GCF_041205405.1 Falsihalocynthiibacter sp. S25ZX9
AGATGGGAGATATCATGGGCAAAGATGGAGACCGCGCCCTTGGGCATCCGCGCCGCAAGGGCGAGGGATTTTCCACCGCCCCCAGCACAATAGTCCAATATACGTGCGCCGTTTTTGATGGGAATTTGGTCTGTGACGAATTGCGAAGCCGCGTCTTGAAGTTCAACATAGCCCTCTGCGAAAACCTTGGAATTCTGTACACGACGTGGATTTTTCGTCACCAGCAAGGCATAGGGTGACAAGTCGTGCGCCTTTGCCACGATCTCTTCAGCGGCCAAAG
>NZ_JBGFCD010000347.1:0-279 GCF_041205405.1 Falsihalocynthiibacter sp. S25ZX9
CGGACTTTGGCAATGGCAGAAATAACAGTAATGGGGGCGGGCGCGTTTGGCCTGTCTGTCGCCTATGTTTGTGCCAAGGCGGGCGCGAAAGTTCAAGTTGTTGAGCGGGCCTCGGTCGTGGCAGGGGCCAGCGGTGGCTTCGTTGGCGCCCTTGCGCCACATACGCCCGAGCGCTGGGAGGCCAAAAAACAGTTTCAATTCGAAAGCCTCTGTATGGCGCCCGCGTTTTGGCGCTGGGTCGAGGAGGTGTCAGGTTTTGCGACGGGCTATGGCCGCGTT
>NZ_JBGFCD010000348.1:0-279 GCF_041205405.1 Falsihalocynthiibacter sp. S25ZX9
ACCTTGTAGAAATAACCTTCCAACCAGCCGTGGCAGCTTGTGGTGACGAGAAAATTAAATATGTTACCCACTCAATTGGCGGGATTTTGGTGAGTGTTTGGGTCGCCGTAACCGAACCAGAAAATTTGGGCCGTGTGGTTATGCTTGCACCACCAAATCACGGTTAGGAACTGGTGGATATCTTGGGGGACTTGGAGCCGTTTGAGTGGGTTAATGGACCTGCGGGGCTTCAATTGGGTACTGAAGCCGACGATATGATCGCACGCATCAAAAAGTCAC
>NZ_JBGFCD010000349.1:0-279 GCF_041205405.1 Falsihalocynthiibacter sp. S25ZX9
TGAAATTTAGCGCGGCAAGGCTTCGCGCACAATCTTGGCCAAGCGCACCAAGCCCCAAAATTCAAACAGTTCGATTCCGCGCCAAAGGTGGAACACTTTGTCTCCAGTCCAAAGGTTTAGCCTGAATATAGGTATCCATTCCGAGATGGTGACGCAGCACATGCCAGCAAACATACTCGCGCATACCTTCGGTAAGGCCGGTGTCAACCATGCGGGCCAGCGGGATGTTGAGGGTAGGATTTCCCGTCAGATTCTCTACTCCAGCCCAGAGGTTTAGGA
>NZ_JBGFCD010000350.1:0-279 GCF_041205405.1 Falsihalocynthiibacter sp. S25ZX9
CGTGACCGCCGATCCCGCGATTTGCAGCGTATCCACGGCGAGATTGCCGATCTTGGCGGTGGTGATCGCATTCATCGATGAAATGTTATCTTCATTTTCTTTTTACAAACATTTTTGAGGATCAGTGATTATGGCTAGGCACAGAGTTTTCATCAACTATCATCCTGCCAACGATCAGCGCCCTTCGACGGACACGAAATACATAAATGCAGCGCCTGAGATAGAGAAAAAGGCCATCTACCCCGAGCACACGAGTTGGGCATTTTGAAGCGTGAACCA
>NZ_JBGFCD010000351.1:0-279 GCF_041205405.1 Falsihalocynthiibacter sp. S25ZX9
GTCGAAGAGATCATGCTTCACCGCAGCCAAATTGAGATGGTCGACGCGAGTATGCCCACGGAAGAAGTCCTGAACCTCTTACTCAACAGCAGTCATACCCGCCTGCCCGTTTATCGCGACGAGCCGGAAAACGTTGTCGGAATTCTGCATACAAAACATCTGTTGCGCGGGTTAAACGCACCACTTAAAGTAGGCCAAGCCCCTGCGGATGCAATGAAAAACTTCAATCTTATGGAAGTTGTCCGCGAACCCTACTTCATTCCGGAAACCGCGACGCTG
>NZ_JBGFCD010000352.1:0-279 GCF_041205405.1 Falsihalocynthiibacter sp. S25ZX9
GATCGGGCGGCCTTTTTGACCCATATTTCCAAGGCCTATGGCACGGACGTCGGGATCGAAGTTTCGACGATGGGCGTTAAGGTACACGGCGGCATGGGCTATGTCGAGGAAACGGGCGCGGGGCAATTTACCCGCGATGTGCGCGTCACCGCGATTTACGAAGGCACGAACGGCATTCAGGCGATGGACATTGTGGCCCGCAAAATGATGGATGGCGGCGACGCGGCCTTCCGTTTGCTAGAAGAAGTTGAAAATAACGCCGAGTCCGCCAGTGGCCAG
>NZ_JBGFCD010000353.1:0-279 GCF_041205405.1 Falsihalocynthiibacter sp. S25ZX9
AAGGCTCGTGCGAGTTCCGAAAAAACGCACCGTAATATCTGTAACATCCAGCCCTTCACCCAAAGTTTGCGCGCCGTGCCGAAGCCATTCGCTCGCATCCTCGCTCGCCTGCACCGTAGACGGCAAGGTACTTTCTGGCACAAGGAAGCGTTGCATTTTATGATCTAGCGGAGGAACCGCCGCCATCAAGGCTTGTGTATATTCATGTTGCGGCGCGCCCAAAACTTGCTCGGTTGGCCCCGTTTCAACAACCTTTCCCACGCGCAGCACGGTCACCTG
>NZ_JBGFCD010000354.1:0-279 GCF_041205405.1 Falsihalocynthiibacter sp. S25ZX9
AGCCAAAGAAAGCGATGATGTTTGACCAGAGCATTTTTGAGGCGACGCTTGAGATGGTGCTCCGTGAGTTCAAAAAGAGGTACCGAACTGAACCGGTGAAACCATTTTTTTGACATCATAAATGATGTCTGCTTCAGGGAAGTTGCACTATGGCGATGAGTGGCCGCTCTGGGCAGTGAGCAGACATGGTCAGTTTGGGCGGCGATCTCAACCGGTCGACGCACCACACTCTGCGAACTTCTCTGCTGGCGTTTGATATTGCAAGGTCTTGCGAGGGCG
>NZ_JBGFCD010000355.1:0-279 GCF_041205405.1 Falsihalocynthiibacter sp. S25ZX9
GCATAAGATCGGAAACTTTTAGCCCCAAAATTTCCGTTGCCGAGACAAACTCATAGCCCTCCGCCCGCATCTCATCAATAATTGGCCACAACGCGTTGACCGTTGCGCTTCGATCTCCCCACGCATCGTGTAACATAACCACTCGATTTCCCCTGTGGGCCCCCTCGCGGACATGTTCACGGATGTCTTCGGCTGAATTATTCGTCCAATAATATGTAACCACGTAGCTACTAATCTCAATGTAGCCGAGCGATGTTGCAACACGGATCGGTTGTACGA
>NZ_JBGFCD010000356.1:0-278 GCF_041205405.1 Falsihalocynthiibacter sp. S25ZX9
AGGCTTGGCGAGGCGCACACATAAGACGGCGATGTTCACCTCCTCCCGAACATCGCCGTTTTTTTATGTCCAGAATTCCCCTTCCAGACACAAAAAAATCTGGCGCCCCATCACAGGGCCCAGCTTCACAAAACAACCAAAACTTACAACTTAAAATGGCACGTCTCCGGCCTTATCCGCGGGCACGACAAAGCTGGCCAAGACCTTCTTGTCTCCCGCCTTGTCAAAGGAAATCCCTAGCTTGTCGTTGTCGACTTCTACAATCACCCCGTATCCGT
>NZ_JBGFCD010000357.1:0-278 GCF_041205405.1 Falsihalocynthiibacter sp. S25ZX9
CTCATTACGTCGAACGAGTTCCATGGATCCAGCGGTGATTTTCCACCAAGGGCCAACGGCAGAAATCGGCACTGTTGAGGAAAAACGCGCGTCGGATATGGACGCGTCGACTTGCTCGGACCTCACAACATATCCAACTGAACTCACGACACGAACGTTCCCATCAAGGCGGGCGCTTTGAGTGTCGGTATTTATGACCCCAGTTTCGGACTCAAGAGTAACGATGGCCCCCTCTGGTAACTCGAACTCTGCGTTAAAGCCTTCGGTGGTGATCGTGC
>NZ_JBGFCD010000358.1:0-278 GCF_041205405.1 Falsihalocynthiibacter sp. S25ZX9
CTATACCTCGGGAACAACCGGCGATCCCAAAGGGGTTTTGCACGGACACGGGTTCCTTTACGGACATCTCCCATCGATTGAATTACACCACCAAGGCTTCCAGATCGAAGGCGATTGTGGCTGGACACCCGCCGATTGGGCGTGGATCGGCGGGTTGATGGATATGGCGATGCCGTGTCTGTTTTACGGTGTGCCGCTGATCAGTAGTCACATGCGCAAATTTGACCCAGTTGAGGCCTACGCGCTGATCGACCGCTACCAAATTCGCAATCTCTTTA
>NZ_JBGFCD010000359.1:0-278 GCF_041205405.1 Falsihalocynthiibacter sp. S25ZX9
TACTAGGTTCAATACGGCTGATCGTAAATTGCTCCCCGTTGCGGAATAGCTCATCCGTTTGCTTACTGATGACGAGGTCGCCCACGGTAAGCCGATCATGGTCGAACTGTCTGACCTTCCCACGCAAGCGTTTCAGGGTCTTATTGTCCGAGGTCACAGCAAGAAGATCTTCGCAGTTGGCATAGGCGTGTGTCAGAGTACCAATCCACTGATTTCCAGTGACCACCTGTACGATAGAACCACCATAAATGCAGGGCATCTCATCGTTCGGGCGATAT
>NZ_JBGFCD010000360.1:0-278 GCF_041205405.1 Falsihalocynthiibacter sp. S25ZX9
AAACGCCGTATGATACAGACCCGTATGCCCTTTGGGGGGCGGAGTCGCACCGAGGCTTTCCCATGTATTGAGGCCGATATGATGATGGTAGGAACCCGCCGCGAGAAAGGCCGCTTGCTGGCCGTAACGTTGCACAATGCCAAACCCCAAAATGCCGCTGTAAAAGGCAATGGCGCGGTCAAGGTCCGAAACTTTTAGATGAACGTGGCCTATCCGGGTCTGGGGATGGACAGGCTTATTTTCGAAGTGTTTGTTCGATGTCATGGCTTGCTCCTGTT
>NZ_JBGFCD010000361.1:0-278 GCF_041205405.1 Falsihalocynthiibacter sp. S25ZX9
TTGACGTGGAACCGTCGCCGAGAACATCAAAGTGCGACGCTCTTCTTGGGCTTCGCCAAGAATAAACTCGAGATCATCGCGAAAGCCAAGATCGAGCATCTCGTCGGCTTCGTCCAAAACGATTGCCCGCATTTGGTCCATACGCAAAGATTTGCGCGCGATATGGTAGCGAAGACGGCCAGGTGTGCCCACAACAATGTGTGCGCCTTGGTCCAATTCGCGGCGTTCGGTCCGCATGTCCATGCCGCCAACACAGGACGCGATGCGCGCACCCGTTT
>NZ_JBGFCD010000362.1:0-278 GCF_041205405.1 Falsihalocynthiibacter sp. S25ZX9
GCATGACAATATCGCTCGCCTGTGCGACTTCTTTGGCGTTGGCAGCCTCAGTTGCGCCACGTGCGATGGCCGCGTCCAAATAGGTGCGGTCGGTATTACCCAAAATGGTAAGCGCATACCCTTGGTCCTGCAGGCGTCCAACCATTGCGCCGCCCATGAGGCCAAGGCCGATAAATCCAATTGATGGTTTGCTAATATGAGTATCCTTTCAGAAACTTTTTGGTGTGCTCGAAAGTTTACGATGCACGTTAGGAAATTCCGATATCGCAGGTTGCCGT
>NZ_JBGFCD010000363.1:0-278 GCF_041205405.1 Falsihalocynthiibacter sp. S25ZX9
GATTTCCAAGAGCATTTTCGCGGTAAGACGCGCAATTTCGGTGGCGTCGGTATGTGAAGTTGGGATCATGACGGGTCCTTTGTTTTCGCTAGGCGGTGACGGTCCAATGCAGGGGGAAACCGGGATCAAATACAGTGACGGTTTCCGCGCCGACTTCGATTTTTGAGGGGTATGTAACTGGCGCGCCCTTGGTCAGGGTGAGCGTTGTGTCATTTACGGGGAGGCCGTAAAAAGCGGGGCCGTGCAGCGAAGTGAAGCCCTCTAACCGGTCTAATGCG
>NZ_JBGFCD010000364.1:0-278 GCF_041205405.1 Falsihalocynthiibacter sp. S25ZX9
TAGACTTGGTAGGCCATTACCCCACCAACTATCTAATCTAACGCGGGCCAATCCTTCACCGATAAATCTTTCACCCGAAGGGCGTATAAGGTATTACTCACCGTTTCCAGTGGCTATTCCTTAGTGAAGGGTATGTTCCCACGCGTTACTAACCCGTCCGCCGCTCCTCACCACAACCGAAGTTGGTGGGAAGCGCTCGACTTGCATGTGTTAGGCGTGCCGCCAGCGTTCGTTCTGAGCCAGGATCAAACTATCAAGTTGAAAAGATCTTGCGACCT
>NZ_JBGFCD010000365.1:0-278 GCF_041205405.1 Falsihalocynthiibacter sp. S25ZX9
AGCGCCAGAAGTGGTTGCGACCGAAGATGCAACAACTGCAGTTCCAGAGGATACGGCCCCGTTAGAGGCCGTTTCTGCTGAAGAAAACGCAGAAGAGGCGAAAGCTCCAGATGCAGGCGTCGAAGCTCCTGAAATGGAGGCTTTCTATACGTTTACATTGGCACCGAAGCCTCGGCCAAACAATCGTCGTCCACAAAAGGATGCGGCTGAAGGTACTCGTGGCAAGCCACAAGGACGTAAACCTGACGCAAAACGCGGTGGGCCAAAAGGTGGAAAGC
>NZ_JBGFCD010000366.1:0-277 GCF_041205405.1 Falsihalocynthiibacter sp. S25ZX9
GTTGATTGTTAGGATTCTATTACGCGACGTCAGGGAGAAAGCCATGGTCTCAAACTTTAGACAGAAAGATATCCTCTAACTTGCGCGCAAAGAGGGCAAAGTCACCGTGGATGGCCTTGCCGAACTCTACGATGTCACGGTGCAAACTATCCGGCGCGACCTCTCTGATTTGGCCGATCGCGGCCGTCTTCAACTGGTGCATGGCGGCGCGGTGGTGTCGTCTGGCGTTGTGAACATTCAATACGAGGAACGTCGCCGCCTGAACGATACTGGCAAG
>NZ_JBGFCD010000367.1:0-277 GCF_041205405.1 Falsihalocynthiibacter sp. S25ZX9
ACTAACGGAGCCTAAATAGCCATCTGCGAGCGCTTCTACATCCATGACCGCTTTGTCGGTCTCGACCTCCATCAACACGTCGCCGATCTTGACTGCATCGCCCGCTTGCTTCTGCCAGCTTACGATTTTACCTGTTTCCTGCGCCATCCCTAGGGCGGGCATGATGACCTCATGCGCCATGGAACATCTCCCCGCGCATGAGTTTTCTGGCGGTTTCGGCGACCGTTTCGGCGGTTGGAACGGTGATGTCTTCCAAGGCTGGCGAAAACGGAACGGG
>NZ_JBGFCD010000368.1:0-277 GCF_041205405.1 Falsihalocynthiibacter sp. S25ZX9
CAATTGATCCGCTTTTTTGAAAAAACAACATTTGAATTGCCCTTCAGGGCTGCGCCAATTTCGGCGAAATGCGCTTGACTGGCGCTTGCGTCAAAATGAATCGCCATATAGTCACCAGTAGCGGTCAGACGCTTGGCTTGCAAAATGATGGCTTCTTGATCCTTGTGGCACAGAAGAATGTAGGCGATTTTTGCCATTTACGAAACAAAACCCTTATTATCCCAGATTGTTTACACAAATAACGCTAACAGGCGTTGAATAAACAGCGTTTCTTTGC
>NZ_JBGFCD010000369.1:0-277 GCF_041205405.1 Falsihalocynthiibacter sp. S25ZX9
ATAGAAACGCGGCAACGATTGCTGAATCAGGATCTTGTCGCATCCAAATGGAGACTATCATGTTTAACAAAATAACTCTTTACGCTCTCGCTCTTGCAGTAGCCCTTCCTTTCGCTGGTGCTGCCAATGCAGGTAACGATCAACTCGCTAAAATTGCAGGAGTTGAAGCTGGCGTTTATACAACAGCGGAATTGATCAAAATCGACCAAGCACGCAAAACTCAAGACGATGAAAAACTGAATTTTTACCTCTTGGGTGAAAACCGCGTGTCGCGCGC
>NZ_JBGFCD010000370.1:0-277 GCF_041205405.1 Falsihalocynthiibacter sp. S25ZX9
ATAATCAACGGTGTCCTTGCTTCGTCGATCAAAATGGAGTCGACCTCATCCACAATCGCATAATGGTGGCCGCGCTGTGCCAATTGGCACAATTCGGACCGCATGTTGTCGCGAAGATAGTCAAACGCCAGTTCATTGTTCGTGGCATAGGTAATGTAGCATTTATACGCGGCTTTTTTCTCTTCATCCTGCTGCTGTGGATAGACAACACCCGTTGTCATACCCAAAGCACTGTAAACTTGGCTCATCCACTCGGCGTCGCGTTTGGCGAGGTAGT
>NZ_JBGFCD010000371.1:0-276 GCF_041205405.1 Falsihalocynthiibacter sp. S25ZX9
GTCCCCTCCCAGTGGAGGTCTCCGGCAACAGAACGTCCATATTTTGGATGGTGTTGCAAGGGAAAATTTTATTGTCGTTTTGAAATTCCAAATTTTACCTTGAAATATGCCCGATATTGCTCAACAATCAATGTTTGAGCCTGTACAGATAGAAAATGACTACAAAAGAGGTGTCCACATTGTGGATGCATGTGGGTGCTTGGAAGATGACAGACGAGAATTTCCCTTTGGAAAACATCGGCGCGCAAAGCGTTGATCGGGCTTTGGCCTTGCTGT
>NZ_JBGFCD010000372.1:0-276 GCF_041205405.1 Falsihalocynthiibacter sp. S25ZX9
ATTTCGACATCCCGCGCGGCTAGTTTCCGGCTCAAAAATGTTTAAAAACTTTAAAAAAGCCCCTCTCAGGAGTTTAAAGTTTTTAAACTTCCTTGCGTAACGCCCACGTCGGCTCGCTCAAAATGCCGCCGCCAATCGGCACCCGCACCCCCGTCGTTCCGGGGGCCGAGGTCGTCAAACCGCGCGCAACCAGCACGGCCAAAAACCAGAATGCCTGCGCCTCAAGCATGTCCACATCAAGGCCAGCATTCTCAACCGGCGCCACAGGACAGTCCA
>NZ_JBGFCD010000373.1:0-276 GCF_041205405.1 Falsihalocynthiibacter sp. S25ZX9
TGAAACAACTCCAGCTGAAATCCTAATCCTTGTGGATCCCACCGTGGATGTGAGCGAGGGGGCAACCGGCCTTCCTGCGCCGCAGAGCGAAGAACAGTCAGATGTTTTGACCAAGAATGCTGCGCCCATCGAAGCTCAACAAACCCAACCTGCGTCACCCGCTGCCCGCACGCTTGAGCAACCAGCAGAGTCGACCGCAGTTTTGCCACAGGAAAACCAGCCCCAACCCCAATCTAAACCAGAACGCACCCAAGCCACCGCCGACGAGGAGGACGG
>NZ_JBGFCD010000374.1:0-275 GCF_041205405.1 Falsihalocynthiibacter sp. S25ZX9
TCCCCTTCGCGGCGGCGCAATTCGTCTAGCAATTCGCGTGCACGACCATATGGGTTTTCGCCATCGGCAAAGGGGCTGTCACTGCGGGACGCCCCGCTTGTTCCGGGCGCGCGTCCGAGGGGGTCGCCACCGTCACGCCCTTCGCCCTGTGCGGTTTGGCCATTCTCGCCATCAGCGCTATTGGAGTCTTCCGCCATGGCCTGACCAAGGGCACGCATCCCTTCGCGCAATTCTTCTATCGCCTCTGATTGACGATCCAAAGCGAGCGGAATGTC
>NZ_JBGFCD010000375.1:0-275 GCF_041205405.1 Falsihalocynthiibacter sp. S25ZX9
TTAATCTCAAGCACGCCCACGCGCTCAAATTCGTCCTTTATCACGTCAAGGAGTAGTCGGTGAAGCCGCTCCACAAGGGCCAATGCCTCTAGGTATCCGGTCATAAATCCCTGAACGGTTGGTACCGCCAGCTTGGAATGCATACTCATAAATCTCTCCGCGTTTATCTTTGAAACTACATTCGCGGCAAAAACCGAACATTCGGTTAAATCATAGAAATTGATCTGAAAATTTTTGACTTATTTTTTGAAAGCGTGCGCACAAACTGTCGTGAT
>NZ_JBGFCD010000376.1:0-275 GCF_041205405.1 Falsihalocynthiibacter sp. S25ZX9
CACAGCGTCTCTTTGGCGCGCCTCTCAAATGAGCCATTTATATTGGCGACGGGCGGGTGCACTATCCACGCGGGAAGCCTTGCTGAGACCATCGGATGCGGGTTGCAAGACGTTCGGATGGAGGTGCGCGACTGGATCAGCTCCTTCGCCCTCGTGCGCGAAGGATTGGGCGTAACTGTGGTGCCAGAACCCACCCTGCCATCCGACCGTCGCGGCATAAGGGTTCTGCCGTTAAAAGAAGATTTGCACCGGTATTTTGCGCTCAAACCTTCATG
>NZ_JBGFCD010000377.1:0-275 GCF_041205405.1 Falsihalocynthiibacter sp. S25ZX9
GGTCGCTGGAGGATTATAGAGCCCTGCCCGTTGCAGCGCATCGGGGCGATTGACCCCCGCATAGGCCAGCCGAATTACAACCTCTCCCGCGCGCGCAATCGGCATTGGCCGACGTGTTTCGCGCAGAACTTCCGGACCGCCAGGCGTAGATATTTCCATCGCCCGCATCGTGTTTACTTCATTCATTCTGTCTCACTTAGGTTACGTCTTTGGGTTACCAGTGCCCCGGCAAATCATCGCGCTTCACCGCAGCATTCGGCGCGCGAATACCCGAG
>NZ_JBGFCD010000378.1:0-275 GCF_041205405.1 Falsihalocynthiibacter sp. S25ZX9
AGACAAGTAAACTGCAAGGGCACGGCGTGTTTTCTCTATCAACACCGCCGTGACCGCCTGTTGAAAACCCGCGCTCAGGTCGGCTTGATCTTTCTTGGTAAGCCAGCCCTTGTCGGAAACCACGGAATCACGGGCGCGGAGAACTGCCGTTTTTAACCCAGAGAACGACATGTCGCATCCAGGTCGATCAAGAAGCGGGCGTGGAAAACGAAAACGCGCCGGATCACCGGAAAGCGCACATTTCTCGATGTTCGGACCACCAGGTTGCGGTAGTG
>NZ_JBGFCD010000379.1:0-274 GCF_041205405.1 Falsihalocynthiibacter sp. S25ZX9
CAGACAGTACTTCCCCAAAGGCACTGATATATCTGGTTTTAGGCAAGCTAAACTCAGCGCCGTCGCACGTCAGCTTAACGAGCGGCCAAGAAAGCCCTTGCAATACCAAACCACAGAAGAGAAATTTGAAGCATGTGTTGCGGCGACCCTTTGAAACCACAGCCCGAAGCGGACCAAAACTCCAGTGCCGACCCAGGTCTCCACTTTGTTCTTGCAAGGCATTTCGTAAATGTGATCCGTTCGGGACACCACCACGTAATACCATAAAGCATCT
>NZ_JBGFCD010000380.1:0-274 GCF_041205405.1 Falsihalocynthiibacter sp. S25ZX9
AGCGAAAGTAACCGACACCTGATATCCCGCAGAATTAGCCGCTTGCTCGACGCCTACATTCCCTGCGAGGACAATGACATCCGCAAGACTTGCACCGCTTTCTGCAGCAATGCCTTCAAGCACACCCAGCACTTTCGCCAAACGCACAGGCTCATTGCTCTCCCAATCTTTTTGATGTGCGAGGCGAATGCGCGCACCATTTGCACCGCCGCGCATGTCCGAGCCGCGATAGGTCCGCGCGCTGTCCCATGCTGTCGAGACCATTTCGCTCAGG
>NZ_JBGFCD010000381.1:0-274 GCF_041205405.1 Falsihalocynthiibacter sp. S25ZX9
ATTTGGTTGGAGCCGAACGACGACCCTAAAAAGAAGTTAAAATATGGGTGGCGATTAGTCGAGCATAGTGACTGAAACTTCACTGGAATTGACACGGGTCGGGCAAATCGGATCGTCGCGGAAGCGTTGCTGGCCAAGAAAATTGCGCCGCTATTGGTGTATGGAAATATCCGCTCGTAAGTAAAATATGGCACGGGATCGCGGGTCGATTTTCTGCTTACAGGCGAAGCGCCAGATTGTTATCTTGAAGTCAAGTCCGCGACTCTAATGCGCG
>NZ_JBGFCD010000382.1:0-274 GCF_041205405.1 Falsihalocynthiibacter sp. S25ZX9
TGATCGCCAGAGCGGCGGGCCGTTCGCGTCCTGCGGTGAAATCCGCACGCGGGCTGGCCGTAAACACCCAGCGCCAAATATCGCGCCGCTGAATGGGACCGAGATGATGCGCCGCGCTGTCGCGGAGCCGTCCAACAATGGCGGCCAAATCGCCGAGGTTTGGTTAGAGCAACTCCTCCATGCGGGTCTTGATTTTCCGCGCTAAAACGGGCGCGGTCCCCTCAGTGCCGATTGATACCACTAAGTTTTCTCGATACACAATTGAAGCGGTCAT
>NZ_JBGFCD010000383.1:0-273 GCF_041205405.1 Falsihalocynthiibacter sp. S25ZX9
GTCTTCTCTCGCGGCTGGGTTATTTGCAAACCAATCCCCTATGATCTCTTCTGAGCGGCCTTTGCCATAGACATTCGCAGTATCTATATGGGTCACCCCAGCAGTTCGACACGTGTTTAAAACGGCGTGACTTTCTTCCATTGTCGCGCCACCATAGATGCCAGCGAAGGACATGGCCACTATTCCGAATTGTGAAATTTCAGGGCCATTCTCACCTAAGTTTGTTCTTTTCATTCAAGTTTATCCTACATTTATTACGCCTCGCTGTCTAAC
>NZ_JBGFCD010000384.1:0-273 GCF_041205405.1 Falsihalocynthiibacter sp. S25ZX9
GCTCCCTGCTGATTACCCCTTCAGAAAGCACACACCATGGCTTCCAAACGCCTTGCCCTCCCCGAATTTGTGTCCCTTGTGGCCATGCTCTTTGCCATGATCGCGTTTTCGATTGACGCCATGCTGCCCGGTTTGCCGATGATGGGGCTCGAATTGACCCACGATGCGCCAAATCGGATCATGCTGGTTGTCCTTGTTTTTGTACTGGGCATGGGCAGCGGGACGTTTTTCGCAGGCGCGCTTTCTGATGCGTTTGGCCGCAAAACAGTGATC
>NZ_JBGFCD010000385.1:0-273 GCF_041205405.1 Falsihalocynthiibacter sp. S25ZX9
AGGTGGATCAGGGTTTCATGTCAGGCTGCTACTCTCATTGGTTCTGTTTTGTTTGCATAGGCCTCGTCGGGGGGCAAGATTCCATGTGTCGAGTGAGGACGTTCAGCATTATAGTAGGCCAGCCATTTCATGATACCGGCTTTTGCCTCTGAGCCTGTCTCAAAGGTGTGCAGATAGACGCATTCGTACTTTAGTGACCGCCATACGCGCTCGATCATCCGATTGTCGCGCCACGCGCCTTTGCAATCAATGCTGACCTAGATATTGCCATCA
>NZ_JBGFCD010000386.1:0-273 GCF_041205405.1 Falsihalocynthiibacter sp. S25ZX9
ATTTTTTACTACGTCTTGGGGGTGGCATCCAGCTCAGGTGATACCTCCCCAGAGCCCTGAACGCCTTCTTCCCGTTCACTGAACAGTCCCCCAGATTGTCCACAAAGGCCACAAAAGGCCCCCAGGAATGCCCCAGTTCGTGGTATTGATCGGATAAGTCGAAGAAAACGATCCCCTTGCTGGGGTTCCTACCATCCCAGCCAAACACTTCTTCTCTTTTTGAACGTGCGAAGTACCCGCCCTTTTGTGGCGTGGTTTCAGCGATTTGCCTGT
>NZ_JBGFCD010000387.1:0-273 GCF_041205405.1 Falsihalocynthiibacter sp. S25ZX9
GCGTTCTCCCAACAACTAGGGGAAGGATGGTATGACAATTTCAGGAACCAGACAGTTGGTGGTATAGGGATTCATGAAATGCCCCATCCAAGCTGGTAGACGTTTGCCAGCATTGCTAAAGTGCAGTGCTGCGCGCCTTAATCCAACTGAACACAAGAATTTTGTACGAGCGGTAATGGACAAAACGACCGGTCGGGTAGCCGACGTGTTCATGAAGCTGATCGCCGTAAGGTGCATTCAGTTCCAAAAGACTGACTAAATACGATCATTCAG
>NZ_JBGFCD010000388.1:0-272 GCF_041205405.1 Falsihalocynthiibacter sp. S25ZX9
CCTCGTTAGAATTAGCTCAAAATGGTAACACCCCCTGGTGTCACCGAAATTGAACGCCTACTCTACACCAGTTAGCAATTCATTGTTTTTTTGCTCTTAGGATTCACACCTTCACAACAGCCAGCCATTTCATAGAACACGACCTGTTCGCGGGCCCGAGTAACCGCAGTGTAGAGCAATCGCTTGTGCATTTCTGGGGAAAGCCAAACGGGCCGCTTGAACACCGTGCTGGTATCGATGAACACAGTATCCACATAGCGCCCTTGGCTCTT
>NZ_JBGFCD010000389.1:0-272 GCF_041205405.1 Falsihalocynthiibacter sp. S25ZX9
ATAACCGGTGTGATCGCCAAACGGCCCCTCTGGGGCGAAATCATTGGGGTGAACCAAGCCTTCGATCATAATTTCCGCATGGGCGGGCACCAAAAGCGGTACGCTGCGGGCGGGAACAAGTTGCGTGCGCGCGCCGCGCAATACGCCCGAAAACATCAATTCCGAGATATTTTCTGGTAGGGGACGCGCCGCAGAAAGCAGCGTTGCAGGGTCCGCTCCGAGGGCAATTGCAACCGGCATCGGCGCACCAGCTTGCGCCCAGCTGCGGGCAT
>NZ_JBGFCD010000390.1:0-272 GCF_041205405.1 Falsihalocynthiibacter sp. S25ZX9
ACCCATCAAATGCCAGTTCGTATTCCTTCATGCCGCGATAGCCCAGAACCTCGATTTCACTGCCACTCATCCCCTGCGTATGGAAAGGTACGTCGTTCGTACCGGGAAGTTTCTCAGCCAAGAACATGGAGAGCCCCTTGTGGTCATCGCTTGAGGTGTCGGTCCGCGCCAAGAGGGTCATCACGTGGGTTCGGGCGGCGTTGGTTATCCACGTTTTGTTGCCCGTCACGGTATAGCTTTCGCCATCTTTCACAGCGCGTGTCCGTAAGGAG
>NZ_JBGFCD010000391.1:0-272 GCF_041205405.1 Falsihalocynthiibacter sp. S25ZX9
GATACATGGAGTTCACGACCGTCTTTGAGCCGAAGTGTGAAGGGAGTGTTAACGTAATCGGGCGTTTCAGGGACGGCAAAATACTCAAGATGGCGCGTGTCTTCTGGGAATCCGTTAACTTCTGCCGCGTCTATAACGCTGGCCATATATGCCTCGGGGCCGCATGTGTAGACATGGGCCCCCTCCATTAATGCCAGAACCTTGCTCAAATCCGCACTGGTTCCTTCGTCGGAGAAGTGAAAATTGACGTTTTTTGTCCAAGGATAGCCCGC
>NZ_JBGFCD010000392.1:0-272 GCF_041205405.1 Falsihalocynthiibacter sp. S25ZX9
GCTAGTTTCTCGTTCACTTACAATGTGCATAGCACCTAATGTTATAGAGCCTTACACTGTGATACCCGTAGGCTTTTGAGGAAGGTTTCCGATCAATATGGCGTTCATTCGCAAACTGCTACAGGACACGCGCGCAAGCTATTGGTTCGTACAGAGCGTGATGATGGTTGCCGCCTTGTTATTGGCAACTGGGACTGAGGCTTTAGATCGGCACCCAAACTATTTGCCATTTTCGTTGCCCAATGGATTGGTCACGTCCAATGCAGATGCTG
>NZ_JBGFCD010000393.1:0-272 GCF_041205405.1 Falsihalocynthiibacter sp. S25ZX9
CGAAGCGGACGATCTGCGCACCCTCAAAACACTGACGGCGATGCCGATTGTGAGCGATAAAATTGTTTCTGCTGGCGATGTTAAACGCCTTTGTGATGTTTGCCGTGTTCCCGATTTTAGGGGAATCAGCCACGATGAGCATGCAGGACTTTTGGAGCAATTGTTTCGATTCTTGCAGGAATTCAACCGTGTGCCATACGATTGGTTCGCCAGACAGGTCAAACGGATCGATAAAACGGACGGTGATATCGATGTTTTATCTAAAAGATTGG
>NZ_JBGFCD010000394.1:0-272 GCF_041205405.1 Falsihalocynthiibacter sp. S25ZX9
GCCATCGTCATGTTGCGTTCTTCGGTGCAGATCATCAGCACGCGATTTTTGGGGCCCACATAAGGTTTGGCATAAGCCCCACCATCGTAATCCGTTGTAGTCGATGTGCCCAGTTTGATTGCCAAAGGGGACGGGCTGAACGCACCATCGGTTGTGGGTATCGGTGTCGCACGGAAAAGCTTGCGAATAATGCTCATATCAGTTGACCTCAGTGACGATGGTGTCGCGGGACTTGCGTACTTTGCCAATTGGCAGCAACCAATCACTGCCCT
>NZ_JBGFCD010000395.1:0-261 GCF_041205405.1 Falsihalocynthiibacter sp. S25ZX9
CTTGCTTGCGGGTAAGCCCACTGGTCAGTGCGATCCGCACCGCATCTTCCCTAAATTCGTCTGTTCGTTTCAGTCCCATGCTCAGTCTCCTTTGTTGCAGTAAATGCTATCAAAGGAGCGGTATCAAACCGTGACAGGTCCAGCATTCTTAATCTGGCCATTCCCGTTGCGCTTCTGGCTGGCGTGTTTGGAGCGCCTGACAGTCCGTCTTGCGCGCAGATGCTCCAGGAGTTCCTTTTTAAGGACGCCTCGCGCCTGTAT
>NZ_JBGFCD010000396.1:0-243 GCF_041205405.1 Falsihalocynthiibacter sp. S25ZX9
CGCCACGGCGCAACTTCTTTTGCAAAACCACGACGCCATTCGTGTCAATGCCGTGAAGTTGAAAAACAGACTTGGTGAACCTCTCAGCGATTGCTATGCAATCACCTGCCGGTCAACGGATCAATTCCGAGTGTTGTAATATCCATTGTGGATGGCTCCTTCTCTCTGTTGGGTCGTAACAGCACCAGCATGACACATTGCGATGCCGTTCGGGTGGAGCCGTCCACACCATCAGACAAATTC
>NZ_JBGFCD010000397.1:0-243 GCF_041205405.1 Falsihalocynthiibacter sp. S25ZX9
AACCCTGCCTGATTGGCATGGAGGCCTGTGCCACATCGCATTACTGGGCGCGGGAAATCGCGGCGCTTGGTCACGACGTGCGGATGATTCCTCCCGCTTATGTAAAGCCGTACGTCAAACGACAAAAGAACGATGCAGCGGATGCGGAAGCCATCTGCGAGGCTGTCACGCGACCGAACATGCGCTTCGTGCCAGTGAAGACCGAGGAGCAGCAGGGTGTTCTTGTGCTGCACCGGTCTCGTG
>NZ_JBGFCD010000398.1:0-243 GCF_041205405.1 Falsihalocynthiibacter sp. S25ZX9
TGCGTCGTTGGGAAAAAGAAGATGTTCTTGAGCGGGTGCAAGCACGACTGGATGCAAACCCAGCTCAACTGGCGGTCCGCAGCATGACCGTCGAACATCCCTACGGCACGATCAAATCATGGATGGGGGCCACCCACTTCAAAATGCGAACCCTGAAAAACGTGGCAACTGAGATGGCGCTGCATGTGCTGGCCTACAATATGACCCGCGTCATGAACCTGATGGGCATTCCGGCGATGATAG
>NZ_JBGFCD010000399.1:0-243 GCF_041205405.1 Falsihalocynthiibacter sp. S25ZX9
ACCAAGCAACATGGGATCGCGCTTTGCGCCCCAAGACATGTAAGCTGGCTTGTCATCCATCTTTGAGCCGCGCAGTATCAGCAAAGCTACGACGTAAATGGTCGCCCGAGCAGATTGCGGGTTGGCTCAAACGTGCGTTTCCGGGAGAGGCGCAGAGACAAGTGTCACACGAGACGATATACAAAAGCCTATACATACAAGCACGTGGCGTCCTCAAGAAGGAGCTGCTGGAGCATCTGCGTG
>NZ_JBGFCD010000400.1:0-242 GCF_041205405.1 Falsihalocynthiibacter sp. S25ZX9
TCACTGCCAGGCGGATGATCTGCGGGCTCGTCTTGAAGTACTTGAATGGGTCGCGTTTTGTCATCCTGCGACGCTAGGCGTTCACCCTGCCCGCCTCAACCGGTTTTCTTCTGACAGTGCCCTGTGCCCTCATCGCGGCGCTTGGTGACGTAACTTTCCAACACCTCACCTTCATGATCAACCGCTAGCCATAAGTAGTGACGTTCGCCGTTTACTTTCAAAACAAACCTCATCTAGGTGCC
>NZ_JBGFCD010000401.1:0-240 GCF_041205405.1 Falsihalocynthiibacter sp. S25ZX9
CAATGGGTTCTACAATCCGCGACGGCGCCATTCAGCACTGGGATGGAAAAGTCCCGTCGCTTTCGAACGGAAAGTGGCTTAAACGAGCACTTGGGGCGGCACTAAAGCGCGACAGGTCCATGCTGTATCTATCAGCGAAAGGCCTGCGTCCGTCGAAGATCGGGCCGTTCCGGGCCACTGGGAAGGCGACTTGATTGGCGGATCCAAGAACAGCTATATCGCAACCCTCGTTGAGCGGCA
>NZ_JBGFCD010000402.1:0-235 GCF_041205405.1 Falsihalocynthiibacter sp. S25ZX9
CAGTCCCCCAGATTGTCCACAAAGGCCACAAAAGGCCCCCAGGAATGCCCCAGTTCGTGGTATTGATCGGATAAGTCGAAGAAAACGATCCCCTTGCTGGGGTTCCTACCATCCCAGCCAAACACTTCTTCTCTTTTTGAACGTGCGAAGTACCCGCCCTTTTGTGGCGTGGTTTCAGCGATTTGCCTGTACGACATTCAAGGAGAGACGCTCTTCAGAGAGCAAATACGGCCTT
>NZ_JBGFCD010000403.1:0-224 GCF_041205405.1 Falsihalocynthiibacter sp. S25ZX9
CAGTCCCCCAGATTGTCCACAAAGGCCACAAAAGGCCCCCAGGAATGCCCCAGTTCGTGGTATTGATCGGATAAGTCGAAGAAAACGATCCCCTTGCTGGGGTTCCTACCATCCCAGCCAATTCATTTTAGATCAGCAGAACAAGCAGTCAGGCTTCCTCGTGAGGCCAGAAATGCCCCTGTTTATGCCCCAGTTATTGGGTACCCCTCTTAGGCTTCCTCTCT
>NZ_JBGFCD010000404.1:0-209 GCF_041205405.1 Falsihalocynthiibacter sp. S25ZX9
GAACTCCTGGAGCATCTGCGCGCAAGACGGACTGTCAGGCGCTCCAAACACGCCAGCCAGAAGCGCAACGGGAATGGCCAGATTAAGAATGCTGTATCTATCAGCGAAAGGCCTGCGTCCGTCGAAGATCGGGCCGTTCCGGGCCACTGGGAAGGCGACTTGATTGGCGGATCCAAGAACAGCTATATCGCAACCCTCGTTGAGCGGCA